>JADYXS010000273.1 GCA_021772155.1 Candidatus Obscuribacter sp.
AAGCCGGCGGCAACCATTGCTCCAATTGCCACCCCAGTGAACTTGATCACATTGTTCTCGAACCGAAAGGCACCGGTTGGCGCCATTGATCGCAAGCGTGTCGTGTTGGCCATGCGGTGAACGCGTTCGTCGTGCTCTTTAGATGATGAAAGTAACTGAGGCATTTGTGCACTCGTCAAGAGGGATTAAGTTGACGCAAGTGTATGTCTTGCGCGCCTCGTTGCCTCGAATCTTAAGCGGCGCTTAATAATCCCCAAATACCGCCGATTTACCGCTGTCGCTTCTATCGATCCTTAATCGATCGAACTCAGGTTATTTTCAGCTGGCAGGTCGTCTTCGAGTTCGACGCAAAGTTGGTGCTTCAGCGCTGACCGTTCTGATTTAGATAGTTCAGGGGCATAGTGAACAATTGCAGATAGTTTTCCGCGACATGTCTCCGAGTAGAACAGGAGATTGCTAGTGTGTTCTTCGGTATCCAGGCAATTACGGAGACAATAAGTTTGATCTAGATGAAGCAGTTCGAACTCGTTGTTGCGTTCGCAGACGAGACCGAAGATTCCCGGGATCGGAAGAATCTCGTTGCTGTCCGTGTAGGGACCCTCAAACTCAAACGCACCTATCACGAAGCTCATAGTGAAGTCTCCTGACTAGTCACCGGGGATCAGACCAATGGTGCCATCCTTCTACTAAGGTTCGGTTAAGGAAAAGGACGCCACCGTGGTGACGTCCTTTTCTTTCAGCCTGGCGTATTATTTTTTCGTTTCGGCAGCAGAGAAGAGTTCTCTCAAGGTTGCGGTGGCAAGCGAAATTGCCGCGCGTGGTGCGGGAGTGTTTGTGATGACGTTCAGCAAAACAAAATCATGAATGGTACCAAGGAAACGCACCGCTTTAACGGTTACACCGGCTTCGGATAGTTTGTGTGCGTATGCCTCACCTTCATCGCGAAGAACATCAAACTCCCCTGTTATAACCAGGGCCGGAGGCAGGCCTTTGAGCTGTTCCAGCGACGCTTGGAGCGGACAGGCCGTTGGTTGCTTGCGGACCGCTTCGTCGGCAGTGTAGTGCCCCCAGAACCACTTCATGGCATCGCGGGTGAGGAAGTGCTTCGTTGCGAAATCGCGGTACGACTGCGTTTCGAAATTTGCGTCAGTAACAGGATAGAACAAGACTTGATGGGCGATTTTCGGACCGCCACGTTCTTTTGCCATAAGAGTTACAGCCGCTGCCATATTCCCACCAACACTATCTCCTGCCACCACCAGCTCGGACGCTCTGAGGTTAAGGTCTTTTGCATTTTCAGCGATGTATTTAGTAGCAGCGTAAGCTTCTTCTATTGGCGTTGGATACTTAGCTTCCGGGGAGCGTGTGAAATTGACGAATACAACGGCTGCTTTTGCGCCGTTTGCTAACTCTCGTATCAGTCGATCGTGAGTATCAGTACCGCCTAAGACCCAGCCGCCGCCGTGAAAGTACATAATTGGCGGCAAGGACTCTTTGACACCCTTTGGCCTGACTATCCGGATTGACACTTGCCCACTTGGGCCTACAGGAATGGTCTTGTCCTCGATATCCGCCGGTAATTTTTCTACTACGGTGCCTGCCTGGACATCCGATAGCAGCTTGCGCGCTTCCTCAACGGACAATTCATAAATTTGCTTGCCGCCGCTGGAATTCAAAGATTCCAGAAACTTTCGCGTTGCTGGCTCGATGGCATTACTCAATGTTGCTGTTGTTGCGATGCTCACTGTTGGCGTTCCTCTTGGTGTAGAGATTGTTTGAACAGACAGGCGTCAAGATGAAAAATGCGCCTTAAAGGCAGACAAGTATCAGTTAATGACATGTAATTGTCTGTATGTCACTGAAACTGATCAGGGCTGGGCAGTATGCTTTAAGTAGAAGGTTTTCTGTGTAGAGGTCAGTTTAATGGTGGTCTGTAGATGAATACCCATGTTCACCAGGAATTGTATGGGGCATGGAGCAGCGGAAACAAAGGGCGCTTCGAAGAGTTGGTTAATGCCGGCGGCCTCATTCTGGAGCAGCCCATTAACGGTCGGACAGTGCTCTGGCTAGCGGCTGCAGTCGGTAGTGCAGAGAGCATCCACGTGCTTCTGAAGAAGGGTGCAAATGTCAGGGCGAAATGCGAGACCACCGGAATGTCTCCTCTGCATGCCGCCACCCGATGGGGGCACCCTGCTGCCGTAGAAGCCACCTTGTCGGATTCGCGGGCTACACCTGACGAAGTCGACAACTATGCGCAGACACCGCTAATGCGGACGGCCTTGGACGGTAATGTTGAGATTGCAAACCTGCTTCTTAAGAGTGGCTGCAACGTGAATATGGCAGATTGTGATAGACGAACGGCGCTAATGCTGGCTGCAAACCAGGGGCGAAGTGAGATGGTCGGCCTGTTACTTCAGAACAAAGCCAACCCGGATTTGCAGGACGAGGATGGAATTACCGCCTTGATGCGCGCGAAAAACGCTCAGATCTGTCAACAACTATTGGAGGCTGGAGCAGACACTTTACTTACCGACAAGTCCGGAAAAACCGTTGCCGAGCGCATGGCGAATCGGCCGGCAATTTTGGAGCTGCTTAACGCGCACGCTTCGGAGCACAGCAGGTAGTACGGCTGGGCTGTTACCAGTGTTGATGAGTAAGGCAACAACTCTTGAAGCAACAGAGTAGAATTGGTCATTGTTGGGCACCAAGCTCGTTCTGGAGCTTTGGACATCAACGCAAAGCAGGTTAAGGTCCTTGCAAAGTACCGGAATCAATTGTTACTAAACTCAAGTAAATCGGAAAGCAAGAACATTATCTGGCGGGTGTCACTCGGCTCGGCAGTATCGCTTATTTTGTTTGATCGCCTTCAACGCACCAAAGAAAGAAGCAAGAGGGCCTCGCGTTGTCACTGTGACGACTGCCCCGGCAAGGTTAGAAAATGTGCCTGTGGAAATCCGCAGCATAGGCAGTGTGATGCCAATCAACTCCGTATCGATCAAAGCAAGGGCCGGCGGAAACCTCATTGGAGTGCATTTCAAAGAGGGACGGTTCGTTCACATCGGCGACTTACTTTTCACAATCGATCAGCGCACGGTTCGTGCTGCTCTCAATCAAGCTGAGTCGGAAGTAGCCAAACAGAAGGCTTTGGTGGAGCAAGCTAAGGCCGCTGTTGAAAAGGACGAAGCATCTCTACTTCAATCCAAAGCGAATCTAGTACGAGATCTGGCTCAGAATCGCCAGGCGGGCAAAGAAGCCGATCGGTATCTAGATCTGTCAAAGCAAGGTGCTGTATCGAATGAGCAAGCTGAACAGCTGCGGACGACTTTCTTATCCACAGCCGCAGTAGTTAAATCCGGGGAAGCGGCAATCAAAAACGCGCAGGCAGTTATCAATGCCGACAAGGCAATTGTGCGCAGCGCGCAGGCGCAACATGCATCTGCCAGAGCAGGCTTGGAAAATGCTCGTGTGCAGCTCGACTACACATCTATCACAGCCCCTATTTCCGGACGCACCGGAAACCTGCAAGTCTTGCTGGGAAATAACGTTCGACCGTCGGAAGACGTTCTTGTCACCATCAATCAGATATCTCCAATCTATGTTCAATTTTCTGTGCCGCAACTGCAATTCGCAGCCGTTCAACAATATGGGCAAGTAGGAGAATTGCTGGCAACTGCAACGCGTCCGAACGGTAAACCACTTGCGCAAGGTGGGCGCGTCACCTTCACAGACAATGCCGTTGACAGTACCAGTGGCACAGTCAAAGTGAAGGCTGTTTTCGATAACTCGACGTCGCAATTATGGCCTGGCCAGTATGTGGACATAGTGCTCACGCTTACTACCTTGCACGATGCTACGGTGGTGCCGAGTCAAGCTGTGCAGAACGGCCAGTCTGGTCAGTTTGTATGGGTTTTGAAAGCGGATAAAACAGTCCATATGCAGCCAGTTGTTACCGGACCGGTAGTTGCTGATTCAGTAACTATATCTTCCGGATTGCATCCTGGAGAGCTTGTAGTTACCGATGGACAGTTGCAATTGACTGAGAACAGCAAAGTTAAAGTGTCAGAGAAAGAGCTATGAATTTCTCCGGTATCTTCATCAAACGTCCTGTTCTCACCACGTTGGCGATGATTGCAATTGTTCTGTTCGGCATCCTGTCATACCGCCAGCTACCAGTAAATGATCTGCCGAGCGTCGATTTCCCGACAATCTCGGTTACGGCAAGCCTGCCTGGGGCGAATCCCGATACCATGGCAAGTGCTGTTGCAACCCCGCTCGAGCGCCAGTTCGCAACGATTGCGGGAGTGTCTTCAATGAACTCCAGCAGCTCTCTAGGTAGCACTTCAATAACTCTTCAGTTTGACCTTTCTCGCGATATCGATGCTGCTGCCCAAGATGTTCAGACGGCTATTGCTACGGCGTCTCGGCTGCTTCCTCCAATGCCGACACCGCCTTCGTACAAGAAGGTAAATCCCGCCGATTCACCAATTCTTTTTCTTGCGTTGAGTTCGGATTCATTACCGTTGTACAAGGTTAATGAGTACGCGGAATCATTAGTTGGTCAGCGACTGTCGATGATCAGTGGAGTTGCCCAGGTCAATGTATTCGGATCTCAGAAGTATGCGGTTCGCGCTCAGTTAGATCCCGATGCTCTAGCGGCACGCGGAGTGGGTTTGGAGGATGTTCGTAACGCGATCCAAAATGGAAACGTAAATCTACCAACTGGAACGCTCTATGGGCAACACTCAGCGTTTTTATTAAAAACAAATGGTCAGTTAATTGAAGCAAAGGAATTCGGGGCACTTGTTGTTGCTTACCGAAATGGATCGCCTGTTCGACTGTCAGATGTCGGAAATGTTATCGACAGCGTTGAGAATGATAAAACAGCAAGTTGGTACAACGGCAAGCGAGCCGTGGTCCTGGCCATCATGCGACAGCCAGGAACTAATACAGTAGAAATTGTTGATTCAATTTCCAAAGTTTTGCCAGCGCTGCGTGAGCAAATTCCCGGTGCCGTCAAGTTGGAAATACTCTACGATCGTACCAGCTCTATCCGAGCGTCCATCGGTGACGTTCAATTTACTTTGCTTCTGACAATCGCTCTTGTCGTGATGGTCATCTTCCTTTTCCTGAGAAGCGTCTCGGCCACCATAATTCCAGCCCTTGCTCTTCCGACGTCAATTATTGGAACGTTTGCAGTGATGCATATGTTAGGGTTCAGCTTGAACAATCTCTCGCTCATGGCACTCACTCTATCTGTCGGCTTTGTCATTGATGACGCAGTTGTGGTTCTTGAAAATATTGTTCGGCACATCGAAAAGGGCGAGGAGCCCTATTCTGCAGCGCTCAGTGCGACAAAGGAAATTTCGTTTACGGTGCTGAGCATGACGCTGTCGCTGGTGGCGGTGTTCATACCAATCCTTTTCATGGGCGGCATTGTCGGCCGACTATTTAACGAGTTCGCGGTGACGATTGCTTCGGCTATCCTGATATCCGGTTTTGTCTCGCTGACGCTTACGCCCATGTTATCCAGCCGATGGCTCAAGGCTGGTCACACTGAATCGAACAACCGCTTTCTCGAATGGGTTGAACGTAAGTGGCAGTCCCTGAGCATGATGTATGAATTGACGCTCAAAATAGCTCTGGTTCACCCGCGATACGTTTTATCCACTTTGGTTTTGGCAGTAGTTGTCACGGCAGTGCTCTTCGTTTTGGTGCCCAAAGGATTCATGCCGACGGAGGACACTGGAATGATTCAGGGATCCACCCAGGCACTGCAAAGCATTTCGTTTGACAGCATGTCGAAACACCAAAAGGCTGTGGCAGCAATTGTTCAAGAAAACAAGAATGTCCGCGGAGTGATGTCGAGCGTCGGTGGCAATAACACCAGCAATGCCGGACGTTTGATCATTGCGTTAAAACCTTTCAGCGAACGTTCTGAGAAAGCAGAGAAAGTAATCCACGAACTCAGACCTAAGGTCAGTCAGGTACCCGGGATAAATACGTTCCTTCAGGTTCCGCCTATAATACGGATCGGCGGACAGGCAACAAAAAGCTTGTATCAAGTAACTCTGGTTTCATCGGATACGAAGCATCTGTATTCGTCCGCCGAAGCGCTCACAAAAAAGCTTGAGTCATTGCCAGGCTTTACCGATGTGACGACAGATATTATGAATGCCACGCCACAAATTGATATTAAGGTGGATCGTGATCTGGCAGCGACGTTAGGGATCACCCAGGATCATGTCGAACAATCACTGGCCAGTGCATACGGGCAACGGCAGATCTCCACGATCTATGCTCCTTCCAACCAATACCGGGTAGTTGTGGAGCTTCAGCCTAAGTTCCAACGAGATCCGGCTCATCTGTCAAAGCTTTACGTCCGCTCCAGCACAGGCGCCATGGTGCCCTTGAGCGCGGTAGCTCAGCTGACATCCGGTGTCGGACCGCTTGTAGTTAACCATTTGGGACAGTTCCCGTCTGCCACTATCTCGTTCAACTTGCGTCCGGGTCATTCAATCGGCTCTGCTGTGGATCAAGTTAACGCGATCGCTCGGAATGTGGTGGCACCAGACGTGAATGTCAATTTTCAGGGGCAAGCGCAAGCGTTTCAAGATTCATTCCAAAACATGGGTTGGCTACTTCTGCTGGCGACCATAATCATTTACACAATTTTGGGAATGCTTTACGAGAGCTTCGTGCATCCCTTAACTATTTTGTCCGGCTTACCGGCTGCCGGGCTGGGCGCGTTGGGCATGTTGCTAGTCTTTCAAGTAGATTTGGATATCTATGGCTTTCTGGGATTGGTGTTGCTGATCGGAATCGTGAAAAAGAATGCCATCATGATGATCGATTTTGCGCTAGATGCCGAAAGAAACAGCGGCCTATCTGCAGCTGATGCGATCTATCAAGCTTGCCTGGTAAGATTCAGACCGATCATGATGACCACAATGGCTGCCTTGATGGGCACCTTGCCTATTGCCATTGGATTTGGTGCGGGGGCTGACTCCCGTCGCCCATTGGGACTAGCAGTCGTCGGCGGTCTTTTAGTATCGCAACTGTTGACACTATACATAACTCCGGTTGTTTACATCTATATGGACTCGCTGGTGAAGAAGTGGCGAAATCGGCATGGTGTTCCACTTGTGGTAGCTTCGAATGCAGGGGATGGGCTTGTCCCCATGGCCACGCGTGCATCGCTCTGCGATGCCGAGTTGCCTTACCTACCCGGCCCCGGTTGTGATGACGTTCCGGATGAAGGCGACAAGGCTTTGGACGGCCTGTCATAATCTGACCATGAAAGAAGAAGAAAGAATTTCAAATCTTGAGTCGCAACTGGCGACACTTATTCAACGCAATAAACGAGTCGAGGGCGATAAGGCCTGGGAAACGAGCGGCACTCGCCTGGTGGTAGTTATTACCATCACTTATCTGGTGGCCTGCTCGGTGCTCTGGACAATTGGTGCGGAGCGATTTTGGCTCGGAGCGTTGGTGCCTGTCGTGGGATTTTATCTGTCAACCCAAACCTTGCCACCACTGAAGCGCAGATGGCTTCAGCGTCGTGAATCGAAGGTGAACGAAGACAGTTGCGATCCGTCCGTAAAATGAAGGTAGGGGCGGCGCCCGTGTTAGGAGCGGGCGGGGACACCGGCGCTTTCTGGATGAAGTGGGCATCCCGTATGCCCGGGCATGCACTAATGAAGGGAACGAGCCAGGAAGCGCTGCACTGTGAGGGATGAACAGTTACCGATGAGCGTTGCTTTTGGCGTGCCGGATTTGTCAGTCACCAGAAGAGCGGGCAGTGCAAACACGTGGTATCGTTTGTGCAAGTTGGTGATCCACTGTGGGTTTTTCTTTTCTTCGCGCGATACGTCCGTGATTCTTACTGCCACAAAGTTTTCTGCGATGACTTTGCTTATGGTCGTGTTGCTGAGGGCATTCTTGTCCATAGCTTTACAAGGATCAGACCAGTTCGAGACGAACTCGTAGAGCACGGGCTTGCCGTCCTGGATTGATTTTCTATCTTCGTCGCTAAGAGGCGTCGACAGGAAAAGCTCCTGTGTCGCAAGTTGATCCGGCTTCGGTGAAGTTATGGGTTCGTTCGCTACCACTTCCGGTTCTTTGGGATCGCCTGCACCTGGCAGCGACTCTTTGTCAGCTGCACTTGCTGTCTTCCAAACAATGGATTGCGATTGCACAGGAGGGCTTGCGGATGCGGCGAAGCCGAGTCGTAAAACGCACAGCAGCACCGCTAAGGCAATGAACAATCGCGGCGTGCGAGTGGCCGATGAATCAGTTTGTGCCATAGAAAAATTCCCTGCGGTTGATTACGACTATTGAAAGGACGATATAAATAGCCAGCGTCGATAAATAC
>JADYXS010000029.1 GCA_021772155.1 Candidatus Obscuribacter sp.
CAAGTGGGAAGTCGAACGGGGTTCCTCTATCTTTTGAGCTGTCGAACTTGGTTCCATCCATCAGCCAGCCCGTGTAATGCACTGAAACTGTCTGTCCTGGTTTGGCTGCGGCACCTTGTCCAACGACGATATCTTCGTACTGCAAACCGGTAGCAGTCGTGTTCAAGTTTGTTTGCGTCATTAGTCGTTCCTTGTTCGATGGGGGTGACGTTGGCGCATATCATCAGTAACGACAACGCCCTTTCCTACGGGCGGTTAGTTTATAACCATCGGCAGACTTTTGGGTTAATTTCCCCGGCAGATGCCCAGGTTGTTAATATCAGTCATAAAGCTTAAACACTGAATAAGGCCCACGGACGGGATATCAGGAGGAGGACTTGCCAAGCTCCACACACTCAAGCTCAGCCAATGCCTGTTTGAGTTTATAATAGAGAACTATGGCCAAAAACTGCCGCCGTGAGATGGGCTCCGGCTGACCCTTCCCTTAGGAGTCACTCGTTTTGCATCAATTGAGCCGCTGTTGAAATTTAACGAAGACGGCTGACACAGCCGCCCTTACTCATAGTCCTTCTGGTCCGGTAATGGCGCAAGCAAGACAAAAACATAGCACTTCTGCAATAGAACCGCTCAAGATTTCTGCCTTTCGAGCCATATGGACAGCCGCTCTTTGCACCAACACTGGACTCTTTATCCAGGATGTCGGCACGGCTTGGTTAATGACGTCGCTGACCGATCAGCCATTCATGACAGCGTTGTTGCAGACGGCTGCTACTCTGCCATTCTTCATTCTGGCATTACCGGCAGGTGCTTTCGCCGATCTCTTTGACCGACGAAAGCTTGTTCTCTGTGCACAAATCTGGTCACTTCTTGCAGCTGCAACACTGGCTTTCGCCACTTTATCGGGACTCACCACTCCCTGGCTTTTACTGACACTCACATTCTTGTTGTTCATAGGGAACGCAAGCGGTGCTCCAGCCTGGAGTGCACTGACCCCGGAGCTGGTTCCTCGTCGCCATTTAGAATCAGCAATCGGACTGGGCAGCGCTGGATACAACTTGGCTCGTGGGGCTGGCGCTGCCATCGGTGGCGTGATCGTCGCATCCTACGGGCCGGGTTGGGCATTTGGAGTCAACGCTTGCTGTTACAGCGTCATGATTTACACGCTCTTACGGTGGAAGTATCGCCGGGACGCCAGTCACCAATCGTCAGAACACATTGTCGGCGCAATCCGTGCCGGTATAAGGTACGTGCGGCACTCGTTTGCCATGAAGGCAATTCTGGTCCGCACAGTGGTCTTTGCCACGTCATGCAGTGCACTTTGGGCACTGTTGCCATTGCTAGCCAGACAACAGTTGAAGTTAAACAGCGTACAGTACGGAATAATCGTGAGCGCATTCGGCGTCGGAACGTTGATCGGAGCGATTCTTCAACCGGGCCTGCGCCGAAAGCTGACGCTTGATCGCATGAGCGCTGTCGGCACGATTCTTTTCGCCGGATCAATGGCGGTAGTCGCCTGCGCCCACGACTTCTCCGTAGGCTTAGTTGGAATGCTCGGTTGCGGCATTGCCTGGACAATCAAGAACTCCTCACTAAACGTTGCAGTCCAAATGGCTGCGCCAAACTGGGTCCGCGCTCGAGCCTACTCCATATACCTACTGGTGTTTCAAGGCTGCGTTGCAGTGGGAGCCATAATTTGGGGATCGCTTGCGACATGGCGCGGTATGACCGACGCAATGCTTGTGTCATCCATCATGTTACTGCTCGGGATGATCGCCGGATTCTGGCACAAGCTTTCTCACGCCGAACGGCTGAACGTGGATGAAAGCACGCATTGGAAAGATCCGAAATTGACCCACAACGTCCCGGATGCGCAGGACGGTCCTGTTATGGTCTCAGTGGAATACATCATTGACCCGCTACGAGCAGACGAGTTCCTCGACGCCATAAAGGTGCTGGAAATTCAACGTCGCCGAGACGGCGCCTACCAGTGGCACGTATTCCGAGACCTGGCGGACGAACGCAAATTCACCGAAACATTTCTGGTTGAAACATGGGGCGAACACCTGCGACAGCACGAGAGGGTAACCATGTCCGATCGTGCCGCTGAGCAAAACGTGGATTCATTTCACATGGACAAACTCGGTCCGAAAGTTGGCCACTTCATCGCAGCACAGTCAGCCCACGCAAAACTCACAACTTAACGGCAAAATATTTCCAACAAACTTGTTTACGATTACGCATGGGATCCGGTAGCAGTGGGTAAGTTGGTATAGTGAAGCGATTAAGTTTCGGACCGGAGCCAACCTCAATGAGCGCGACAGACACATTTCCTGTTTTGGAAAATACGGCGGATTCCCAGGAAGACGACAAAGTGTCAGGAATGCTGGTAAACGTGTTCGGGCTCAAACTGCCGAACGAGATGTTCTCCGCTGCCGCCAGATCCGCTTCGGAGCTTGCTCAAATGCTCCAAGAGTATGCCAAGGCCGTCGAAAAGCCTAAGCAACACTAAGTTTCTCCTCTCAAGTGAGTCCGGCAAGCCAGGGGGTGGCTTGCCCGATTTCACTTCTGGATTTCAATCGGCTCTGCCTGACTAGCCCAGTGGTGCCTCTCTATTGCATCGTCGGCCTACTAACGGCCGCGGTGTACTTTGCGACAACGTCTTTGACCTGTGCAGGCAGCGACGGCATCGTCAGCAATTCGTCGATGATAACTTTCGCTTGGGTGATGGGCGACAATCAGTAGTGTCGCTCAGCGACAGAGAGAATTGCCGCTTGACTGTCGTCAAGTTTCATTAGACGTTAAAGAGTAGATGCTGCATC
>JADYXS010000274.1 GCA_021772155.1 Candidatus Obscuribacter sp.
CATTCTCGGTGGGTTTTCGTGACTCATCTTTTGACGAGTCCGAACACGCCAAACTTGTAGCAGACCATTTGGGCACGAATCACCACGTGGCCTGGTTTACGCAGGATCTGGCGGAATCGACCTTAACGGAGCTTTGGGACTATCTCGACGAACCGATTGCTGACGCTAGCATTGTGCCGACATTCTTTCTTTCCAAAATGACTAAGGGGCATGTCACAGTTGCATTGGCCGGTGAAGGCGGGGATGAGCTGTTCGGCGGTTATCCGACGTACCAAGCGCATCATTTGGCACGCCTATGGACCAGTGTCCCGGCGATATTTCGCCGCTCGGTCATTGAACCGGCAATCCGCAGCTTACCCGTGTCCCACGATAACCTCAGCTTTGATTTTAAAGCCAAGAAATTCATCTCTGCCGCTGAGCAACCGGCTATAACACGGCATTTGCAATGGATGGGTTCGATTCCACTGTCCGAGCATCCGCGCTTGATGCGCTCCGGACTGGCTACGTTAACTCGTGAGGATCAGCTGTACAAGCCTCATTTCGCTATTAAGAATGCAGCTGCCCATAGTGATGTCGTGTCGGAAATAATGCGCCTGGACTTAAACACCTACCTGCCGGATGACTTACTGGTGAAGTCCGATCGAGCTTCAATGGCTGCATCGCTTGAAGTGCGCTTGCCATTTCTCGCCTACCCGCTGGTCGAATTCGCCCTCTCGTTACCGCCTTCACTGAAGCTCCACGGAATGAATCTGACGACCAAGTATCTGCTAAAGAAGGCAATAGCACCCTATTTGCCGGAATCGATCATCAAGCGACCGAAGAAGGGCTTCGGCATTCCAGTCGCTAAGTGGCTGCGTTCGGACTTCAAACCACTGCTCGACGAGCTTCTGTCAGATTCTTACATTGAAAAGCAGGGACTGTTCGACTATGCATACGTCAGTGAAATAAAGCGGCAACATGAAAGTGGCCAAGCCGACCGCCGAAAGGAATTGTGGACTTTGTTCATGTTTCAGTGGTGGTGGCGTAAATTCTTTGACGGCCGTGGAAAGTAATAGATTGAGACACAACTAATCTGTCTGTTAGACTCAAAACGGATGTGCTAGCAGGGCTCTTGGCAACAGAGCTGGAATTTGCGAAATGACCAAATCAACAATTGCCCAGGATGTAAGTTCAAACAGGGATTCTGACCGCATTGAGTAACCCTCCGCAGGACGCCAACAACTTAAGCACCTCCGAAACGAAACCGGCTCACTCTTTGCCGGGGCAAGAAGTTGACGCGCTCCGTCGGCACATCTGCCAAATTTTGGGCTTCGACATTGCGCTCATCGACATAATCCGTGGCAATTCCATCGATAACCTCTTCACCTTCTATGCCGAAGATCCAGGTGACGACTTTAGCGTCGACCAACTTAAGGACAGCGAAGGTGAATCACTGGCTAAGCCAGACAATAGGCTTTCGCAGAACGTCAGGCAGAATTACCAGCCCTTTGTTGGCAAGGTGTTTGCCGATGAAGATGTAGATGAGGACACCGCATATCCGTACATCATCGTGCCTATATCCGACGGTCAGGGTGAAGCCAGCAAGATGGTGAAAGGATTGATTCGCGTTGTATCTTTCGATACTGCCAAATCAATAGAGAACGTCGATATCTCAAACGTACGATTGATCGGACAACATCTGGCTACTCGCATTCCATACCTGGCATCGGCTAGTGAAGCAACTCCGGTCACAGCGCAAAAGCCTCCGGTTGCCACAGAAAAGGCTGAACCAATAGTGGTGGCGCACAACAATCGGGCAGTTCGCCGCCGTATTTTGCGGACGCTCGGGGGGGAATTCACTGTTGTTGAAGCGGAAGACGCAAGCAAAGTGATTCAAACATTGGAGACTACTCCGGTATCACTTCTGGTGCTCGATGCACAGCTTACGAATGCGCCTGGAGAATCGCTGTGCAAATTTCTAAAGAATCAAACGTCCTGGAAGCATCTACCAGTAATTCTCGTAACTCCGGAAGCTGACCCGACCAGCAAGGTCGAAGGGTTGAATGCTGGTGCGGACGACTGTGTTCTCGATACTTGCCTAGATGCCGAACTCCTGGCTCGCGTCCGAGCCACCCTACGACTGCACAAAACTGAACGCGAACTGGCCACGCAGCTTCAATTACTTGAAGATTATGCGCAACGCTTGGAATATGCCACAGAGGTAGAACGTCTCGCCAGCGTCAAGATCACCACAGAGAAGAGTCAAGTTGCTGACATGAACCAGCAACTTCGCCTGAGCTTTCGCGAAATCGAGATTCTTCGTGATCAGGATCTGCGGTTGCGACGAATCAGTGACTGTGTTCGTAAATCGTTCAACATTGAAGAAAATATTGGCGAAGTATTGGAAAGCTTGGCCGGCTGGTTGGAGCTTGACTGTTGCTTTATAGTGCTCACCGAGGAGTGCGAAGAAAAAGATATTATCCGCCGCGAATATGCTACGCACGAAGGCTATCGCGTCATGGATCAAGATTATGACCTTGGCATATTGGACAAGTTCAAGAATCTCACCAAGCAAGATTTATTGCTCATTAATGACGTTAAGCGTGACAAGCGCATCGAGCCCTTCAAAGAGATTCTCAGCAACTACCATCTGTACTCGGTGTTCTATGTGCCGATTACCTACCAAGAGAAACTGTTAGGGATTCTTGGCGGGCACAAGTGTGAGACTCAAGCTCAATGGAGTCAGCACTATGAGACATTTTTCGGGCAAATCGCCGACCAACTGGCAATCGGTGTAACTAATGCACGTCTGTACAAACGTGTTGAACGTCAAGCCACCACAGATGGTTTGACCAACTTGTTTAATCACCGCACCGGTCAAGAGAAACTTACAGAGCAGTTGCGGCTAGCTGAGCGCTATCAACGCAATTTGGCCGTAGTAATGATGGACATCGACCACTTCAAATCGATCAATGATACTTACGGGCACCCTGTCGGTGACACCGTGCTGAAAGCGGTGGCGCAGCTCATCCGCCGCGATTGTCGGGATGTGGATATTCCTGTCCGTTACGGTGGTGAAGAGTTCTTGCTTGTTTTACCGGAAGTAAATCAAGAAGGCGCAGTCGTGGTGGCAGAACGCCTGCGTAAGACTCTGCAACGCGAAATCATTTTTCACGACGAGGTACAACTGTCGATCACCGCGTCTATTGGCGTCGCTGCCTACCCTGAAGATGCAGAAGGGCACCACCTTCTGGAGTTGGCCGATAAAGCTCTCTATTTGTCGAAACGCATGGGACGAAACCAAGTCCACACAGCTTCCGATTTGATTTTTCATGAATTGGAAAAGACCGTTGAACCAGCTAAGGCTGAAGTAAAGGATGCCGATGGCGAAACTGCAACTGAAGCAGTTGCAGTGCCGATAGGCGAAAGCGATAATGAAGGGCTGGTGCCGGAAGTTGTAGAAATGGTCAAAGCGATGGCCGGTGCATTGTACGCCAAGTCCGAGTACAACAAAATTCACCACCTGGAGACAGCCAAATTCTCCGAGATGGTGGCAAAGGTTTTAGGCCTCAATCAGCGCCAGGTAGAGCAAATCAGAGTGGCCGGCTTATTGCACGATGTTGGCCTGCTCAGCGTTCCGGAAGAAATCATCAACAAGCCTGGACAAGTAACGCCTGATGAACTGCGCATTCTGATGCAACATCCAGTGATGGGCGCGCAGATGTTCCGACCTATACATGCACTGAAAGAAATTTGCGACATCCTCGAAAATCACCACGAATGCTGGGATGGCACCGGCTATCCACGTGGATTGAAGGGCGAAGATATTCCGCTTGCAGCAAGAATCATCGCTATCGTCGATGCTTACCACGCAATGATTAGTGATCGCCCTTACCGACCGGCCATGTCCAAGGACAAGGCAAAGCGAGTTCTGCGAAACGGCGCCGGCACTCAATTCGATCCATTCCTGGTGGACATCTTTGTTGCCGTATTGACCGAAGAAGAGCCGGCAACCGTACCGCCGAAAAACCCACCAATTTAAAGCTGTTCTGGCTTAACTTTTGACGGCGCTCACAGGTTCTCCAAGTTGGCGCATAGAATGACACTTTCGACATGAAATTGCTGGTGGCACTATGTCGGATGCCACTGTATCTAGTGTCATGATTATTAGAGTCTCAAGCGGCAAAATGATGACGCTCTAGTACGACTATCGTTATTTCCAGGTTACGCGTTCTACCTTTATGATTCAGCGAAGTCGTCCAAGCGCTTATAGAAACCGTTGATTGGGCATATATATATATCACCTCCCTTCCCGGTAAGTCCTACAAATGCAATCCCACGTTCGGCTGGGCAGATTTAGTTTTTTCTCCTTCGCTTCTCTGGTAACGATTAGTATTTGCACTTTGAGTTTGGCGGGCTGTAGCCAGGGGGGCAAGTTGTTGGTGCCGGGAAGCAAGCTAGTGGTACCCGGGAGCCAGCTAAGCTTTCCCGGAAGAAAAATTTTTGTTGTCTATGCCAAGAATGATGTTCCTTCAAGTCAATTGATCACACCAGCGGATGTCGAAGATAGGCTTGTATCCTACGATCAGTCTTCGCAAAATGTTTCTACCGATTCTCGCGATATCATCGGAGGAATTCCGGTTCCAGCGTATAAGGCTGGTACACCAGTGTTTGCGGCGATGGATGCACCAGGTGCGCATCCGGAAACTAAGCTTATAGAGCAAGGGAAAGCGTGCATCGAATCTGGTCAAAATGATAAAGCTATCGCACTGTACAGGCAGGCGTTGGCTATCGAAATGAAAAACTGTACCCCTGGTCATCCTAAGTGGGATGGTGAAACGCTTGACCAGTTATGCTCACTCTACTCCGATCGGAAAAAGACGGACCTAGAGGAGAAGCTGCTTAAGGCGCAGGTCGCCCTCGTAGAAAAAGTTAGCGGCAAGAACAGCCGATATTTATATCGACCACTGCTAAGTCTGGCAGACTTTTATGCCGAGCATGGAAAGATGAAACTGGCGATGTCCTTGTATGAGCGGGAGCTGAAAAATCAGGAAAGGGCCCTGGGTTCGAATAACCCGCAGTTCGCTGAGCAACTGTATTACACCGCCTGCCGTGCCTATGGTTCTCACAATAGTGAAGCAGGCGACATCTACCTGTTGAATCGTTATGCAATATCTTGCTTAAAGCGAGCTCTATCCATTATTGAACCGCTTTATGGTCCATCGCATCCGACAGTGGCTAGAGACTTGGCAGACGAGGGCATGTATCTATCCATGCAGAACGACGATAAGGCCGCTGCGCCTTTGCTTGCAAGATCTGTAGCTATTTTTGAATCGGAAGGCTTCAAGAAAATCGAAGAGGACGATCGCTATGAGGTTGTGTCTCTTGTACGGGCCCGAAGAGACGCGTTCAGAAATTACGGGGAGGTTCTAACGAGTCTGGGCAAAATCGAAGAGGGAGCAAAGTACATCGCGCGAGCCAAGGCCATTGAGGCCCAAGAAGATGCCGCGTTTGCGGCCCAGCATTAAAAAAGTACGGACATAACTAGCCGAGGAAGCTTGGTCCGACTTTGCACGGTTGGACCTGAATGTCTTTCCAGACCGCGCCGGTTACATAGGGCTCAATGAGCAACCATTCGTCTAGTTCAGAGCGCGACTCAAAGTCGCATACCAACATCGATCCAATCATTTTGTCGGCATCATCGAGAATTGATACACCGAAAAGCATCTTGCCTTGAGCGCGCATGCGATCGCCAAGCTCTATGTGAGCCTGGCGCACTGCCAACCGTCTATCAATGGCTTGAGTGTCACTTCCGTCGCGTCCGATCACTAGAAATTGCATGGAGAACCTACATTGCTAAATACGATGGTGCTGCAATCAGCACCATCGTATTGAAGTCTATTTGAATAATCTACTGCGAGTTGGTCTACTGGACCTTCTTGTTCTCGCGTCCAGCAATTTCTGGGAATGGATTGTTGGCGTTCAATTCATTGAGGCGCTTTTCGCCGATTTCCTTGAGA
>JADYXS010000275.1 GCA_021772155.1 Candidatus Obscuribacter sp.
AACACCGGCGCGTAAGCAAAGCGATTTCCATTCCGGGAAACTTCCCGACGCTGGCAAGGAGAAGAAGAGCTTCCCATCTTTGACTAGTCCGTTTGATAGGGCATCAAGCGATGCTCGAAGGTTTTCCGTCCACTGTAAAGCGAAGGCAGCAACGATCAAAGCATGCTGTTCATCCCCTTCTGCTGGGCGTTCTGCGTCGCGCAATGCGAAACTTACTGAGTTTGATGAGGCTGTTTCTGAAATCCGCGCCTGGCACTTGTCCAGCATTTGCGGACAAATATCCGTTATGCTGAACGTCCGACCGGTGAACATATCGAGCAACCGGCGAGTAAAGAGGCCCGTGCCGCATCCCACTTCGAGAATGGTGCCGTCAGTCAGATCCCGAGTATTGGCATCCATGTAAGCGGCCAACCGGCTCGCTGCCACTACTTGAACGTCGGCGTGGTTGTCGTAATTTACGGCCGCGCGCGCGAACGCATCGATGATTTTCACTGATGACATGATTCCTTTTGATCCCTGGTGCGACAATAACTGAGCAACTGAGCGTAATCGATAGCCCTTGTGAGTGGAAAGGCGTGAGATAGATCTGGGACTTTGATCAATGTCGTATCAAGCGAAATAGCCGACATTTGGTCCGCGGTTGATTGATGCAGAATCTGATCCGTTGTTGACGATACTGATACTACATGTGGTACGTGCGCAAATCTGCTGGCCGGGATCTCGTTTTTGTCTAAGATTTGCAGATCTTCCAGAAGCAGGTTGATGTGCATGGTATCTGCAGGAAAGAACTTGGCTTTAGTCAATTCCGGAGCATAGCAGCCAGCCCAGAAGTCGTTGATTAGTGCAGCCGGATCTTTCGTGAGCTTTTCTTTCATCGCCCGAACCACGCGCTGAGAGCGCTTTCGTGCTAGTTGGTCTGTTGGATGGAAACTTAAAAATCCAGCTAAAATCAATAGCGCATCGCACTGCTCTAACTCACTTTCTGAAACGAAGTGTAATCCGAGTGAATGTGCCACCACTATTTTGAGTTGCACATCAGCCGAGAACTGTGGACTTTTCTTTGGCAGTCCGAAGTACCCTCTTTCGGCGGTAAGGCACACTGTGTCCTCGTTTGACAGAGCGTCAGTCCAGCTCTGCCACATTTGGGAATCGAATCCCCAGCCGTGATGGAAGATAATTTCAGTTTGCACGCCAATTCCTCATTGATGTGCAGAGCCGTTCAAGATGCTCGCGAGTATGGAGCGTCGTCAGTGAAAGGCGGACACGAGCGCTTCCTTCTGGCACGGTAGGCGGACGGATCGCCGGCGCAAAGAAGCCAGCATCTTCCAAATAACTTGCTAAATCTACAGCGGAGCGATCGTCTCCAACGATTATCGGGATGATTTGAGTTTGCGATAGGCCGGTATCAAAGCCAAGATGCTTCAAACGACTGCGGAAGTGTTCAGCGTTTTCAAGCAACATCTGTCGTTGCTTTTCCATCGTTGGGATAATATCCAATGCTGCGTCTATTGCACCTAACACTGCTGGGGGCAGCGCGGTGGAATAAACAAGTCCTCCGCAGAAGTTGATCAGATATTCGCGAATTTCTGATGTGCAAGCTATGTATGCACCGAAGCTACCGCAGGCCTTGCCGAAGGTGCCCATGCTGATGGCCACATCATTGCGTCCGGCGGTCAACCCCATTCCACAAACGCCCAGCACGCCGGTTGCGTGCGCTTCATCAATATAGAGCAGTGCACCAAACTCAGTGGCGGTGTTACAAAGCGCGTCTATGTTTGCAATGTCCCCGTCCATACTAAAGACGGATTCCGTAATGATGATACGTCGCTCAAAATCGGACGGTGCACCGATGCGATGGCGCAAATGGTCAATGTCATTGTGCGCAAATCTCGTCCAACGACCTTCACTTGACTGGGCGCCTAACAATAAACTCTGGTGGCTCAACTTATCGCAAAGAATCTGCGTTCGGTTGTCGGACAACGCCGCAATGACCGTGGCATTGGCCTGAAAACCTGTTGGTAGCAAAAGGGCAGCTTCAGTACCTTTGAGCGCTGCAAGTTTGCGTTCGATGGATTCGAATGGGGCAATGTTGCCGCTAAGCAGCCTAGATGCCGTGCTTCCGACGCCGAATCGGTTTATGTATTCTATAGAACGTTGCGCCAGAGCTGGATGTGTTGATAGTGCCAGATAATCGTTGCTGGCAAAGTCAATCAGGGGGCGGCCGTTGACGTAAATCGTCGCGCCAGGGCCGGGCATAATTTCGCGCAAGGCCCTCAGCCGGGCGTCATTTCGACGAACGGCGAGCAGATCGGAGTAGTGCGCGGTTAGGTCGTGCATAGCGGCTGACATGTTAACCCAAACGGCGCCAGCGCACTTGTAGTCCAGTTAATCAAGCGGAAGACTTATCCCCACTTGGCAAGGCGATCCTTGATAGAGTCGATGGTGCCTTTGGAGTACAGATGGAAAACGTGGACTGGCACCCGGGTTGACATTTGTTCAACACTTGGGTGACTTGGGCGATCGCAGATGATCGCTTTCACATATTGCATCATGTACTCGATTTCTTGCCGCTCATCGGTGAGCGCCGTGCGAATCGCGATCTCTTCGCCGCGCAGGGCTGCCGCTACGTTCCTGGCCATCTTCAATAAAGTCGGGCTAACTGAAACTAACATCACGATACTGCCGGTCGGTAAGCTATTTATCACTTCCAACTGTTCGCGCCCGGGCTCTATGTTGCAAACCACCAGCCTTGTCGGGTCCACCGGGAAATTTTGCAACGGAAAAATGTGATAGAGGCTGGTTACGACAAGCGAGTCCTGAAGCAATTCCATCTGATTGCCGAGCTCTTCGTGAGTCATCGGCTCCACGGGCAGCTCAAAGTGCGGTTGCAGCTCTGCATGCAACAGCTTATGAAAGTCTTTGTTACGGTCCACGACGAGGATCCGTTTTACAGGTTTCTTTTGCAAAGCCTTTTGAAGCTTTTGCTCTACTTCTTGGCGTGAGAAGCCTTTATCAGCGGCTTGAGCAAGGAAAATTCGCAGCAGTGAATCGATCCCTTTTCCAGATTCTGAAGTGCGCGGCGCCGTACTCGTCCCTGCCACTCGGACACCACTTCCCTGGCGGATTTCCAACAGTCCGACGTCGGCAAGATGGTTGTAGGCAGAAGTGACCGTGCTGTGGTGAATACCAAGCCGTTGCGCCAATGCACGAATGCTCGGCAGCTTGTCCTTTTCTTTGAGCACACCTGAGGCAATATCTAGGCCGATTTGCTCCACAAGTTGGTCCCTTAGGGGAACCGGACTCTCTTTGTTGATTGTGATTTTCACTTACGCTTTGGAGTTACCGGTTCGAATCCTGAAAGCTGCCCGTTCGCTGAAAGAAGTTCAGCGCGGATTGATTCTACCTTAGCGGCACGCAGGCTGATGTCCCGATAGATTGCCAAGAGTTGAACGGTGCTGATTAAGCATACGTTTTTCTTAACTGCATAATCGACGAAGTCCTTGGAGAACGGCGCGCGTTTGTCGGGGTTCCCCTCTTGCATCATTGAAACCACAAGGATTCCTTTGGGCTCAACTCCGTGGTCGCACCAATAGGTGGATAGAGAACTTATCAGGCTTGCCAGGTCTGCAGGGCGCGGCTGTGAATCGGTCGACACTACCTTGGCTATGCCTGAGGCGGCACCATCAGCGGACAATACGAGTTCATTATTGCTTGTGCCATTGGCACTGGGTGCAAATCCGAGCATTCGGAAAACCACCGAACATGCTTCAAGAAGCTCGGCATCCTGTGTGGCTAGCATACGATTGCGAATGTCTTCGGTCTCGGAAACAGTGACGCCTAACTTATTAAGTTGGGCCTGTCGTTCTTTAATCTCGGTTTCCAGTTTTGTCATGCTCGACTTGATGTCGGCAATTTCAGGAAACGTATAATCTGTGCACCATCCGGGCCACTCGCGTGGCTGGACTACGGTATTGCATTCAACTTTTGTTTCTTCTTGTGTACAGCTCGTCATTTGGGGCTCCGCTGCAGTTTCTGCTGGATAAAGTTCTTCTACTGGGACTGGCGCTTGTGTTTGAGGCACTCTATTTATCGCAGCCACCGGTGGCTCGGCCATAAGATCCTGCTCTACCGCGGCCGGCTCGAAATTGGTCGTTTTAACAGGGACTGCGGCAGCAGCCGTGTCTTCTTGATCTTTCGCTGCTGCGGCTGCCCGCATCTGCTGTTGGAAAAGTTCATCGATTGGCGTTTCTTTCGGCCGTTCGAGCTGGAAGAAATTGCCCAGTTTAGGCTCTGATTCGCTTTCAACATGGCCATTGCCATCTTTATTTTTAAAGAACGACTCGAAGTCGGACGATTCATCCGGATCGCCTAGAAGGGCCTGCCCTTCCTGCATTATCCGCATCAGTGGATCAAGATCTGAGCCAGCCTTGGGGTCGTCGAGTTGCGCTTGCGCGTGTTGAGCCTGCTCTTCCTCGTCAAGCTCACCACCGCCTAGGTCAACACCGTTCACGAAGCGATAGCGTGACATGCCGGCGCTGATAACATCGCCGTTAACTAGTTTTTTCGGAGCTGTGACCGGTGCTCCATTCAGAAAAGAGCCGTTGCGGCTGCCAGCATCCTCGACAAAGTACTCGTTATTAACGATAGTCACTTGGAAGTGGAATCGAGACAACGACTTGTCGCCAGTTAGAACGATGTCGTTGGAGATGTCCCGTCCGAAGCGGCAGATCGCATTATTAATTGGATAGCTTCGATTGGAGATCACGTCGATCAGGGTTACCTCCCCGGTCTCGCCCCCTCCTGAACCAGATGAGTCTGGTGGGTCTGCCGTAGCGACGGCCGGCATGGTTAAGCCTTCCGAGGCGAGAAGGGCATTTACGTCAAGCCCGGTGATAGTGCAGAAAGGACAAATTTGTCCGTGATACTCACTGCCACAACGCTGACACTTGTGATCTAGACTGCTGCTCATGTTTATTATCGCCATTAAGTTCCAGACGGTAAGGACCGATTCATACCCAGTTACACCCTTCCCGGGGGGCAAGGAAAATAAACGCCGCGAAAAATTTGCCAAAGTCCGTTTATCAGCCGCAGTGTGACGGATTCTGACTCCGTGGTTGCCTTTGGGTTGACAAGGGTTGGTCAAGCTTGGCGCCTGTCTGGGATTCGGACCCCAGCTGGAGCCTTGACCTCTTTTGGACTAAAAAACACTAAGAGATCTCAGGGCACGCCTCTGGCGAGTATCGTGAGACAATGGCCATTCTTTCGCCGCTGAAAACGGCTGGGCATGAGGCGTTGGCTATGACTCAGGATAAATTCGGTCTTTACAGCAAAAATGTTGTAACACCCAAGGGAATTAAGGAAGCCGTTGTTTTAATTGAGGGTGGCACCATATATGGTATCGCCAACAAAGATGACGCTCCAAGCAGTTTTCCTGTCGAGGATCTGTCTGACTTTGTTATTATGCCGGGGCTGGTCGACAGCCATGTTCATATAAATGAACCTGGGCGAACAGAGTGGGAAGGATTCCGTACCGCTACGCGTGCTGCTGCCGCAGGCGGTATCACTACAGTGGCTGATATGCCGCTTAACTCTAACCCGGTTACAACTACGCTTGAGGCGCTGCAACTCAAGCTTGCAGCTGCAGGGCCCCAGCTGTGGGTCGATTGTGCATTCTTCGGTGGTGTAGTTCCTGGCAACACAGCTTCGCTTGAGCCGATGATTGAGGCCGGAGTCGTTGGCTTCAAGTGTTTCTTAATTCACTCCGGCATTGACGATTTCCCTGATGTTAGTGAAGCAGATTTGCGACAAGCTCTGCCGATTCTCGCGCGCCATCGCGTGCCTTTGTTGGTGCATGCGGAATTAGAGCATCAGCACGACCATGCAAGCGATGATTCGTCTGTCTGGACAAATGCCAAGTCCTATCAGCAGTTTCTCGAGTCCAGACCACGGAAGTGGGAGGACGATGCGATCAAGCTGATGCTGGGTCTGTGCAAGGAGTACAACTGTCCAGTGCACATAGTGCATCTGTCATCTGCAGATATGGTCCCGGAGATCAAACTAGCAGTCGCCGCATCCCTTCCCTTTACTGTGGAAACTTGTCCCCACTACCTCACGTTTGCAGCCGAAGAAATTCCCGACGGCGATACTCGATTTAAGTGTGCGCCACCAATTCGCGAACGTGAGAATCGCGAAAAGTTGTGGGCGGCGCTTCGCGAAGGAGTGATCCAGATCGTTGTGTCTGACCACTCCCCATGTACACCCAATCTCAAGTTTATAGAAGAAGGCGACCTGAAAAAAGCCTGGGGCGGCATATCGTCGTTGCAATTTCGCCTGCCTGTAGTTTGGACTGAAGCCTCCAAACGAGGCTTCACCCTCAACGACATCACCGAATGGCTATGTCGACGCCCGGCGGAATTCCTTGGAATGTCTCATCACAAAGGCTCTCTCATTGCCGGTTATGACGCGGACATCGTCGTTTGGGATGCCAAACAACGATGCGAAATTACTCCACAATCGATCGAACACAAACACAAGGTCACCCCATACAGTGGCAGGGAATTGCAAGGCATGGTGCATCGCACTTACCTGCAGGGCCGGCCGGTTTATGAAAATGGAAAGGTAGTGGCCGAGCCGATTGGCAAGATTCTTGTACGGCGCCCAGCCAACGTCGCTACGTAGAGCGACATTAGTAGTAGCCAGCTGAACATGAGGCAAGTATGGAACGCAATTTCAATTTAGATGCAGCCGC
>JADYXS010000276.1 GCA_021772155.1 Candidatus Obscuribacter sp.
AAAATGGAGCGGGAGAAGAGATTCGAACTCTCGACATTCTCCTTGGCAAGGAGACATTCTACCACTGAATTACTCCCGCAAGAGCACAGGACAATGATTATAGCGCTCCTTGCAGCAGCCATCAACCTGGTACAGGTCAAGAAGCGCAGTTCGTAAAGAATCTATCTAGCTGCCGCCTTAAGTACTGGGCGACGCGAAAGTCGATCTTCCACTTCTTGCAGAACACGCACAACCTGATAACCGTTGTTGGCGTCTGTCCGTGGGCGCTCACCTGTCACTACACACTGTAGAAAATGCTCGCATTCCAGGTGCAGCGGTTCAACATCCGGGTAAGCGGGATATTCAACAACCATACGTCCGGAGCGAGTGAGACTGTGCAATGCCAGTTTGTTTTCGGCTAGTGCATCGTTTAATACTGCTGTCTTCAGGCTGCCGTTAACTGTCAGGCGCACCAGTTTTTGCGGATCGATCCAGCTATTGCGAACCTGTCCGGGCACGTTCCCGCCCAGATGATCAAAGGTCAAATCAAGATAAGCAACATCAATCAACGAATCGCCTTGCGTATCCCAACCACCAACGCGCGCAACCTGAACATTCTTGCAATCGAGCAAGTAGCTCATCATGGAAATATCATGCGGCGCCAGGTCCCAGAGGACGCTCCAGTCACGGCGGCTAGTGTTGAAATTCATGCGATCCGAGCGGACAAAGCGCAACTCGCCCAGCTCACCAGATTCGATCAACTCTTTCAAGCAGTTGACGGCTGGATGATAAAGCAGCAAGTGCCCGACCATCAAAATCAAATTGCGTTCGGTAGCCAGCTTGTCAAGCTCTTCGGCGTGGCGAACCGTGCGCGCCAGCGGCTTTTCGACATAAACGTGCTTGCCTGCCAGCAAAGCTTGCTTGGCAAGAAGGAAATGGCTGTCACTAGGGGTGGCAATTACCACCGCCTTGATCTCGGTGTCATTCAACACGGTCTCGAACTGGTCAGTGACACGTGTGGTCGGATACTCGCGACGCACATTTTCTAGCCTGCGCGGGTCAACATCGCAGACCATTCCAAGCACACCCTGGTGGGCGAAATTCCGGACCAGGTTTTTGCCCCAGTTGCCGATGCCGATTACTGCTACTTTTGCTGACTCCAAAACGGATACCTTCGGTTGTGTTGCTTACCGTCTCTTGGTGTTCACCGCTTCGCTGAATTCTTTGCCAACTTTGAACCCAGCAACGCGTTTGGCCGGGATCTGCAATGGTTCATTGGTTTTAGGATTGCGGCCGGTGCGGGCCTGGCGTTGACGAGCTTCAAACGTGCCAAAGCCAACGAGAGTAACACGATCGCCGGAAGCGACATGCTTGACGATCGTTTCCATCACAACGTTGATGATGGTTTCAGCGTCTTTTTTGGTGGTGCCTGCTTCTCGCGCAACGACATCGACCAACTCTGCTTTATTCAAAATGCTTCAACTCCCAGTTTCGGCGCACTATACTGAGATACCTTAGTCGTAATGAAGCATATAGTCGTGTGTTGCAACCGCTAGCTTGAGAGCGCATGCTGAATTTGCACCGCTGCTCAATGCCATCAGTCCGAGAAACACACAACTACCTGATGACTACGAATCCGCCCAATGCTAGCATAAAGTTTTGGGCTAACAAGCTTACAACCCGCCCGTATAAACCG
Organism: Candidatus Obscuribacter sp.; assembly: GCA_021772155.1. Classification (GTDB taxonomy): domain Bacteria; phylum Cyanobacteriota; class Vampirovibrionia; order Obscuribacterales; family Obscuribacteraceae; genus JADYXS01. The sequence goes on from JADYXS010000276.1 coordinate 1,676, forward strand.
AGAAATCATTAATGCTTGCATCGCGTCAGCCGACTGTCGCTTCGGTCCGCAGAGATGCGTGGGTCGAAGTCGATCTTGGCGCAATCGAATACAACGTCGGCATCGTGCGCTCCTGGCTAAAGCCAGAAACGCAAATGATGGCTGTGGTTAAAGCGGACGCGTACGGACATGGCGCCGTAGGCACAAGCGAGATATTGCTTGCTTCGGGCGCGGACTGGCTTGGCGTGGCATCAGTTGATGAAGGTGGACAGCTGCGTGCAGCCGGAATTTCCACCCCAATCCTTATACTAAGTCCGGCCCCGGCTTGGGCGGTCACGGCAGCACTCGAGTCTGATCTGCAGCTCACAATTACAGCCATGAGTCAGGTGAATGACATTGCCGAGGCTGCCACCAAATTACAACGCATCGCCCTGGTGCATGTGAAGATAGATACCGGAATGCACCGGTTAGGGTTGCTGCCATCCAAGGTTCCGGAGCTTCTGGACGAACTGTCCAGACATCCGCAGATAAAGATCAAAGGCTTATCAAGCCATCTAGCCAAAGCCGACGATGAAGAATGCACCAACTTCCAAAACACTCAGTTCAAGCAGGTATTGAAGCTTGTCGAAGCACGGGGCATGCGCCCCGACATTGTCCATCTTGCATCCAGCGATGCCACCAGGTTATTTTCCGATACGCACCATGACATGGTCCGGCCTGGCCTTATTCTCTATGGCTTGGAATCTCGTACGGTATCAAATTTAGTGAAGCCGGCGCTGTCTGTACGCGGGAGGATCAATCACATGCAAGATTTGCAGATCGGTGATTCAGTAGGCTACAACCTGACCTGGACCGCGGAGCGCCCAACTAGAATTGCTTCCATCCCAATTGGATATGCAGACGGGATTGACCGCAGACTTTCGAACAATATGGATGGATTACTCCAAGAGCAACGAGTCAAGCAAATCGGCCTCATCAGCATGGACCAGATGTTATTTGATATAACGGATGTCCCGCAGGCACAAGAAGGCGATGTCATCACTTTGATCGGTACAGACAGCAAAAATGCTTCGGCAGGACCCGGGCTCCACCCGCATACTCTATATTTATCGACCTGGGCAAATTCAATCGACACCATCACCTATGAGCTAGCCTGCCGCTTGCGCGCACGCATGCCTCGCATCTACACTCGTCATTTCGTGGCACCGCCTAGAAACACTCGTTGATATGAAAATTGAGATCGGCGTCTTTTGTGGAACCTTCAACCCCATTCACTGGGGACACTTGTTGATGGCCGAAAGTGCTCGCGAGCAAGCAAAACTGGAAAAGGTCCTATTCATCACCAGCCCAAATCCGCCGCATCGCAAGACGGACTTGCTGGATGCGGAGTTGCGACATGAGCTGGTTGTCGCAGCCTGTCAAGACAATAATAATTTCGAGCCGTCTCGCATGGAACTCGATCGCGCCGGTCCTTCTTATACTGTAGAGACATTGGAGACATTGGCAACGCAGTATCCGGAAAACGTCCGCCTCAACTTGATCATCGGCGAGGACAACTTGCCATTTCTTGGACAGTGGAAAGGCGCTGATCACATTTTCAAGGTGTGCAGAATTCTGGTGGCACCGCGCGTGAAGCAACCCGTGCATGT
>JADYXS010000277.1 GCA_021772155.1 Candidatus Obscuribacter sp.
CACCACATCTGATACCAGCAGAACGACGCCCAACGCCTCGCCCACGAGCACTTCCGACAGCGCACAAGCCGGTCCAGTGCTGCTGATTAACCAAGCCATGAATCAAGGCTTAATGCGCAGCCCGCGAATGGCTGCTGTGCGCGCGAATCTTGCAATTACAAAGTCCGGGTATGCGGCAGCAACGGCAATGCCGAACCCAACGCTGATACGTGATGAAGGCTTCATCGCGGAACAGACCACGCGATTCGGCATGCAGTCTGTTTACGAGCCACCGTGGAAAATTGCTTTCAGGTTGCTTACAGCAAAGCGACAGATGAGAGCGTCCAAGATCGAGATTCTCAATACGCTCTGGCTGTTTCGCAACGACCTGCGTCGAGTTTATACAGAGACCGTAGTGGCGCAAGAGTCATACCAAACGCTTTCTGATCTGGCTGATTTATCGAGTCGTTTGATGATCGTTTCACAAAAGCGCTTCCAAGCAGGCGATGTTCCGGAATTGGACGTCTTGAAAGCCAGGCTGGCAACATCACAAGCGGAAATTGAACGCGACTGGGGCGCTCGCCGCGTCATCCGAGCAAAACAGCAACTCAATATCATCATGGGCAGCAACATGGACACTAATATCACCATACCGCGGCTGCCATCTTTCCAACTGAAGGCGGAGAAATCAGATCTCCTTCCTGATTTCGACCGCCCTGTAGCGCCTTTGCAAGATCTAATGCAACTGTCCATGGCAAATCGCCTGGAATTGAAGCTGATAAAGCAACAAATAGCTGTCCTCAAAGCGCAGCTGTATTCGGCAACAGGCAACATCTTCCCGAACCCTATTGTCGCAACGGGCCGATCGATAACAGGCAACCCGCCGCAGGGGCCGAAGTTGAACGGTTATTTTGTGACGCTGAACTTTGAATTACCTGTGCTCAGCTTCCAACAAGGTGAGATCGCTCGCCTCAACACCACTATTCGTCAATACTACAAACAGATTCAGGCGCAAGGGAATCAGGTTACTGCTGAAGTGGCTGCTGCCTATAACAGTTTGATTGCTGCGCGCGAAAGAATCCGCGTTTACCAAGATCACGTATTGAATGACTCGCTAGAAGTTGCCCGCCTGGCTCAACGCAGCTACGAGGTCGGGCAGTCCGACATTACCTCCACCCTGGCAGCTCAACAAGCAAACGTGCAAGTTCGCGTCCAGTATTTAGATGCAGTTTCTGCATATCAACAAGCATTTACAGATTTAGAGCAAGCAGTTGGCGAACCACTACAGTAGGGCGTTATGAAAGCAAAACTGATTAGTCTGGCATTACTAACGGCTCTCACCGTCGGGCAATCGGCCTTTGGCTCAACGATGTTCTTCAATCCGGATTCACAAAGCGCAGCATCGGGATCGATCGACGTCGTGCTGCCGATCGACAAGCTAAGCTCGGTGCCTGTCCCCAGAGGGCGCATCATCCTCAACGGCAATTTAGCTGAAGTAAGCATGATTCCCGAATGGCAATTCGATCGGGACATCGTTCTCTACGGAAAAGTGCTCGATACCCGCATTGTGATGGCTGGTAAACAACCGGTGGCGCGCGGCGTAATCTTGTTCACCGATGGAGCATGGATAGATTATTTTGATGATCATCGCCAGGACGAAGTCGTGGTAACAGGCAAGGGTTCCGTCACCGGGCGAATTGCAGAAGTAACCAATACGGAAATTACTTTGGAAGCTGGTACCACAACACAAAAGATTTTCCTTGCAGACGTGCTCGATGTGCGCTCCCCCCGCGTCTTCACTTTCATCATTCCAACGACACCGTTGCAACAACCGGCGCCTGGGCAGCCATTTTATTCGGATGCTCGCAGCATCACGATGACACCAACAAGTAGACCTTTCAGGATCGCTTCTCTCAGACGCACCGTAAGCAAACAAATGGATGACGGCGATTTGAGCACGGCACAGCTTATCGGCATCGGCACCGCGCTGAGCCTGGTGGAATTTGGTCAACTCGTACCGACATTTGCCGTGCCGCTAGGTGCAACTGGTGGCTACGAACGACAGTTATTTAATCGCTCACTTCCGTTTGTTACAGGCGCGAAGTAATACGACTTCCACGGAAACTTAGACGAAGGGTCTCTCATGCGGATTGATAAGTGGCTCAAGATGTCTCGACTGATCAAGCGCAGAACCATAGCCCAGTTAGCATGTGAGCAAGGTCGGGTCTTCGTTAACGACAGAATTGCAAAGCCTGGGTTGACCGTCAAAATCGGAGACAAGGTTCACATCGAACTCGGAACGCGAGCATTGACGGCACAGATACTCATTCTCCCGCTGAAGGCGCCTTCAGTCCAAGAGGCCTCGACATTGTACGAAATCCTCGAAGAAATTCGCCGCCCGCCTGAACGCCCGGACTGGCTACCTGCCGGAGTAGAATTGGACTAGCTGTATGGTGGCTCCCCCGGGAACATAAACAAGGTTACGCATGATCAACACACTTTTCCTTGATCGAGATGGTGTGATTAACGAAGTTCTGATGCGAGACGGAACCGTCTCCAGCCCACGGCATTTCAGCGAATTTACAGTTATGCCTGAGTTCGTCGCCTTCTACAGACAGATAAGTAAATTCAAGCTGCGAATATTCGTCGTCTCCAATCAACCGGATGTCAGTCGTCAACTTCTTCCGGTTGAGGAACTGGAGAAGATGACGGCAGAACTAAAGCGGCAGTTTAAGTTCGACGAAATCGTCTACTGCACCCACGATGACTCACATCAGTGCTCCTGCCGAAAACCCAGGCCCGGCATGATCAACGACCTGCTGGAGAAGTACCAACTGTCCTGTAAAGAGGCCGTCTTTATTGGCGATACCGCCAAAGACGTGGCTGCCGGCAAGGCTGCCGGTGTGACAACAATTTGTTTGAGGAGAAACTACAACGCAGACGGCCTGCAGGCAGAATTTATCGTCGATCGACTGGTTGAAGTACTAGACTTAATCCAGTTCACCGACGCGGCAGAATCATTGTGAAAGTAGCAAGTGGCGTTGTGGGCAATCGCGCTCATATAAGGCATGATCAAAGAGAAATTCGCTCCATCAAAAACACTGGCGAATTCATCCATAGTGAGGCTCCACCAAATGATTAAACGGGTGTTTCTAGCTGGCGGCTCCGGATTTGTCGGTACAAACTTTGTCGACCGATTCACCTCCATGCCCGAGGTGGAGCGCATTACAGTATTTGATAATTTTTCTTCCGGCACCAAAAGTCACTTGAGCCATCAAAAAGATCACCGAGTGTCAGTGATTGAAGGAGATATACGCGACCTGCAGGCACTGAGCGGAGCCATGGCAGGTCATGACACCGTGATTCACCTTGCTTCCAATCCTGATATTGCTCGAGCGATGCGCGAGCCGACTGTGGACTTTGATCAAGGAACGATTTTGACTCAAAACGTCCTTGAAGCGATGAGAACCGGTGGCGTACAGAGAATTTTGTATGCATCCGGTAGCGGTATTTATGGTGACACCGGCAACTTTGAAGTATCGGAAAACCATGGTCCGCTTGAACCGATCTCAACCTATGGTGCAAGTAAGCTGGCAGGCGAAGCGCTGATATGCTCTTATAGCTTCATGTTCGGGCTGTCCGGCATCGCATTTCGATTCGGCAATATCGTTGGTCCGCAGCAAACGCACGGCGTTGGCTACGACTTTATTCGCAAGCTGCAGAGTGATCCAAGCAAGCTAGAAATACTTGGAGATGGCACTCAGAGCAAGTCGTACATATACATAACTGACGTCATCAACGCGGTGCTCACAGCAAACGAGAAAAGCACCAAGCCTTTCAATGCTTTCAATGTCGCTACAGGCGATTACATCACCGTCCGAGAGATTGCAAAAATTGCCGTCGAGGAAGTCCTCGGCAAAAACTCAGCAACAAATCAAGCTTACGGCGAAAGCAGCCGAGGCTGGGCAGGAGATGTTCCTGTGCTCAGACTTAACACGGACAAAATCCGCACGCTTGGGTGGCTGCCGGAACATAACTCCGCACAGGCAATACGCAGATCAATTCAAGACATGTTGGCCGGCGTCAAGGCGCAGACGGCGCCCGTTTCTCATGCGGAACAGACGACTGGGGCATGAGCATTCTGCCACCAGTCGTCATAATCGCCGGTGGTTTGGGTACCAGGATCAAACAGCTATCCGGACCATTGCCCAAAGCACTTGTGCCGGTCAATGGCAAGCCTTTCATCGATCACCAGTTGCGGCTCTTGGCAAAAAATGGTGTCAGTGACGTCGTCCTTTGCGTCGGTCACGGCGCCGACGAGATCGTCCAACACGTCGGAGATGGAAACTCATTCAATTTGCGTGTTCAGTATTCATTCGACGGCGATGTGCTTTTAGGCACCGCCGGCGCCGTCAAGAAAGCAAGCGAAAAACTCACGAAAGTATTTCTGGTTATGTACGGGGATTCTTACCTGGACGTTGAGTACCAGCCCATCTACAAGGCTTTTGAAGATAGTTCCAAGCAGGCGTTGATGACCGTCTTTCGCAACGAAGACCGATTCATTCCAAGCAATGTACTCTTTGAAGACGGCGCGATCACTGGCTATTCTAAGGAGCCCGGCAGCAGAAAAATGAAGCACTGCGACTTCGGGCTGTCCTGCTACAATTCCGCTGCATTCGAAGACATGAGCGAAGTGCCATGCGATCTGGCGCGAATCACTGAGAGATTGATAAGCTCCAATCAGCTGGCCGGGTTTGAAGTAAACCGTCGCTTTTATGAAGTGGGCACGCCGGAAGGCGTGCACGAACTAGAGCAATACCTGCTTTCGCGCTAGTCTGCCGCAACCTTTGGGCGAATAGTATATCCAGCACTTTGTGCATCGTCGTAGAACATTTTCACTGTATCAAGAGAGACCTTCCCAAGTTCGCCTCCAATTAGTGGCAGCTTTTTGAGAAGATCTGCTGTGACGGTGATGATGTGACACCCGATCTCATCGGCCTGGACTACGTTGTAGAGTTCGCGGGGACTGGCCCAAATCAATTCCGTAGTCTTATGGCTGCCCAGCAGCTCCATGGTCTTAACCATGACCGGCAAAGGGTCACGCCCGGAATCGGCAATTCGCCCGGCGAAGACTGACACCATTCCGCCGCACCCTTTTGTAAGAACCGGCACCACCGCCGCTACTTGCTCAAATAATGTCATGGCGGTCACATTCACTTTTATGCCGCCGGCGGAAAGTCTTTCAATCAAAGGAATGCTTAGTTTGCCTTGGGTATTCGTGATTGGGATTTTCACGTTGACGTTTGCGCCCCACGAAGCAATTTCTTTCGCCTGCTTCTCCATCTCCTCAAAGTCGTCCGAAAAAACCTCAAAAGAAATCGGCTTCTGTTTGACAACGGTCAACACGGAGCGGGCGAATGACTCATAATCTTCCACGCCAGCTTTTCGCATTAGCGTAGGATTGGTCGTAAAACCGGCTATTACGGGGTTGGCGTTAAGGCCAAGGATCGTCTGTAGATCCGCTCCGTCGCCGAAAATCTTTACTTTCAGAGCCGTGAAATCAGGCAACATATCAATTTCGCTCCGTTACTGCTCATATTTTGCCCCAAATCGGCACAGAGTAACGATTGCTCGCACGGACGAATCAATTATTCACTGCCGCAAGTGAGGGTTCAATAGAACGCAGCATCAGTATTCAGGTGGGGCATAATTAGGTAGCATTACAAAATGAGCCATCCGCCCATGAGCAGATTACTGGACAACCAATGAGCACTCCTTCCACCGTAAAAGACAGTCTAGTCGGCTCTACTCTGCAAGAGTACAGGGTGGACGAACTATTTAGCGTCGGCGGGATGAACCGCCTGTACAAAGGCGTCCGCGTTGCCGATGGCACAGAGGTTGCGATTCGAGTTCTGCACGCTTACAAACGGGCGGACAAGAATGCCTTAAAGCGCTTCGAGCACGCGGCTAAAGCCGCTTCGAAACTCTCACACCCTGCCTTGATTCCAATTCTATCGTCCGGATATACGGATGACGGTTTGCCGTTTATAGCTTGCGAATTCGTGCGGGGACGCAATGTTCGGGATGAACTTGCTGAAACCAAAATTATCCCGCCAGCTAAAGTTCGGCAGGTTATGCTGTGCGCAGCTTCTGCACTTCAGCACGCGCACGAAGCAGGCGTGATTCATAGAAATCTCAAGCCCGGTAACATCATCGTAAGAGATGATGATCCGGACAAAGCGGACGCCGTAGTCACCGGATTTGGTATCGCCAGACTGATTTCATCTGCCAGCGCCAGCGCAATCATCGCCTTGACTTCGACAAAGAAAGTTGTGGGCAGCCCGGCGTATATGAGTCCTGAACAATTTTCTTCCAAAGAGCTGGACGCAAGGAGCGACGTGTACTCCTTTGGCTGTGTGATGTATGAGATGCTCACCGGCACGCCACCATACCTGAGCAACTCTTTTCTTGGCACCGGAGCAAAACACTCATACGAGTATCCGGTTCCCATTCGTGACACCGTCAAGGACGTGCCACCGTATTTGGAGTCTGTCGTCGTTGCCTGCATGCAAAAAGAACCAGCGGCGCGATATCAATCAATGCAAGACTTAGCCTCAGATCTGCAAAGTCAAAACTGCCGCTTCGGTAATAAGGTATTTCCAGCAAACAAACCAGCTGGAAAGACCGCAACAAACACTCTGGGCACCACAGCGCTGAAGGCGATCTTCATTGCCATCGTCCTGGCAGTCTGCGGCTACACCGCTTTCACTTTTATGGCACAGAAACCCCAAGACGTTCCGTCATACCTGGAATCAAGGTAACGTGTAGGGGCACCGCTCCCGCTTGCCTGGGAGAGCGCCGGCGTCCCGCCGGCTTGTATTTCTTTGCCTGGGAGCGCCGGCGTCCCGCCGGCTTGTATTTCTTTGCCTGGGAGCGCCGGCGTCCCGCCGGCTTGCATTTCTTTGCCTGGAGCGCCGGCGTCCCGCCGGCTTGTATTTCTTTGCCTAAGAGCGCCGGCGTCCCGCCGGCTTGCATTTCTTTGCCTGGGAGCGCCGGCGTCCCGCCGGCTTGCATTTCTTTGCCTGGAGCGCCGGCGTCCCGCCGGCTTGTATTTCTTTGCC
>JADYXS010000278.1 GCA_021772155.1 Candidatus Obscuribacter sp.
GTCTACTCGACCGCTGCCCGGTTGGCGCACAGCCTCTGAACGCCGGTCGGCACGCTTGGCGCGCACGAGAGGCTGTCTGACCTCAACCTGCAATATAAAACTGACGTCATGCTGAATCCATGCTGGTTTGCTAACATACCGCCGAATCTTAGCGATGAGGGGTTATGAAGGAAATCACGGCAATGATGGCCGGTACTGTAATTGAAGTGCTGGTCAAATCGGGCGATGATGTGGCTGAAGGTCAGGACGTGATCATCATCGAGTCGATGAAGATGCAATTGCCAGTGCAATCAGAGCTAGCTGGAAAAGTAAAAGATATCAAAGTCAATTCTGGTGACTTCGTTAACGAAGGCGATACCATTGTAGTTTTGGATTAGGCACATGTTTGATGCGCTGCCCGATGAAGTGAAAATCGTAGAGGTTGGACCCCGTGATGGGCTTCAGAACGAAGCTGAGCACGTACCAACTGATAAGAAAATTCAATTGATCGAGGCCCTTGGTGCCAGTGGGCTTCGTCATATTGAGATCACTTCTTTTGTCAGCCCCAAGTGGATTCCACAGATGGCGGACGCGGCTGAGGTGGCGGCAAGGGTCAAATTGCCACCATCAGTTTCGACATCGGCTTTGGTACCGAATCTGAAAGGTTTTGAGTCTGCTAAAGCCAGTGGCATGAAAGAGATAGCTGTATTCATGTCGGCTACGGAAAGTCACAGCCAGAAAAATATCAACAAGACAATTGCTCAGGCTGTCGACACGGTCGTTGAGATCGTGGCGGCGGCCAAAGCGGCCAAAATACGTGTTCGCGGCTACCTTTCCGTGGTGTTCGAGTGTCCTTATGAAGGCCAGACAAATCTAGTTGAGGTGGTGCGTCTATCCAATCGGCTATTTGAAATCGGCATTGACGAACTTTCCCTGGGCGACACCATTGGTGCCGCCGCCCCCAATCAGGTTAAGAACTTGCTGGCGCTCATCACTGACGCTAAAGAACTGGCAAGAATCGCGCTGCACTTCCACGACACTCGCGGAACAGCCCTGGCGAACGTGTTAGCCGGGCTCGATTCTGGAATCACCATATTCGATTCCAGCATTGGTGGCATGGGCGGATGTCCTTATGCTCCTGGTGCTGCAGGGAATCTTGCAACTGAAGATCTTGCCTACATGCTGAGCCAGATGGGGATCAAGACTGGGGTCGACCTAGAGAAGCTTGTCGATTGCGGCCAGTTGGCGCAGGAAATAGTTAAGCGAAAATTGCCCGGGAGGTATTTGCAGGCATGTCTATCGAGTCGAGCCAAACGGCAAAAGGTGGAAGCATCACAATGACAGAAGAAGTTCTACTGATAGAAAAAGAGCAGAACATCACCTGGCTGAAATTGAACCGCCCACGCGTGCTCAACAGTCTGAACGTTCAGCTGCTCCGTGAGCTTCTTGCCGCTTGCGAAAATCTGGCAAAAGATAAAGAGACACGAGTTGTAGTGATAACTGGCGCCGGCAAAAAGATATTCTGCGCCGGTGCCGATTTGACGGAGCGCAAGGGCATGTCAGAGGGTCAGGTGATAGATTACCTGAACTTGATCCAGCAAACGATGTCGGCGATCGAAAACCTTCCACAGCCGGTGATTGCAGCGATCAACGGTTCCGCCTTTGGCGGTGGCACGGAGATAGCCTTGGCCTGTGACCTGCGTGCGATGACTGAGGAAGCTGTGCTTCGCTTGACTGAAGTGAAGCTCGGTATCATCCCCGGTGCCGGTGGTACCCAACGCCTGTCTCGACTAATTGGTAAATCTCGAGCCAAAGAAATTATCTTGACTGCCCGCCCGGTCGGCGCGCCAGAGGCGTATGACATTGGGCTCGTCCACAAAGTTGTTCCGCAGGGAACCGCCAGCGAAGAGACGCACACGGAGCTGCTCAATGCCGTTCGCCTTTGGGCTTGCGAAATTGCCACAGCCGCTCCGCTGGCGTTGAAATCGGCGAAGTTTGCCATCGATCAAGGTGTTGATCGCGACCTGGCCGCAGGATTGGCGCTGGAGACCAAAGCATACCTTCAGCTGTTGAACACCAAGGATCGTCTAGAAGGGCTTGCGGCATTCGCCGAGAAGCGCGAACCCGTTTATTGTGGTGAATAGACATGGCTATGCTTGCACACGTACTTGAAAGTGCCACGCGGGAATCGCTTCCGTTGCCGATGACGGCAGCTGTTTTGTGCGGCGGCAAAAGCTCCAGGATGGGACGTTCTAAAGCGTTTTTGCCCTACGAAGGTAAGACGCTGATTGAACACCGACTGGCCTCAATCAAGGATTTGTTCGCCGAAGTTGTTCTGGTTGCAAACGATCCGGAGTCATATTCCCAGTTAAGCGTTGATGTTGTTAAAGATATCATCCCGAACCGCGGTCCGCTAGTAGCTATCCTTTCGGCGCTCTTAGTCTCGGAGCATGAGCACACCTTCGTAATTGCGTGCGACTTGCCTTTGATTGATAATCGCTTGATTCGCGAAATGTGTCAGCGAAGATCGGGCACGGATGTACTGGTGCTGTCACACGAAGATGGCATTGAACCGTTGTTGGGCATTTATTCCAAGCGTTGCATAGAGCCGCTTGAACAGGCTCTCTTTGAGGAGAAACTCAAAACCCATGACTTTCTCGAGGGAATCAATGCGGAGCTTTTTCACATCGATCCTGTAAGGTTCGGCAGGTCCGCTTTACCTGCGCATTTCAATGTAGATACACCGCAGGACTATTCCAAGCTAATTATCGAGTAAGTTGTCGATCGCTTTGATGGCCGCGGACTTTTGCTCGTCATCGTAATTGGTGCGAGCCAGAAATGGAGCGAATTCTTGCGATTCGCCCAATAAAGTTGCCCGCATCGAGACCAATGATTTAGTCAATGGCTCTGAATGGGTTCGACGGATCAATTCCTTGGTACGACTGGTTACTCGCTCAGAGCCAGCTGCACTGTTATGGTCGACGTTTCGCAGATGGACGATTTTCGTCGCGGCAGACATTACTAAATTTCTCGTCAGTACGGAAACGGGTATCTCGCCACCTTGTGTTATTGCTTCAATCAATACCGCCGGTGGGTTGTCCGCAATCGCCCTGTCATCGGAGAGCAGTACGACGAAGAACCCACGACAGGCTTCTTCGCTACCCATGAATTCATCAATTTCGGCTCGCAGCGATGCGCGGCTGCTGTTGTCGGCATCTTCCAACCGATCCAGCAATCCCGCCGCGGCTTTTAGTGCCAGCGGGAAATTTAGATGCATTAGTGCACCGGCTCAAGTGACTTAACGGCCAATGCATTGCCATCGTGTACGGTGGCAGTTTCGAAGGTCACCTGATCCAGCTTGATGTTCGCGAACGACTCGCCCTGACCGAGTGTAAATGAGCCTGGCAGCTGCAATTCTTCCGCTACATGACGGCGCAGCTTGAAGATCGCTTTACCATCTATCAAGCCAACAAGCCGGAAATCCGCAGCTGTCAGCTTGTGCTGCTCCTGCCTTTGATAGTTTGCCTCTGGTGCATAGTTCCCTGCTGTTTGCTGCAAGTTGTAGATACTTGCATCGCTGGGAGCGGGTGGGTCGGTAAATCTCATATTTGGCGGCGGCGGAACAGAGACGGTTCTTGCTGGATAGCGTCTGGGTTTAGGTACTGCTGCTGTTACTTGCGAAGCTCTGGTCGTTACGGAGTCCTGGGTAAGCGATTGCATAGGCTCGCGACGGATCGATGCTTTGGCCGCTGCGATCGCATCTTTCATCGGAGTGCTGCGGTAGACCTGGGAGGGAAAATGGGCATAGGCAGGGGGGGCAATGTCGGCACTTACGACTGTATTGTTGAGCTGATTTGCCGGTCCGGAGTGCTGCGACACAGGCTGTTCGACTGCGGTGAGCGGTGCCTGTTGGCATTGGCTGTTGTGCCACGCCCAGCCGGTTGCCGTGGCGATGAAAAGAGCTCCTGAAAGTGCCAGCATGGTTGTTCGTGACTTAAGTTCCATGTCGCCTCGCTTTCAAAAACCGTTCTGTATAAATTGGTCTCGATCAGACTCTATTTTATTGTAGAGATCGGTTTCATTGTACGTTCGCCATCTTCTTCGATGGTAATCCCATCTCGTGTGATAGAAACGATGGTCAATGATTCAAATTGCTCGCCAGTGCCCAGTGTGATGGATTTCGGCCATTTGTTCTTGCTGGCCATTGCCTTCGGGAACGAGATGATAGCTTTGTCATCCATGACGCCCAGTACTCGAAGTTTGTCACCAATGGTCGGACGTGATGGAGGTACGGGCAATTGATCGATTGGCAGTCCAGCGATTCCGCCAGTAGGTGTTGCTTCCATTGGTGGCGGCGGCGGGACGAGCCTTTCGTTGATCGTTTTTGCTGCCAGCTTGATCGGCTTGTCTGATGGTGGAGGGGGCACCAATGCTAAGAGCGAGTCTGCAGAATGGCTCTGAACGTGCGGAAAGGGAAGGAAGCTAAGAATCGGCTCGGCCGGATCCAGTCGTCCAGCGCCAACCTTGGCCACACCGCTAGCTGCGGTGCCATTGGTTGCCGGGTACTGCTTGGGGTTTGCTGGCATTGACGGTGCGATGGCATTCACGCCGGTGACTGGTACATTAGGCTGCTGAGCGACTATCTGCGGCGTCACTACAGTTGGTTGCTGCACTACAACTGGCGTTGCAGTCACCACCTGTGGTGGCTGTGCAATTACCGGCTTGACTGCCGGTTGTTGTTGCGTTGAGATAGCAACTGCTGGCTTGACGGGGGATTCTTGTGTAACTACAGGTGTTTGAGTTATGACCGCTGCTTGCTTGCTTGTTGGAATAGTTGGATTCCCGGCAGTAATGGCGACAGCCGGTTGGACGACTGCTGTACCGGTTGCTGCATCGGTCGTAGTGGCTGTCGCACCAGTAATGGTCGGTTTAATTACAGGCCGACGAACACTAATTACCGGTGGCATCTCTTCAACTTCATTTGCATTTTTGTTTTCGTGATACTGGTAGTAGCCAAATACGCCAGCACCCAAGAGCAAACCGGAGACGGCCAGAATGATCAATCGTTTCTTTTTGTGGTCATCCATGACTCTGGGGCCTCTCTTAAGGTAAATAGTAAGCGGTGAGAAGAAACGAAATGTTCATTTTCTTCCAGTCGCCTTGAACATCGGCTTCTGTCAAAGCATTCTCGTCTGGTAGTTCCGGATGTTTTTCTTTGTCACCTTCCTTAGTAACCTTCTTTGGAAGCGTAGCTTTTAACGAAGACACTGTTACCACCCGTTGGTAGGTTTCCAGCTTCTTCACCATATCCATCAGACCGGCGTAGTCGCCGATACATTTGACCTGAACGGTGACCTTTGCCAGACCAGCGTCAGCGGTAGTCAATCCGTTGGTCTTAACCGCAGCTGCTCCGGTGCGAGCGGCCGCTGGTGTCGCGCTTCCAGCGGCTGCGGTAACTGCAGCCCCGGACGTTGCGGCGGCCGCACCTGCAGTTTTTGCGGCTGCTTGGATTTTCTTTTTGGCATTGGCAGCATTTTCTTCTTCATCCAAGCCGGCTTTTTTCAGAGCCTCTTTGTTTGGTTCACCGAACGCGACCATATCGAGGTTAGATTCTGTGCACATCTTCTCGATATCAATGTTGAGAATTTCTAGCTCAGGCTTTTTCGGTACGTTTTCTCTGAGAATTGCGACCGAAGCCTCAATTTCTTTCTTTTGCTTCTGTAGTTTTGCCTGTCCAGCGAGCTTTGCCGACATATCTTCTTGCTCGGCCTTCTTGGCAGCAACCTGTTCAGCTTTTAACGTGTACTCGTCGTACGCCGGAGCTGCCAGTGAGGCGCCGATGGCTGCGGCCATACCGAAGGGGAGAATTGCAACCACAATCTTTAGTTTGACGTTCATCGTTCTCCGCCTATTTAGTATCCGATGCAGTGGCAACTTGACTGAATTTTTCCAAGGCCGCGGTCACCAATCCTGCTGGCACCGGTCCGCTTAGATGCTCAACGACATTGCCAGCTAAATCGACAATATACGTGTCAGGAGCAGATGTGACGTGATACTTGTCTACCAGTGCTTTGTTTGCCGGATCGTCCATGTCGACGGTTTGGAAATCGAACTTCGGCGCGTACTTTGCTTTAGCAGCATCCAGGACGGCGACGAAACTCTTGCAGGCATCGTTGTTGTTTTGAGTGAAGTAGATCAATCTCGGTTTGGTTGAACCGTCAGCAACTGGCTTTACCGCATCAATGTCTACTTGGGCAGCTTCAGGCTTGATTATCCCGTTTATGTTGAACGAAATTTGTTCCGGGTACTTCTTTAAGCGGTGAATGTCGACAAGGTTGATGTCGTCCAGCAAGTTGCTGCCCTGCAAGTTAATTGCATAGTGAGAAGCTTTCGTGAAATCGATTGACAGGCATGCTGCCTGGAATCGGTTTTCGATCAATTCTAAATTGCAAACCTGAACGCCACTTGGTACTGTCTCGCGCACAGTTTGCAAAATTGCCGAACGCGGTGTTCCGTGATTGATTATCTTGTTCAGTACTTCTTGCTTTTGGCGCAGTACGGCAAGTTCGTCCTTCTGTTTTGACATTCGATCGACTTCGGACTTCTGGCGAGTGAGATCTTCTTCCAGTGTCACAAGCTCAGTGTCGAGTTGTCCGGAAAGATAGAACGCCAGAACGGCATATCCAAGGACAGCAATCAGGCAGGCGGCAATACCTACGCCAAGGGCAGGGAAGAACCAGGGAGTATCAACTTCCTCTTCACCGCCTTCTTCGTCACCATCTTCGCCGCTGGTGCGACTCTCCATGGGCATCGCGTTGCGACCTTGTTTGTTCAGGTCAACTTCGACGGTCTTGAGGGCCATTGCACCGCTATCTGCAACAAGGCCTACAATCATGGCGTGAGTAGGCTTTCGCTCATCTAAAATTTGGGCCTTGTCGTAAATGAGGTTGGTGAACGGATCGGCAACTACGGTCTCGATGTTTAAACGATTAGCGAAGAACTCTCCGATGCCGGGCACCACGCAGGCGGCGCCAGTGAGGACTACATGATCGACCTGAACTATGCCGACTTGCGACATATAGAACTCAAGTGATCGACCGACTTCGGCAGTCAGGTCGCCGAAAATGGATCGAGCAACCTGGGCTGCTTGTCCGATCTTAGGATCTGCCGTCGGCATCGACCCTAATTGAAGACGTGGAAGCAACGCGATCGATTCATCGATCGGAGCATCAATACTTCGCGAAATCGCTTCGCCCAGTGTTTCCACGCCCAAAAGAACGGAACGACTGAATAGCGGCATGCCCTTTTTGATCAGCGTAATGTCGGTGGCATCATTGCGGATGTTGACCGACATGGTCATCTGCCCGTCATCTTGCAACATGCCGGCAAACGGCAAGGTCCGGATAACTGCCAGCGAGGAGATATCGACGCGCCCCAATTTGACGTTAGCAGCTTCTGCCATCCGCCAGTAGCTCTCAACGTAGACGCGCTGAATGGCAGCTAGAAGAATGTCAACGCGGCGTACACCATCTGGGTCGGTTCGCTCGGTCGAAGGCAGCAAGCAATAATCAAGGTTGGCTTCATCGACAGGGAAAGGAAGGTTGTTTATTGCTTCCTGTTTCACCACATCGTTAAGCTCGTCCGGCGGCATTCCAGTCGGCACCGGCATCAGTCTTATGACGACAGCTTGACCGGGAATAGCAACGTTGACAACAGGAAGTGGCTTCTTGTTTGGAATACCAACAAGGTCCAAAAGTTCTCTGACCGCTGCCCCGACTGCTTCCGGATCTGCCAGCAAGCCTTCGCGCACTATGTCCGGTGGCGTGGGCATACTTGAGAAACGAGAGACTTTGGTATCAGTCTTCGTCTTTTCGATCTGAATTACGGAAATGGTACTGCTATTGATGTCCAGACCGAGGATAGGACCGGACTTTTTGCCAAAACCGAACACGTTTGCCACCTTCCTCGCGGAAACAAGCCATACCTGACATTATGCCCCAATTAATGTTGAGTGGGAGCGATTCCGTACAGATAAAGCCAATTTGGCAGCAAAAAGATTGAGATAAATCCACCGGCGGCAAGTGCAGGGCCAAAGGGATATGGTTTGGACACCTTTGTACCCACTGATACCACTCCTAGAAGTCCGCCGCCGATGATGCCTAAAACCACCAGTGGACCTGAAATAGTCAAAAAATCTTGTCCGGCAGCTTTGTCTAAAAGCAGCCCAATCAAACCAAAGACGGTGGCACAACCTGCCATCCACAGCAAGCAAGAACGCAGGCATTTGTGAAGTAAGTTTGCTTTGTACATTTCTTTGATAAGTAGCGCTAGCCCCATTATCGTGCCGACACAGAAGCCGATAAGCAATGCCACAACTAAAAGCTGCCACCCGAGGAAGGCCGCCATGACGGCTGACAGCACCGCATCGCCACCACCCATCACTTCCATCTGTTCTTCATCTGTCTTTTTGCGCTCGATCGTCGCAAGATCCAGGCGCCAGCGAAGGGACCGGTTGAGCCTGCGTCGACGCCGGGGAGTAAGACGTCTGCGCAAACGACGTTCGCGGGTCGGTTCTTCTGTGCCACTATGCATGGCCAGATAAACCTTCAAACCATAAAATGCAATAAAATCGAACAATATATAGCTGGCACCAATGCCGGCCATCGCGCCTAAAGCATCACGCCGAACAAATGCGCTAAAGGCAATACCGACCAGTATCGCCGGGTAAGTAATCTCGTGTGGAATCAGCTTTTCGCGAAAGTCTGTGATTGTCACTGCAATTAATGTGCTTGCCAGGAAAAGTGCACCGCCGATGAACAACCAGTGTGTTTCCGGTGTCCAGGTTGCCTGGGTGTAGACAGGTTCAAA
>JADYXS010000279.1 GCA_021772155.1 Candidatus Obscuribacter sp.
CACTGTAATGAGTTCGCTTATTACTATGCCATATAATATCATCACGGTAAAAAGTAAACTGTAGCAGTTAGGCGAAAAGTAACGCGCGTGCGTCCGCAAACGAATCATCGAGGCCGAGCACCAGATACGGTGCCCGACCTCAATAGATTCTATTCGTGATTGCCACTCGGTCCGTAATCAGCGCCGAAGCCCTTCGCAGCCTACCCGGCGTGCTACTGAGAGCCAAACTCCGCTTCGTAGGTCTGTGCGATGCGCGCAGGATAGCTTTCTGCGTCGGCCGGGCTGATGCCATACAGATTGACTGCAACTACGCCGCCTGTGCCGGTGCCATCCATCATGATAGCGAAGCCGGTCACGGTGTCGATTACATGCCCGATTACGCAGAGTTCGTAGGCCGTTCTCGATGCATTTTTCCGATCCGCATCGTTGCGGCCAACAGTAGCGCGGAAGGCGTAAATATCGGCGCGCGTAATGACGCCATCGCCGTCGGCATCAAGCTCGGCGAAGTTTCTCAAGATCCAGTCGCGCAAGCTGGGAGCTCGCTCGACTGCGCGCTTCAAATTGCGCTTATGGAATACGCAGTAGCACGTGATCGGCACAAACACGCAGAGCAAGCCCACTACGATTTCAAGCACCGACTGAAGTCCGAGGGACTTACTGAATACTGCCACCAGCGGTCCGGCGAAGATGCCATAGATCACGCCGAAGGCCCGGGCAATGCGGCGTTTCCGAATGTCGGCGAAGACAACCAGGGCCATCAATCCGATGGTGAAGAGCATGATAAGCCCAACTGACGTAGGGATAGTATTTGGATTCATGTTTTATGATTTGTTGATTGAGGTGGGAAGTAACTGTAGATCACGAGTTCGCCTGAGCCTTAGCCCAGGTTTCGACCCGCCATTGGTGGAGTGCACACTGCGGCACCAGCAGGAAGCAGCAGATGTACGCCGTCAGGTTCGCGGTGGCGTTGATGGCGCCGACGTGCAGCGGTAGATGCTGACACAGGGCCGTTGTCGCCAGCACCATTTCCACCAGACTGACGACTATGCCTGCCCAGAACAGCCTATCTGCGCCGGCGCGCTGGCTGAGCACCAAGCTCGGGTCGCGATAAGTTCGATTGCGGGCGTTCTTAGCGACGATGGTCCCGTCCAGAATGAGGATGTTCAGGAGGACCATGATGACCGCGTTGACGATATAGATGGTTTGGTAATTCATACGTTAGGGGATGTTGATTGTGAGTTGATTGGAGATAGCCTATTCTGCACCGCTTGTGGTGGCAGCGGTTGAAATGTTTGGAAGAATTGAGATCCTGCGATCTCTTCCCTCCCCCTCAAACAGGTCGTCACCGGCTCTTACGCACGCGTAAGGAGAGGAAGCAGATGTGAACCCTCTTCTCGGCTCACGTGTGCTTCCTCTCGGGCAACTCACCGTAAACTCTTGCGCGAATGCCAGGAGGGGCAGTGAAGAGATCGCAGCTTGGCGACAACGGCAGTCCAGGGAGTCCACAATGATGCGGACCCCCTGGGCGTGATGAGCTGATCGCAATGATGATTGGCTGCGATTAGCGCGATCAGAGCGTTGACAGCCTGAGAGCCCTGACGAAACTTTCGGCGCGCGCATGGCCAATGCGACTGGAAATACCGACGCCGATTCCGTAAGCCTTGACGCCGGAACTGTCGATAAAGCGACCATCGCTGAGCGCCATGCCTACGTGATTGACCAGTCCATCGGTTGCGAAGAACAAGAGATCTCCATCGCGCAACTTGTCGGTTCCAAATGGCTCATCGACAGCGACCGGCGCGAAGCGCGGATCATTTATCTGCAGGCGGGCATCGCGCAGAAGCTGCACGCCGCGGAGTCGGTAGCACAGTTGCATCAGCGCCGAGCAATCGATCGTGAATGATGTGCACGCACCCATAAGGTAAGGCGTCCCGATCAAGCTTTTGGCTGCAATTACGGCATTCCGACCGATGTCCTTGATTGCGTGACTGCGCGCGCGCAGACCAATTGGCAGTGCGGGCAGCAACTCGACTACCGGTCCCAGATGATGTCTCTCGACAAATCCGATGTTACCGTCGGGCAAGACAAGCTGGGCGAATTCATTTCGCACTCTGGCTTTGGTCACCAAAACCTCTGTGGCTAGAACCAGTTTTGTCAGCAGTTCAGCGCTGTTCCGCGGTTGGACGTGAATCGGCGCGATGAGACTGGTGACGCTGAGACGCTTGCCTGGTGCGGAGTCCTGATAGGGGCTGAGATGTTGCCGACTGACCCAACCCTGGTAGCCATCTTCCGTCAGAACAAGGCAGAATCCATCCAGCTCTTGAACGACGTGGACGAGCGCCCCAAGTATTGCTTGAGTCGCTAGCGCCTTGCAGTCACGACCTTCGTAGAGGTTGGTGACATTTTTATTAATGCTGAAAGCAATCATGGTGGCGCGTTTTCTAAGTTGCGTCGCAGCCGGCTCGAAAGGAACCGAGGGCGACATGGTTAAGAGTGCTCGTGCTGCCAGACACCCTAACGGTGCTCGCGAAACAGAGATCGGCTTACCGGAGCCGCATTTGCTACCAGCTCGCCGGCAAAGCGTTTACGACTTTACGAAAGCCCCAGACGCAAACCAGCACCAAAGCAAGGTCCACAAAAACCTCGAACTTGTTGTCAGCGCACATTGCGTCGAGAAGCAAAACCAGCGCCATCACCGGCAGATAAATCAGCCGAAAAGTGTGGTTGACCGGCGCCGGCTTTTGGTGGCGCTGAATATGGATATACAGGAGTAGCCCGAGCGTCGAGGCAACCATGGTCGTAGCAACTTCAAGCAATGGTGCCGAATGCGACATACCAAGCAGCGTCTGAAAGACAGCCACTGCAATAGCCACGAGCTCGAAGCGCCCATGAGTCCAGCGAGCAGGGGCCAGTTTATCGACTAGCCAGCCGGCGAAGAGACCGACCAGCGTGTTGACGAAGAACAGTGGGATCAGTTGAACGAGAGTCATAAATTTGGAGGTTTCCGCAGTTTACTGATTGTGGGTGAGTGATGTGTCAGTTGGTTGTTTTGTTGATGGTGACCGGTTTTGGAGGCTTGCCGTCGCGCATGCCCACGTGCCACCGTGCACATCGAGAATGGAATCCCGATGTGCACTGGCGATGCCACCGACCGCTCAGTCCCGCCATTCCGGTGGGACCACTTCGAATTCGCTGTCGCCGCCGCCGCCGTTCTCATCGTTGTCCACCCAGGCAAGCGAGAAGTCGATCACTTTCGCTTCGTCTTTGTGCTTGGGCCATTTGCCGATGATCACTTTGGCTACTGACAGATTGCGTCGAGCGCTGCCGTAATCGGCCAACATCAACTGGCTGAAGCCGAGCTTGTGCAAGGCAAAGGCCATCGCAGGGTGATCCCCGCCAAGATGCCGACGGCAGCTCTCGACTGCTTTCTGGGCAGCCGCTTCCGCGTGTTCGAACCAACTTTGATCGGTCAAGCGCGTAGCTTTCTCGATCAGGCTCCAGACAGGCGCTTCCCTTTTGACCACACGAAAGCGACGCAGGTTGCCGTCGATCACGGAACAGATCTTCTTGATCGCCGGTTCGCGGCGATGGGCAATCAGTTTGCGTGCCTCCTTGAACAAGACGATCGCTCGCTTGTAATTGCGCTCCGCCCCGTAGGTCAAAGCAAGTTGGTTCAGCAACGTGGCCTCAAGGATCGGATCGCGCGCGCCGTGCTCGGCCATCGGAAGTGCCTGTTCAATGAGCGAACGCGCGCTCAGATTGCTACCGAGCTGCATATGTTCATACGCCTCGCCCTGAAGCTTGCGCGCGCTGTCGGCATGCAGATGCCGTTGCGTGTCTCCAAGGTTGTAGCGAGCGAAGACGACGAGCTCGTGCTCTGCGCCGAGCCCCAACATCCGTTCGAGGATGAGAACCGCTGAAGCGAACTCGCCCTTTGCGGACAATCTGTCGCCGTTTTTCGCCAGCATGCAGCCGACGTTGATGTGCAGCTCGGCTTCAAGCTCAGTTGACCCGATGTTTTGCAGTTTGGCAAGAGCGTTGCGGTAGAAGGTGAGCGCCGTCGCGAAGTCGCCGGCCAGCATCACGGACTTAGCTGCTGATTGCCAAACCAGCGCCTCGTCAAAAAGCTGCTCATCCATCGCGCTCAGTCCGTCAGGGCGTTTCGCAGTAGGAACAGGCACGAGGCTGTTACAAGCGCCGGCAGTGTTATGTCGTTGTGGTGTTTTCATTGGTCATAATTTAGTTAGTGAGTTTATTGTGGTGCGCCTAAGCGGTTGCTTGCAGACGCGTTTGTCAAAGCTACTCGAATCAGCTTGAATACAGTGATGATGACCGCCCTTAGCGTGCGGTGATCATCGCTGGATTCGTGCTGCAGCGTGGTGCGTCAACACTTCGGGGATCGGACCCGAAGCATTCATGCACATCTTTCGTTTCAGCCAGCGACCGGTCTAGTTATCCGGCAGACCTTTGCCTGAGGCCAGCGTAAACGCCAAGCCAATCGACAGGACATCCGGAATGCAGGTGAATAGCACCGCGGCGATTTGGGGATGCCCGGTGATGCCGAAGAACGGAATCAAAGTCCACATGGCCAGCTTGAAAAGCAGCCAGGGGACAGCGATAGCGAAGAAGAGAATGAAAATGAGTTTCATAGTTTCGAGGTTTTACCCGTCGAGCCGTACCACATGGGCGCGGCTTGATTGGAGTTACTGAGTCGGGTCGATGGTGACCTGACCGGTGGCGATGCCCTCGGCCAGGAGAGCCGCCTCTGTGGCTGCTACATCTTGACGGCGCCCGAACAATCTTTGCGCGAACCTGAGCTGCTGCAGAGCCGACGCAAGATGCGCTGGCTCACGACCGATCGGCGCTGTGAGTGCGCTGCGTACAGCTCCAATCGTCGTTGCAGCGCGCAGAATTGCATTGGTGGCAGTTTTCCAAGACTGATGGTCCATGTTGGCCTGGCCGCTGCACGCGAGCATAAAAGTCCTAAGCTTCTGCTCGGCGATACAGAGCCCTTTCCAGCTCACAAACGGGGCGGTGCCGAGCGTGAGCGCGATGAGATCGCGTTTGGCTTGCGCTTGGGCAACCATCCTGAGCGTGCTGGACTTAACTCCTGCGATCGAACCGACTCCGCGCTCACGGTTGCTAATGCGCGTTTCGCGCTTCAAGCACGAAGGCCAGAGACGAAGGAACTTGCGCTTGAAGTACCAGCGCCGCCCGAGCAAGATTGCCAGGGTCAGCGCCACAAGAGAGATGATTATCGACATATGCTTGGGATTTCCTTTCTCTGATTTGGGTTATTGAGAGCGAGTATCGAGACGCTATTTGCGGACCGAATTTTGGGGTTCGGCTCAGGGCTGACAGATCTGGTCCGCAGCGATGCCGCAAAGCGTGTCGTAAGGGAGCGGCGTGGGGCAGACTTTTAGCAGCTCGCGAGGTCCAACGGTGATGCTGCAAGGTGCACCTTCGACGTTGCGCCAGCTGAAATACTGGCTTTTATCCAGTGGATTGGCCGGCGTGCCGGTTGCTCGAATGCTGTCCGCCGTGCGCTGGTAGAGCGCACCGCGAATGCTTTCGGTGTTCCAGCCACCATCCTCATCGAAGACGTAGATGGTCTGGACCTTATCTGGCGGGTAGTCGTAGATCGTCGGCGAGTTTCCCGAAGCGGTGGTGGTGTTGCTGGCGGCAGCTCGCGGCGGCGTCGAGCAAGCGCTGAGCGCGGCCAGGCTAAGGGCGAACAGAGCGGCAATGTGGAGCTTGATGAATTTCATACGAATGGTTTGAGATTGGACTGACGATTGTTTGTCGGTGTTCGAAACTGAAGTGTGCGTCTCCGCTACTGTGACGCAGCTCAAGCTGCCCGCGGATTCCGCTTCGTGTTAGTGGTTGGAATTGAGCTGTGTAGGACCGACGCGCCGGACGAAGATAGCGACGGCGCCGCCGATGTAAATCGTTGCTGCACCGAGCCAGATGATCAATCCGAAGGCGCGGGCCGGAAGCGGGATCTGACCGATGACGGTGGACAGAATGAGGACGAGGAAGAGCAGCAGATGGAAGTTGCGATGTTTCATAATTGTGTGTGTGTGCCATCTATGGCGCCAGGATAGTGGCGTCAGAGCAGGCAGATGCGGTTGTTATCGGGGCTTGGGTTGGAGGTTAGTTGTTTTTTTGCTACTGAAGGATTTGGATATTGATACCTGAGTCTTACTCTTTCGCGAGAAGATAATCACCTACATATAGTGCATCTATTGATGCAAATACGCGTCTCGTAAGCGGCACAAAAAAAGCTGTGTTAGCTGGCGCTAACGCTTCTTGAAAACCACCAATCTCGGGCTCTGTTCGTAGGGGAGGCTTGCCCGCGCTCGTTACCGCGTTCGTAAGAGGGGAGGGGCTTGTCCGCGCTCGTTACCGCGTTCGTAGGGGAGGGGCTTGTCCGCGCTCGTTACCGCGTTCGTAGGGGAGGGGCTTGTCCCCTCCCGTGACGAAGCCATTCGTAGTAACCTGCTCGATTAAGATCGTCGACTCGCAGCTGCGCAGGGTTATCTGCTACGTATTGGCGAATCTGCATCAACGAAGCCTCGGTACGAATCACATGGTCGTAAAAGGCACGTTGCCATAGTTTATGAATCTGAAATGTAGACGCTGCATTTCGCGCCGCGAGCGATTTAAACGCGCCAACAACATCGAACAACGTGTGCCCGTTACCAGTCAACTCTAGAATCGCATGAAGGTGATCCGGCATGATTGCATAGCAGTCGAGGCGAACACTACAGAACCGTTCGACAACTCCTCGTAATTCAGCTTCAATTGCGGTTCCCAGGGGCATCGGACGAAAGCAAAACGTAGTGTCGATCGTCCCAAATATCTCGGCGCGTCCATGGGTGCAAACGCTGATGAAGTAAAAACCCGGCTGCGAATAATCGTAGCCTGGAATTCGTATGCATTTACGTGAGGGTAGATTCGACATAACCGGTAAACGCTTAGGCCAGAGTTTTCGTTCAAACTGTTCGTTCGTCCATGATAAACGGGAGGGGACAAGCCCCTCCCCAACTCTCGCCACACCATCGGGAGGGGACAAGCCCCTCCCCTCTTCAACTCTCGTCACCCACGGGAGGGGACAAGCCCTTCCCCTACAACTCTCGTCACCAACGGGAGGGGACAAGCCCCTCCCCTACGGCTTACTATTGCATCTAATATAACCATGACAAAAAGCGAACCACCAAATCAATGGTGGTTCGCAATCGCTACTGCATGTCCAAAGCGAATCGAGGTGCCGCACGGATAGAACACGCAGCACCCCGATTGATTACTTGGTTAGTTCCGGATACTTCGGCAGCGGTATCACCTTGAATCGCTGGGCCATGAGGTATTGAGCCATCATCCAACCCGGAGTGCTAATGTCCACTTGCACGTGTGGTTCAACGCCGTGGTCCTGAATGCTCGTGCCGTCGGGCGCAAGATAGAACCCGGTGCTAACGCCAAGGATGGTGTCAGCTCCGACGTTGAAGTGGCTCTGGGACATCCCTTTGCCGGCGGTAGTTTCGCCAACCAATGGTCCGCGAATTTCCCTCGTCCGCATTGCAGCTGCAATCAATTCCGGTGCACCTTCCGTTTCCGGACCAGTGACGATGATCACATCACCCTTCCAGAGTCCAGACTTCCAGCCAGAGAGGATCGTCACCTTTTCCGCGGATGCAGACTTAGTATCGATTTTCCCACCAGCGGAGACGGCGAACGGACCTTTGCGCCGGAGAATTACTGAACCGTCCTTAGCTTCCCAGGTGAGCATTTGCACCTCACCGGCATCGGTCACTTCGACGCGATGTGCGATGACACCTTTGTCGATGAGCATTGCCGCAAACCTCAACGCAACTTCCGGATCGCCACCTTTGACGGAAGCAACGTCGACTACCACGCCCTTGATGCCGTCCTTAGCGAGCTGCAGGAGTGTCTCGGCGAACTTTGCAGGAGAGGCGGCATCAAACAGCGACGTGATTTGGATCACTCTACCGGCCGGCACTCCTTGCCTGATGGACGGATCGCTCATGTTGAACACCTTGAACGGCTCTGCCTTCTCAACGATGTGCCGGGTCAACTCAACTTCGACTTCCGCGCCATCGCGCAGGACAGTCAGTTTCAGCTTGCTGCCGAGCA
>JADYXS010000280.1 GCA_021772155.1 Candidatus Obscuribacter sp.
CAGCCCGCTGTCCGAACACCTATGAGCCGTATGAACTGAGAAGTTCACGTACGGTTCTGTGAGGGGCTGGGGGTGAAACTCCCCCGGTCTACTCGACCGGCACCCGTTTTCTTGCCTGGTAGGGGAGGAGCTTGTTCCCTCCCGCTTTGCTGCCGTCCTAGCGATCCTCTCAACATCTAAAAATCACAGGAAGTTTTTAGTTGAATCGCGTATCTTGTGGCATAAATGACGTTGAACTACTAGGTGGAGCTTATGTCTCAAAAACCTGATGATGTTGCGGAAATGAAGGCCAGATTGAAGGCTGAGGCAGAGGCGGCTCGCACTAAGGGCGACGCACAGGAAGACGTAGCTGCTTTGAAGGCTCGATTAAAAGCGGAAGCGGAAATGCTCAACCAGTTGCAGGGCCCGCTACAGTTGCCACCTACGAAGGCGGAGCCGACATCGGCAGTCCGGCCCTTAGAGGCGCCCTTGGCCGATGCACCGATTGCAGAACCGGTTTGGCAGGATTCTGTCGCGCCACTGCCGGGAATGAAGCCCCCCGCCATAGATCCTGAGATGGAAGCGCAACTTCAGGCCATGAAAGAGGCACGAGAAGCTGTTTACGCTAGTGCATCCAAGAACCAGACCAACACCAATGCGGGTGGCCCCGCGCTAATAATTGGGCTGCTGGTTTTTATTGTGATTATCTGGATGTTGGTTAAACAATTTGTTCCGGCAACACCGCCTGCCGGCAGTCCGACCACGAGCCCGATAACCACACCATCGCGAAACTAGACGCCTTCTAACGGCAGCACCGGCATCAACGCAGCTGGTCTGGAGCGCCACGTCCTGCTGGCCTCTGAATGCAGCGCTGCGCCGCAATAGTGGGCACCAGTATTTTCAGAAAGCAGGGCTGCTAGAATATGCAAAATTTGCAAAGGTGGTTATGGCAGAAAGACTGGCTATCGGAATAGATTTCGGCGGAACGAAAATTCTAGCTGGCGTCATCAACGTTGACTCCGGGCGTATGGTGGGAACTGGCAAGAAGAAAACGAGGCAACCGCATGAGCAGGACGATCTGATAAAACGGATCATCTCGGTCGCCGATGAAGCGGTCGTAGAAGCCGGCGTTGACGTTCGAAAGATTGTTGGGATTGGAATAGGTGCAGCCGGAATGGTCAACAGGCAAAAGGGCATCCTGCTCAATGCCGTGAATCTGGGGTTGCAAGAAGTATCTTTGGCCGCTCCCCTTGCCGATCACTACCAAGTTCCTGCTCGATTGGGAAATGATGTTGAAGTGGCGACACTTGGCGAGCTGCGTTTTGGGGCCGGCAGAAACTGCGATGACTTCGTCTGCATCTTTGTCGGAACTGGAATCGGATCTGGTATCGTCACTGGTGGCAAGCAGTACCGCGGTGCAGGTGGCACCGCCGGCGAAATTGGACATATTCCCATTGAACCTAATGGCCGTCCGTGCGGCTGTGGTAGTTGGGGATGTCTCGAGGCTTATGCATCGCGCACGGCTATAGCCAAGCAGATACTTTCTGACATCTCTCGCGGTTTGGATTCTGTCGTCCGCGAGAAAATAGACATGACAAAGGGAATTTTGCGCTCTAAGGCAATTGCTCAAGCGGTACAAGCAGGTGATCAAGTTG
The DNA here is from genome assembly GCA_021772155.1 of Candidatus Obscuribacter sp. Lineage (GTDB taxonomy): Bacteria > Cyanobacteriota > Vampirovibrionia > Obscuribacterales > Obscuribacteraceae > JADYXS01. The sequence continues at coordinate 1,635 of JADYXS010000280.1, forward strand.
TCTTGCGGGCAGTAGACGATGCTGCTCGCTACATGGGTCTAGGACTGGCGACTGTCGCCAACTTCTTAAATCCTCGACGCATCATCCTGGGCGGTGGGTTGGTGGAAGCGCTCGATTATTACCTGGAAGCGGCAGCTAGAGAAGCCAAAATCAAGGCCTTGCCGATCGCCAGCAAGAAACTTGATATCGTCAAGGCTGAGCTTGGTGACTATGCTGGAATTGTCGGCGCGGCTGTGCTTGCAGTTGAGAACTCAGGGTAGGCAAAAAACTGCCTCAGATGCAATGCCCGGGCGGTGCCTACAACAGGTTCAACACCGGCTCTGAAAAAACGTGAGCAACGAACTTGCTGCCTTGCTGCGTTCCTCGTCGGTTTAGCTCAGCATCGATTTTGTCCATCACTCGGCTTTTCTCAAATGCCCAGGCCGGAGCAACGATCTCATCTTCGCTACCTTCAGCTACGAGGCGCATGATGATCATCTCAGGAGGCAGCATTTCCACGGAATCGGCCACCAGTTGTACATAAAGGTCTTCATCAATTGTCCCCAATGTGCCATTTCTGTAATCGGCTTCCATCGGCGTACCTTTATATATGCAAAGTTGGTGAATCTTTATGGCGTCAACGCCACACTGGGCCACTTGCTTCACCGTGCTCATCATTTGCTCAGGCGTCTCTCCTGGCAGTCCGAATATCAAGTGTGTGGCAACCATCAGTCCACGAGCTTTTGCCCGCTGTACAGCAGCGAAAAACTCCTCAGCCGTGTGAGCGCGATTGATCTTGTCGAGTGTCTCATTGAACGCTGATTGCAAGCCCAATTCCAGCCAGACGAATGTTCTCTGGTTGTATTCGGCGAGCAAATCCAAGACGTTGTCGGGCACACAATCCGGACGCGTGCCGATGCAAAGTCCAACCACATCAGGATGGTCTAATCCGGCGTCGTAAATTGTTCGTAGCGCACCTTCCGGACCGTAAGTGTTGCTGAATGCCTGGAAATAAGTCAGGAACTTATTTGCGCCGTAGCGGCGCTGAACCCTTTTGATGCCATCCAGAAGCTGTTGCTGAATGTTCAGTCGCGATTCAATGGTTGGAGCCCCTGATCCTCTTTCGTCACAAAATGTGCAACCGCCAAAGGCCCGGGTGCCATCTCTGTTCGGGCAATCGAATCCAGCATCGATTGGCACGCGATATACGCGTGTGCCGAAGCGCTCCTTAAGGTAGGCGCTAAACGTGCGATACGGATGAGCCATGGTTGCCTCTATTTGAACTTGACATATTACTACGATATCGGTCTTGGTGCTTACGGTCATCACAGCGCAACATCCGTTTATGAAAGAAGCGCAGACTGGGGGTTGCTGTTGACACAGTCATCGTGTTTTTGTTATTCTGGCCCTCCTGTGGGCTTCTGGCCTGCCTTTGGCCCCCATCGTCTAGAGGCCTAGGACACGTCCCTTTCACGGACGCGACGGGGGTTCGACTCCCCCTGGGGGTAAGTTATTTAAGAGCGAGCGCATGCTCGCTCTTTTGTTTTTGATTTCTCACAGACCTTTAACATAGCTGGCGTCGATCTCGAAACTGTCAAAGCCCCGAGTCGTCGATCCTTTCGTTCAACAACACTAAGGCATAAGAGTGACGCCACTGTCTGTGGTGCCGTGGAAATGTTGCGATTAGGTTGACTGGTAGGAGTGTTATGACGCTAACTGTGAAAAAGGCTTTGCTCAGGCAACAAGAGTTGCCTGCTTTTGGTGATGCTGAGGCAGCAAATGGTAACGCAGATCACAACATTAGTCTTCAGATGGTCATGGGTTACGGCTTCGTTAGTGGCCAGGCTGATGGATTGTGCGAGTTGGCGCGTGCCGAATCGCGCGACCTCGTCAAAAGTTCCACCTGCGTTTTAGTTCACGGACAGAATAAACCGGGCTTAGCTCATGTAATTGCCGATAGACTTGCGGCCCGCGAGATCAATATTTCCTTCGTGGTCGTGCAATCTGCTGCGGAAAAATTTCTTGCTGTATACGGATTTGCCACCGCATCGGAGGCGGAGCAGGCCATGGATATAATCAAGCAGGCGGACAGGCATCTTGGAACAAATCGTAATTTTCCATCGATTCCAACCAAGTCCAATGGAGCCGAGTCTCGCACTGTTCGTGGTGGCAAAAATTCAAAATCGCTTGGTTGGCGAAGGTTGTCTGGGATCACCGGTAGGTACAAAATGACTGGCCGTCGAAGATCGCGCCCATAGCACCGTATTTGGTGCCTATTGTGATTGCTTCAATCGCTCGACGTCGCCGAAATGATGATACTGATAATCGGAAGAATCGGAAGTTCTGATTCCAGCTGACTGTGTCACTGTTGGGCGCCGCGAAGAATTAGGGAACTCAAGCAGGCTCGTTCCTTCTAATGCGCGCACGCCGCTCAAAACTGCTCGATCGTAATCATTGAGACCTGATGGGCGAATAATCGAGAGGTTCTTTACTTTGCGGTCCGCTGTAATTTCGCATTTGAACCAGGCTTCTGTTCCCATCGGGAAACGAGGCTGCGCCACCGGTTGCCCTGTATAGGGATCGTAAGAAATCTGTGATCTGGGCGCTGCCTGTTCTTCCCAATCGTCCGGATGATTTACGCTTGCCTGAACTTGCAACTGCACTGCGCGCAAGAATTTGTTGCGCCAGCGATCCCATTCCACCATCAGCTCTCGATCGGCGCTATCTGGATCTTGTTGCGCGCCGGCTTGCAGTCCGCTTAAAGCAGCAGAGCCTTTGAGAACTTTCTGGTCTTGCGGTGCTAGTTTCGGCAGTAACGGCTGAGGTTGGCCACCTTCTTGATTTAACCCGGAGCGAAGCCCTGTGGAGGTTCCTTCCTGGTTCACGCCGGAGCGCAGTCTATTATGGTTGCCATCTGTACGACCTTCCAAGGCGGTACCGGCGGCACTACCTTCGGTGGCTTCAACGGTGCCCTGTAATTTTTCCAGCGGTTTATTGGGTTTAGGATCCAAAGTGTCCACGGACGATTTAACTGGTGTTGTGAGCAACTCATCAAGGGAGTTACTGACATCTCGGGGGTGCTCGGGCGCAACCTCTTTTGATTTTTTGTCAGCTGATGCTTTCTTCTTGGCCATGACCGGTGAAAGCGAGCCCGAGGCAATTAACATAGCCAGGGCGCAAATGCAGGCAGCCATTCTCGAATGTCTCATGATGTACAGTTTACTATGTTGCTGTTGTGCTCGCCCACGACTTGATTGCACTGGTTTTAGGCAATGAATTTTACTGATCAATTTGCTGATGCAGTACGCCGACTCGATCCGTTGTCGAGTGGCGACAGCCGCTGGCTGATCGCATTTTCCGGCGGACCCGATTCCGCTGCGCTGCTGGTCGCGGCCGTTGGTTTAGGCATTAAAGTCGTTGCCGCACATATAAATCATCATTTGCGCGGTGATGAATCAGAGGCAGATGAGGAATTTTGTCGCAGTCTTTGCCAGAAGCTTCAAGTTCCAATCATTGTTGACCACCTCAACCCGTCTGCTAGCGACGAAAACTCATTGCGCGACTCGCGTTATGCCGCTCTCATTTCTACAGCTCAGCGGCAACTTTGCAGCTTCATTGCCACCGGACATACTTTGGACGACCAGTGCGAAACTATATTGTTTCGGATTTTTCGCGGCACCTCGCCGACCGGTCTAAAGGGCATACCGGCGTGCCGTGCTGTCACGCCGTCTATCTCGATCGTGCGACCGTTGCTCAATATTCGGCGCACAGAAATCCTCGATTATCTCCGACTGCAAAATTGTGCTTACCGTCTTGATTCCAGCAATTTCAGCAGCGCGTACACGCGCAATTTTATTCGAAATGAATTGATACCAATGATCAATGAGCGCTTTGGCGACATTACCCCGCGTCTGGAAACTTTGCGATTACTTCTAACGGACGACGAATATGTACTTGATGAACTAAGTGAAACTCGCGCTGCGGCGATGTTTGCCGGGGCTGGAAATTGCCCGCTGACGGCATTGCTCGGAGAACCAATAGCCCTGCAGCGGCGCGTGGTCGCGTCGGCGCTTCGCAGTCGTGGGATCGAAGTGACGTCCGACCGCGTTTGCAAAATTCTGGAATTGGCTGGGCAGGGCGGCACACTCAACCTCAGCGAGGATTGGCAAGCTGTTGTACAGCATGGGCGTGTCGGATTTGTCGAAAACGAATCAAGCGTCGATGCCGGCACCGGCACAGATTCGGCATTCGAATCGGAGCTTAACTTGCAAGGCTTAACCCTAGTGCCCGAGCTCGGAGTTGCAATCAGAACTGTCGCTGCTTTCCAGGCTCCCGAGGAGTTTCCTCTGGCTACTGCCGACGAGGTGGTAGTAGACCTATCTTGTATATCTCAACCGCTAATTGCCCGTCGGCGGCGCGCCGGAGATACTATCGTCCCGTTCGGGATGGCAGAGCCTGTGCGCTTGAAGCGGTATCTCCAGACGCATCGAAAAGCCGATGGTAGGCATGCCGGACATCCCCTGGTCATAGCCCAAGGGACCGATGTTCTCTGGGTTCCTGGAGTAGGAGTAAGTAACAAAGTCCGTGTCGGCGGTCAACCCACTCATAAATTGTCCGTCTTTCCGCTCGCCACCGATGAGTTCCCGATAGCTTAAGACAAAGCACGGTTGAGCAGAATTGGCATTTTAGTTGCAAATAGGTTTCCGCAGGTATTAAGAGACAATTGGGGGCAGTAGCATCTGAGCAATCGAAAAATGCTTGGATCGGTCACCCTGCTTGCCTCTGAGCAATCTAATAACCGTGTTATACTTTGGGGATACGGTTTTCATCGGAGAGTGTAAATGAGGAAATACGGGACGACCGGCGCCGTTTTCTTCTTGCTAGTTGTTCTAGTCATTTTTGTCTTCTCGCTCACCAGCATCAGTAAGCGCGAAAAACAGTTCACTTATCACGAACTGCAGACAATCGTGAAGGACAAAGAGCGAGCAGCGCGCGAGCTTGAGAAAGTGACTTTCACTAACAATGATTCAGTCATTCAAGTCAAAAAGCGTGGCGAAGAGCGCGAGCAGACCGTTGTAGTACCTACCGAAGCCAAACAAAAATTGGTTGAGGACCTGAACGAAGTAAATGTTCCGGTGGACGTCAAAGATCCCGATAAGTCGAGCTTCTGGTTCAGCATGCTCAGTTCCTTCTTCTTACCGATTCTTTTACTCGTCGGTTTCCTTTTCATGTTCCGCAGCGCCCAGTCTGGTGGCAATCAGGCCATGAGCTTTGGACGTAGTCGGGCGAAATTGATGCTCGATAACAAAGTAAAGGTTACGTTCCAGGATGTCGCCGGTATTGATGAGGCAAAGCAAGAGCTTCAAGAAATTGTTGATTTTCTGAAGAATCCGGAAAAATTCCAAGCGCTTGGGGCACGCATCCCACGCGGAGTGTTGCTTGTCGGCGCACCGGGAACCGGGAAAACGCTCATGGCAAAAGCTGTGGCAGGTGAAGCTGGTGTGCCGTTCTTCAGTATCTCAGGCAGTGATTTCGTCGAGATGTTTGTCGGTGTAGGCGCTTCTCGTGTTCGTGATTTGTTTGATCAAGCGAAGAAGCATGCGCCATGTATCGTGTTCGTTGACGAAATCGACGCTGTCGGTCGTCAACGTGGTGCGGGCCTTGGTGGCGGTCACGATGAGCGTGAGCAAACTCTCAACCAGTTGCTTGTGGAAATGGATGGATTCGAAGGCACGACCGGCATCATTGTGGTGGCAGCCACCAACCGACCGGACATCCTCGACTCAGCTCTGCTGCGTCCAGGTCGTTTTGACCGTCAAGTAGTCCTTGATCGTCCTGATGTGTTGGGTCGCGAACAGATTCTTTCTGTTCACTCGCGTGGCAAACCGCTCTCAAAAGATGTTGATCTCAAAATCTTGGCGCGACGAACGCCCGGATTCACTGGAGCTGATCTTTCGAACTTGTTAAACGAAGCGGCGCTGATTGCTGCGCGTCTCGACAAGCGTGAGATTGAAATGATCGATCTCGAATCGGCGATTGACAAAGTAATTGCAGGTCCAGAGAAGAAGACACGCATCATCAGTCCGAAAGAAAAAGAGATGACTGCGTATCACGAAGTCGGGCACGCATTGATGTGCAAGCTGCTCAAGAACGCTCATCCGCTACACAAGGTCACGATCATTCCGCGTGGATTCGCGCTTGGTTTGACTATGTTCTATCCGGAAGAAGATGTATTGAGTTACACGCGTTCGGCGCTGATCGATCAAATTGGCGTCGGTCTCGGTGGACGCGTTGCAGAAGAAGTGATTTATAGCGAAATCACAACTGGCGCCCAGGACGACCTTGAGAAAGCAACCAAGCTGGCACGCCGCATGGTTACTGAGTTTGGCATGAGCGATAAGCTTGGACCGATGACGTTCGGCAAGCGTAACGAACATGTGTTTCTCGGTCGCGATTTCGGCCATGAGCGCGATTATGGCGAGCAAGTAGCATCCACAATTGATGAAGAGATAAAGCGCATCATCACCGATCAATACAAGCGTGTGAAACGCTTGATCGAAAGTCATCGCGATCATATGAAAGCTATCGTTGAAGTTCTTCTTGAGAAAGAAACTCTTGATTCTGCTGAGTTTGATGTGATCCTCAACCGAATAAACGAAGAGAAGGGAATTGTTCTCGTTAAGGATGACTACCGGGACGGTGTTTTTCCACCAGGTGAAACTATCGTTTTAGACGATGGCAGGCTCATTCAAGGCAGCCCGGCTGCTTCGGATAAGGGTGATGATAAAGGCGGCGGCCAGTTGCTTCCGAACTTCGCTTAACACCTCATCTGTGTACGATTTCAAAACCCGCCTCCGGTAATCCGGGGCGGGTTTTTTGTACGCGATGCCATCCCGGCGCTCCCGAGTTTGGTCCTACTGTTTTTCTTTCGGCTGCTTGATTTTTATCAAGCTAGAAAACGGTACGCTCAGCGCGCCATTTATGAACATGTTATCGCCGATGCTACTTGTACCGCCGGCGCCGGGAACTCCGAGCGTGTGCGAGCCGCCCAACCCGGAACGTCGTAACTGCTGCATGTGCATCTGTATCTGCGCTTTCATCATCGGATCAGTTTCTAGAAGTAATCCGTTCTGAAATTCCTGAATCGCATCAGCAACCGCGCCTTGCTTCTCCAGCATCACAGCTAGGCCATAGACTATGTTTTTGTCCGTTGGTTTGATTCGCTTGGCCTTGTCGTAGGCTTCTTTTGCGTGGTCGATGTGCTCACGCTTCTTGTCAGCATCAGTCGCTTTGCCCGCCATATGCGCCTGGGCATTGCCGATTCCGGCCCATGCTTGCGCGTAACGGGGTTCGTGTTCCGCTGCTTTGTGATAGTGCTCGAGGGCTTCATCATGTTTGCCAGCCGCAAACAAAATATCTGCTTTCGTGTTGTGCGCTTCCGGATTCTTTTCCTTCTGTTTAATTGCTAAGTCGAGCTCAGCAAAAACTTCGTTCAGCTTCTTTTTGTTTTCTGGACTATCGAGTGAACCGGGGGCCGAATCGGCTCCTTTGGCGTCTTTGTTAATGGCTTTGAAGAGCAAGACCGCTTTTACCAGATGCGCATCGGGAAAGTTAGGCTGTTTTTTCAATGCTTTATCGATGTGCAGCAATGCACCTTCCATATCGCCCTTTTGCAGCAGCGTAAGCCCAATAGTGTTTTCACACAAGGCTTCCGGGGCTCCCATGTCCTGAGCCAGCTGAACTTCTTTTAGCGCCTCTTCAAGCTTGGCATTCATCTTGTCTTTGTCGGTTTCCGAACTGGCTTGAGTGCGAATCAAATTACCGAGAATGAGGTGGATTTCTCTGTTCGAAGGCTTCAGTTTGAGCACTTCTGCGCATTCTTGTGCTGCTTTGGTGAGTCCTTCATCGCCGCCTTTCTGTACATATAAATTGACCAGGTTCAGGTGCGGTTCGAAGGCTTTGGGATTGAGCTCTGAGGCTCGCACGAAGTTCTTAATGGCCCGCTCGATGTCGCCATTGAAGTAGAGCAGCTGACCAATTTCCATCTTGTGCGCGTAGGTCTCCTTACCCGCTGCATTTGCGGATTGGAAGCTAACGAGGGAAACAGTCGTGAGCAGACTGATTGAAAGGGTTATATATTGCCGAGGTTTCATAGTTCCAGAATAGCCCAAGAGTGACTGTGGAGCTCACCTTCTTATGGCATTTACCGGCAACACATTTGTAGACTTTCGATGCGGTTGGCTCAGCGTCCCGCGTTGCTTGAGTTCTTCGGAATATAAAAGAGATTAGACTAAGGTTAGGTCTGGGATATATATCTTAACAATACTTCCGTGCTAGTCTGTAGTGCAATTCGCATCAGGAGCCAGACTCCATCGAAGATGCTAAGAAAAAAGGAAGACCGTCGGAGGAAGAAAACGTGGCCGTCGTACAACAACAAGGACTTCTCTGCAGTGAATGGCTTAAAAAACCGAAAAAACTGCTCATTGATGGTAACTGGGTAGACGCGGAATCCGGAAAGACTTTCGAGACATACAACCCGGCAACCGATGAGGTTTTGACCAAGGTTGCAGAAGGCAGTAAAGCCGATGTTGATAAAGCTGTACGTGCCGCGCGGAAAGCCTTCGAAAGCGGTCCTTGGAGCAAGATGGCAACGCATGAGCGCGCCCGTCTTTTGTATCGACTGGCAGACGAAATTGAAAAGCGTGCTGACGAATTTGCGCAAATTGAAACGCTGGACAATGGCAAGCCGATTAAAGAATCGCGCTGGGTAGATGTAGTTCAGGTCGTTGAGACGTTCCGTTATTACGCCGGCTGGTGCACCAAGCTGGAAGGCGAAACCACCAACGTCAATAGCAACTTTTTCACATACACGCTGCGCGAACCGATCGGTGTAATAGGTCAGATCATCCCTTGGAACTTTCCTCTTTTGATGGCTGCTTGGAAGCTCGGTCCGGCATTGGCCTGTGGTAACACTGTCATCCTTAAGCCAGCGGAACAGACACCATTGACTGCAATTCGTCTTGGTGAATTGATCATGGAAGTCGGGTTCCCTGCAGGTGTGGTGAACATTATCACCGGATTCGGTGCCAACTCAGCTGGCGAAGCAATATCCAATCATATGGATATCGACAAAGTTGCCTTCACCGGCGAAGACAAAACCGGTAAGGAAATTGTCAAAGCCTCCACCGGCAACCTGAAGCGTGTTTCTCTTGAACTGGGCGGCAAAGCTCCCAACATTGTTTTTGCTGATGCCGATCTTGATGCTGCTGTTAAAGGCGCAATCACCGGCATTTTCTTTAACCAAGGTCAGGTTTGTTGCGCAGGCTCACGTCTGTTCATCGAAAATTCCGTTCATGATGAGTTCATGACCAAGCTCACCGAACGCGTAGGCAAAATGCGCCAAGGCAATGGAATGGATGAGAAAACTCAGATTGGACCACAAATCTCCAAAGAGCAAGTTGAGCGCATCATGCACTATGTTGGAGAAGGCAAGAAAGACGGAGCTAAGCTGGTCTGTGGTGGAGAACGCCCGCAAGGCGAGTTGGCCAAAGGCTACTTCGTCCAACCAACAATTTTTGATGGCGTTAATAACGACATGAAAATTGCTCAGGAAGAGATCTTTGGACCAGTCCTTTCAGTAATTCCGTTCAACACAATGGAAGAAGTTGCTGAACAGGCCAACAAAATTCAGTTTGGCTTGTCCGGGGCTGTTTGGACGCGCGATTTGAAGCGTGCTCATAAACTGGCTAGCCACATCAAAGCTGGCACGATCTGGATCAACTGCTTCAACGTGTTTGATCCGCAAATGCCTTTCGGCGGCTACAAGATGAGCGGCTACGGGCGTGAACTTGGCAAACACTCGATCGAGCTTTATACAAACATCAAGAGTGTTTGGGTAAATCTGGCCGACTAATTGCAAATTGAATGATTGACGTGAAGGGGCCGCAAGGCCCCTTCACTGTTACTATATGTCTGGTGCCAATGGAAGGATTGAGATGAAGACAGCGATTGCAGCTCTAGCTACACTTGTGCTGGCAGGTTCGGCTGCCTACACTGTTGATGCGGCCCGGCTGAATGCTCCAAAAGTGGCGCCGCTCAGTACCTGGCGAGAGTTGAGAACGCCCCATCAGATATGGCCATACGACGGTGCAATCTATTACTCATTTGCTGTAAATGGTGGCAGTCGGGCGCATCTGGTGGTTGTTGATACGCGCACTGGTCGTTGGGTGATTCGCCCGGCACTAGCTCAGCCAACGACAGCGCCGACAGCGGAAATTGCCCTCAGAGAAGGTGCCAGCGCGGCTGTGAATGGCGGCTACTTCAATTTGAAAGATGCCGGCATGAGCACGAGCTTTGTGACCCTTGATGCAAGCGTGGTGGCAGACCCCAACAACAACAAGCTCCTGGTAGAGAACCCGAAGCTAAAATCCTTCCTGCCTCAAATACTCAATCGGACGGAAGTGCGCTTTCTTGAAGATGCAGGTGGCAAACGGACCATTCAGTTTGCAAAGCATAATGCTCCAGTACCGTCAGGCAAGCGGATTGCGCATGCGCTGCAGGCAGGACCGCGCTTGCTTCCTACTATCGATTCGGTAGATGAGGCATTTGTCCGCATCGACCCCAGTGGTACCACAACTGATTCGATCAATTCTCGCAAACCGGCGGCACGCACTGCATTTGGTGTCACGCCGGATGGCTACGCAATGTTTCTTACGGTCTCAGGCAATGGACAAGAACCGGAATCCAGTGGCATTACGTTGGAACAGCTCAGTTCCATCTTGAAGAATCTGGGCTGCAGTGATGCCGTCAATCTCGACGGTGGCGCATCCACTACGATGTACGCGCGAATAGGCACTGCCGGTATGGGACCAGACGCAGCTCCGGCAGGATCAGTCGTTTGCGGAAAGACTCCCGAAACGCGGGTGAAATCTATCTTGATGTTGCTGCCGGCCAACTTGCGTAAAGTTGACGGAAACTCGGCATCAAGGCATCGATGATCAGCGTATATGTGACGTATATTAGAACGAGAATAGCTTGCGTATTGCCAATTTTGGTGGCACTATGAAACTAAGAAACGCCCCCGAAATGTCCTAGCGATTCGATACCTTGTTCTTTGGCTAGAGAGGCTCATGAAATGGCATCAGCAAAAGACGAAAGAGACCCCGTGCAGAAGTTGAAAGACCTGCACGCCTGGCTTATGGACAACGAAGTTTCAAAAAGTTTCTCTGCCAGGTCGCGCATGACAACTCACTGGCCAGAACCAACCAGTGCAAAGGCTAAAGCTGAAGTAGAAGACTTTCAGAACTGGGTCAAAGAAATTCAGTCCCCAACACGTCTGGCTTACTAATTTCTTCCGGGATGTCCGCGCTTCCCGGGCAAGCAAATGGTAGCTGTAGTGGCAGCATCTTATGCTGCCATCCGGTCTTGTGAAACAACGTGGCTGTAACTACGCCGGTCTGTGCGCGCTGGTCCGGCAAAAACTCGGGACGAATTGATCGAATTCACCGCTTTGGCGTCGAGGCGATCAAATGGCAGCATGAGATGCTGCCACTACAGACAACGCCACTTCACAGACAGTAAAGATAATCGAGAATTTAGACCTGCCGATTGCGGCGACGTTGTTGTCTAATTTCCACGGCCTTAATGCGCGTGAGTGCTCGTGAGACGGCCATTTCAGTCATGTATGTTTCGAGCTTGTCGGTCTTCTGCGTCTGTTCTGCAACAGCGCGGTCTTTTGCTTGAGTTGCCCGCGCTACGTCGATTTCTTGATCGAGTTCGGCAACATCGCTCAGGACTGTCACTTCAGATCCGCGTACTTCCAAGAGCCCGCCCATGACTGCAGCGATCTGTTCTTCGTTATTGTGCGAAAAACGCACCACATCAATTGCCAGCGCTGCCACTAACGGTTCGTGACCGGGCATTACTGAAAACTCGCCGGCAATTCCTCTGGCAACGACCATGTCGACTTCCTGCTCCAGCACGATACGTTCCGGAGTAATAATCTTAAGAGTCATCGTACCTGGCATATTCTCTCCTGCTATTGCTACCGGCGGGAACCGGCTGTCGTTGCCTTGCGGCGATTGTCAGTAGTCTTGGCGGCGGCACGTGTTGTGCCTGTCTTTGTATGGTTGTTTTGTGTCGTAGTAAAAACGAATCCACGACGTGTTTTGTCGTGCTGAATAATCTCGTCAATAATTCCGTATTCCAAAGCTTCAGGAGCAGATAAATAGAAATCTCGTTCGATGTCCTTGCGGATGCGCTTGCGATCTTGTCCACAGCATCGGCCCAGCAGCTCGATTTGGGCGTCGCGAAATTTCTGACCTTGCTTAGCTTGAATTTCAAGATTGGTGATATCGCCGTCAGCTTCCCACAAGGTTTGATGGAACATCAACGTAGCAAATTCGTAGGAATATCTTCGACCAGTACCGGATGCAAGAATTTCGCATCCACCGGACAGGGCATGCCCGTAGCAGATGGTGTTGACGGGAGATTCCACCGAAAACATCGCAGCGATGATGGCGTCGGCATTGTATCCATTTCCGCCAGCGGAATTGATGATCAGGTCGATTGGCTTTTTCGGATCTCTGTCGTTCAGCTTTAGTAGCCGTTTAATTACTGGTAGGACAACTTCGTTTTCGAGACGTCCGAAAAGGAACACGCGACGATTCGTGTAATCCTTATCTTCTTCGTCCGGTTCGCGCGGCTCGTGTTCTGCTTCTTCGTCTTTCTTAGCCATTTAACACCGTAAAGTGAAGTAGACAGGGACGGCACACAAGTGCCGCCCCAACATCTATTAGGCTTTGGCAAGCTCTTTGGCGGCTTCTTGCACTTCTTCAATCGAACCGACCATGTAGAACGCCTGTTCCGGCAGATCGTCTAGTTCGCCGTTCAAGATCATCTTGAATCCGCGGACTGTATCCTTCAAGGTTACATATTTGCCGCTGCGTCCGGTGAACTGTGAAGCCACGAAGAACGGTTGGCTGAGGAAGCGCTGAATCCGTCGTGCGCGTTGCACTGTGATTTTGTCTTCTGCAGACAATTCGTCCATACCAAGAATTGCGATGATGTCTTGCAAGTCTTTGTACTTCTGAAGTGTTTGTTGTACGCCACGAGCCACTTCGTAGTGCTCTTCGCCAACGATTTCAGGCTTGAGCGCAGTCGAGGTGCTGGCTAACGGATCAACTGCCGGGTAGATTCCCAGTTCGGCGATCTGGCGGCTTAGCACTGTGGTGGCATCAAGGTGAGCAAAAGTGGTGGCAGGCGCTGGGTCAGTCAAGTCATCGGCAGGTACATAAACGGCTTGCACGGATGTGATTGATCCGTTCTTGGTTGATGTGATTCGCTCTTGCAAGTCGCCCATTTCGTTTGCCAACGTAGGTTGGTAACCCACAGCAGAAGGCATACGTCCAAGTAGTGCGGACACTTCTGAACCAGCTTGTGTGAAACGGAAAATGTTGTCGATAAACAAGAGAACGTCCTGGCGGTTAACGTCGCGGAAATACTCAGCAACGGTCAGAGCGCTCAGACCAACACGCATACGAGCGCCTGGCGGCTCGTTCATCTGTCCATAAACTAGAGCAACTTTATCCAACACACGGCTCTTGTTGCCCGCGGCGTCGATAACTTCAGCTTCAGCCATTTCGTGATAAAGATCGTTACCTTCACGTGTGCGTTCGCCCACGCCGCCGAATACCGAGAAGCCGCCGTGTTTGGTCGCGATGTTATTGATCAGTTCCATGATGATAACTGTCTTGCCCACGCCAGCACCACCAAATAGTCCGACCTTACCGCCTTTAACGTAAGGAGCAATCAAGTCGACGACTTTAATGCCGGTCTCGAAAATAGCTGTTTCGGTTGTGAGTTGGGTGTATTCAGGAGCCGGGCGGTGAATCGGCCATCTTTCAACGCCGACCATTGCTGGTCCTTCATCCACTACTTCACCAAGCACGTTCATAATGCGGCCCAGAGTCTTCTCACCAACCGGTACTGCAATTGGAGCGCCGGTGTCATGCACTTTCATGCCCCGCGTCAGTCCATCGGTGGAGCTCATAGCAACGGTTCGCACGCGGTTGTCGCCTAGCATCTGCTGAACTTCTACGGTCACTTTTAAATCGTCACCGGATGGGTTCTTATCTAGTACTTCAAGCGCGTTGAAGATTAGCGGCAGGTGTCCGGACGGAAATTCAACGTCGACTACCGGTCCGATAACCGAAATAACACGACCAACTGTAGTTTCAACTGCTGTGCTCATTGGTGCTCCACAAAGTTCTATACGTATTGTTATGCGCGCGAAAGCGCTGCTGAGCTGCGCCCACCTTCCCGGCGGCTCTTTTACAAGCTCTAAATCTTACCGTACATAGGATATCCAGTGTGCCGTTCGTATCCGCGGTCGTTTATGATACTTTTCGTTCAAGGGCCGCTAATCCTTTACCGGCGCGCCTTTATGTGACACATTTCACTTTGGCTGAACGAATTTGTCTCGGCAAATGTCTGACCCACGGGCTAAAAGAGTGGCTAAAACGTTTTGACTCCAGATATTCGCCGACGAATTTTTGTTCATTTTTGGTTTCTGCTGGTGCTTGTCTTGGCGGGGACCTTTGGCTACATGCTGCTTGAGCATTGGGATTTTCTTGACTCACTCTTCATGACCGTCACGACCTTGGCAACGGTGGGTTATGGAGAGGTACATCCGCTCGGCGATAAGGGTCGAATTTACACGATGATCTTGATACTGTTTGGCGTGGGCTTGCTGGTCTACATTCTTACCGACCTGGCTGAGATTGTGGTGCATGCCGACCCGATGGTCTACTTTGGTCGAAGAAGATTGCGCGACAAAATTGCCAGATTGCATCAGCACCAGGTCGTGTGCGGCTTCGGTCGCACCGGACAGGAAGTAGCGCGCAGTTTTCATGAATTGCATGTTCCATTCGTTGTTGTTGAAGCTGATGCAAACAGGGTCCGAGAAGCCGAGGCTCTGGGCTATCTGGCGCTACCAGGTGATGCTACGACCGATGAGACCCTGGCCACGGCGCACGTGGACAGAGCTGCCGGCATTGTCTGCGCACTGCCGGATGATGCGTCAAATACATTCATTACCCTGGCAGCAAAGGGTATGAATGAACAAATTACAGTTGTCTGCCGAGCAGCCAATCCCGGCTCTCAAGCCAAGATGATGCGCGCCGGTGCACACACCGTTATTTCACCCTATATAATTTGTGGACGACGGATGGCCACGGCTGTTACTCATCCTTTGGTACTTGAGTTCTTAGATGTGGCGATGCATAGTCCAAATTATGATTTGCGCCTGGAGCAAGTGATTATCGGAGCCGCCTCTTCAATGGTCGGAAAGAATCTAAAGGAAGCAAATGTAAAATATCAATCAGGGGCGATGGTTCTGGCGGTGAATCAAGGTGGTAAGTTAATCACCAATCCGCCACCAGATCTCGTGTTTCAAAGCGGCGATGACTTGATCGTCCTCGGCGCAGATGAAGAATTACAGAAGGTGAGACAATTAGCGGACGCCAGAGTGGACAGGAAGGACTGAGATGCAATCCGATAATATCGACGAGCAAACAATCACCCTTGAGAGCGAAGACGGAAAATCCTACGCCTGCCGCATCCTCGGTGTTTTCGAATTTGACCGCAAAGAATACGCCTTGTTATTGAACCTTGGCGACGTCGAAAATCCTGAAGAACCGGCAGAAGAAAACAAAGATTCTTCGACGGTGATCATGCAATTGATTGAAGAAGATAATCAGGCGACCTTCAGGACCATCGAAAGTGACGAAGAGTTCGAACGCGTCGTTGCGTATGTTAAAGAACTTGCAACCGAAATGACCGACGACGACGACGAAGAAGAATAAACTGCGATCATTTACATATAAAGAGAAGGAGATGTGGCTGGACTGCCTGCATCTCCTTCTCGATTAATAGTCTGCCACGGGGCAGGATTGAACTGCCGACCTGGCGGTTATGAGTCGCCCGCTCTGACCATCTGAGCTACCGTGGCATAATTCGGTCGGATTTTGATTATCGACTGATGGACAAGACAGTGTCAAGTTGAGTGTCGGATTCTTACGCCGGAGCTGTTGTTTTCGGACGCTGGTTGCGATGCCACTCGACAAACTGCCGGATACCATCGTCAAACTTGGTCTTAGGGTTGTACCCAAGTAATTGCCGCGCTTTTTCGATACTAGCATAAGTATATGGCACGTCTCCAATCTGGAACGGCTTGTGCACTAGCTTTGCTTCTTTTCCTAAAGCTTGTTCGATGGAACGAATCATATCCAAGAGGACAACTGGCTCGGAGCGTCCGAGGTTGATAATTTCATATCCACTGAGATTGGCTTGCATAGCCGACCAAATGCCTTCGACGATGTCGAAAACGAATGTGTAATCTCTTTTACTCAATCCGTCTCCAAAAACATTTATGGTTTCGTTCTGATCTATTGCTTGGCAAAATTTATGAATGGCCAGATCAGGACGTTGTCGCGGACCGAATACTGTGAAAAAACGCAAGCAGGCAACATCCAGTCCGGCTGTGTGGTGCGCGGCATAACACTGTAATTCATTGGCCGCCTTCGAGGCAGCATAAGGAGATAAGGGTTGATCCACGCGATCAGTTTCGAGAAAGCGCTCCCCGGATCGGCTTCCATACACAGAACTTGATGAACCAAATACCAATCTTGTCTTATCGGCAGACTGAACAATTTGCTCCAGTAATAGCTGGGTTCCAAGAACATTGACGTCCATGTATAGAGCCGGATTTTCCAGAGATGGTCTGACTCCGGCCATTGCCGCCAGGTGAACGACAACATCAAAGGGTCCGGTCGAAAATAGTTGCGCTAAGCATACTTTGTCTCGTAGATCGCCTTCCACAATTGAGTAGTTGTCGTGGTTGAGATGCGCACTTATGTTTGAGCGCTTTACTGAGGCGTTGTAAAAGTCGTTGAAGTTATCCAGAACGGTAACTCTATCGCCTGTTGCCAGAGCTTTGTCGACGAGATGGCTGCCGATAAATCCCGCTCCGCCAGTGACCAAAATGTTTCGTTGCTTTTCTAAGCTCATCTCATTTACCGCGCAATGGCTGCATTGACACCCGATGCCTGTTTGACGAATGCGTCGAAGAGTTGCCGGTTGCCTTCGAAGTCGCGCTCAGGATGCCACTGTACGCCGATAACAAAGGGCTTTTCCGTATACTCTACCGCTTCGATGACACCATCTTCCGCGTGCGCTACGGCACGTAGTCCAGCGCCTAGTCTTCGAACTGATTGATGATGCGATGTTGGCACGGCAACTTCTGCTTTCTGGTAAATCCTAGACAATTGGCTGTCGCTGCTAAGTTTTACAGTGTGCTTGTTGAAACCTACTTCCCACCCGTGCGGACTGGAATGTTGAACCTGCGACTGTGGCAGCTCACTGGGAATGTCCTGTATCAAAGACCCGCCAAGACCAATATTTAGAGCCTGACAGCCGGCGCAGATACCTAGAACGGGCAAATTGCTGCCGACAGTGGCACGTTGCACAAGGCGCATATCGAAATCATCACGGATGCTCGATATCAGTGATGTGCTTTTGGCCGGTGTTTCTTTGTAATGGGACGGGTTATAGTCATCTCCGCCGATGAGCATCAGACCGTTGATCTTGCTCAGCAGAAGCTGTAAGTCTTCATCCGGCATGGGCGGCACGAGAATCGGGATACCACCGGCCTTCAAAATGGCCGTGAAGTAGTTGGACTGTACTTGAGCCTCTTGAGGCGGTCCGTCCACGACGTCAACGTTAATTCCAATGATCGGTTTCATCCAAGCATCGCTCCCTGCCGAAACTTTAGAATACCGCAACACTAATGTCCGCGATACGCTCAGCACCGTAAAATTTGCACAACGCATTATGGAGAATGGCTGTGAACACGAAAATTGACGAGTTCGAATCCTTGCTTAGAGAAGTCGAGGCCTGGCAGAGCGGCCATTTTCTGCTTTCCAGCGGCATGCACAGTAGTGAATATGTGCAGTGTCAGAGACTGCTGCAATACCCTCGACACGGCATGTATTTCGCCGAAGCTCTTGTGCAGCGCCTTTTAGCCAGCGGATTGAGACCGCAGGCAGTGGTTGGTCCGGCTCTCGGTGCTGTGCACATGGAAGTTCTTGTCGCTCTTGCTTTGGACAAGGCGCTCGCGGCAGAACCGATTCGCGGTATTTTCGCTGAAAGACCGGAAGGTACTTTCGAAATCCGCAGAGGAACCGATCTGAAGCCTGGCGAAAAGGTTTTTGTGGTGGAAGACGTGACCACCACTGGAGGCTCTGCCCGCCAGGTCGTCGACCTCATTAGAAAGCTCGGAGCTGAGCCAATTGGAGTTGGGGCTATCATCGACAGAAGCGGCGGCAAGGCGCAGTTCGACCTGCCCTTCATTTCGCTTATCCAGATGAATCTGGAAATATATGCAAAAGATGAGTGTCCCCTGTGCAAAGCCGGGCAGCCCCTGGTTAAACCAGGAAGCACGAAAAAAGCCCAAGCTTAGCCACTAACACCTCGTCTTGTGGCACTGGCAGAGCACTGGCGAGTGTTTCAGGACATTACGTCCTTGGATACGTTTAACGTTATTGCAAGCCACTGCTGGGCTCACTGTCGACAAAACACCAGCTAAGACTGTGGTTTCAGCAGTGGCTCCTCTCTTGAAATCAGGCTGAGGACTGCTACTGTGGGGATGTACCGGATGCCTTGTTGGACACTGCGGAGCTGTCGGTGCAGTTTAGAACGAGGGAATTATGACTGAAGTTTCGACTTCAACGGATGGAAGCGCTCCGGATTATCCGAAGCCGGAAGCACCAATTATGGTGCCGGTCGTCTTCTTCTCCGAACCTAGCGCTCCTGCGTCGCAATCGAAAGTTGGTTCGCATGCCGCAGTGGACTGGGACCACTCCGGGCGCGTCGTTTCGTCTAAATTTATCTGCGGTCATGTCTGTCAGTTTCGCTACGATTCGGGCGGGAACCTTTATGCATTCACTTACGGGAAACTCGCTTGGAGCACCAGCGATGGTGTCAATTGGACAGCCCGGGATCAAAGTTTAGATTGGTCAATGATGGGAAAAGTGCTCATCTGTCTCGACGGCACTATCCGTATCGAGCGTGAACACATCGTCCGCTCTCTTAAATTGAACGGCAAAGTGATTGACGAATATCCGGATGGAACACACATCGAAAGTGTAAGACCAGTTCCGGAAATAACTGCATCCGATCTGCTGGCAGTCAGTCATCAACGAGTCGTTCATGAACCGACGGCGGCGTTGCGGCAACCTTCCGAGATGCCCGCAGAGGCCGGTGCGCTGCCAACGAGCAAATCAGCCGACGAAGGTTCCGCTGAAAGACGCGGACTGGCCGGCGGATTGCGCCTGAATAAACTTCGTGAGGCTGATGACCACAAAGCGCACAATGCCAATCTGGTAGGCGAAGCGAAATCGGCTGTGGGTGACTTTGTGACGAACACAGCGATAAAGTTAGTGGAGATGGCCAAAGGCGCTGAGGCGCTTGAGCTGGCGCCGCTTCTGGATAAGCTGGCAATTACCTTTCACAAAGAACGTCGGGTGGACGAAGCGCGCATGTGTCATGAACGTGCTTTGGAAATTCGCCGGGTGCACCAGGGCCCCGATCACGCTGATACTGGTATCAACCTTCACGGTCTTGGGCGAATTTATCTCGATTGGGGAAGGTATAACGAGGCTGAGCAGTGCCTGTTGGATGCTGTTAAGGTCTTCGAAAAAGGCTTGCGCAAGTCGCGTTTTCTCTATTCCACAAACGCCATTTCACCAGCGAATCTGAGCGTGCGACTACACCATTTGATCAATGGTTTAAACACGCTTGCTTGCCTCTACCACGAGCAGCGCAAGTTACATCTGTGCAGTCAACTTTACGAAAGCGCCGTGGTTGCGTGCAATTCAGTAGAAGAACACCATCGCGCCGGACTGACCACGGTATTGGAAAGCCTGGCCGGCATGGCTGCTCACGCGGAATTAGAGTTGCAATCAGCGGTCAAGACGAACGTCACTCCAGGTAGATTGCGCGCGACTTTTAACTAGGGGAGGGGCTTGTCCCCAAATACTGTTCACTTAACGCTTGTATGAAGCCCTGAGAGCGCCGGCGTCCCGCCTAATGCCACTCACTTAACTTATTGAAAACAAGACGGTGCAATACCGCCACGAGCCTCGTGGCGGTATTGCATGACGCAATC
>JADYXS010000281.1 GCA_021772155.1 Candidatus Obscuribacter sp.
TGTATCTTTCTTCATTAGGCGTATCTCCTTCACTTAGCGATTGAAAGAATACGCCGCCTTTTTCAATTAATCAAAACACAACTTCTGGCAAAAACTCAAGAATCTCCTCACCAACCTTGAGTTTGGCATCGGTAGGCAGTGAACCCACAAGGTTATCCTTGGGAATGATTACGGCGTAACCGCCAGGCTCTTCTGCCACAATCCTGCAAATAACTTTTTGGCCTGCGGCGTAAAAGGTACCACCACCAGACGCTCCGCTGCCACCAGCAGCTGCCTTGAGCTGCTTGCATTCGATTACCTCTGTCCTCGTCAATCTAGAGCGTTTAGGCATAGACGGCTACTCCATGGTCAGTTTTCAGCATACACCAGTGCTTCCAAGCGTACTAGCAGCAACTGTTTTCGTGCCATTGCGACAATAGTGCTTCATTTGGCAGAATTCGCTGTTCTTGGAGGCCGTCCCTAGTCTATACCGGCAGGCCGTACCTCCCAGTTGATTTCCAAATAGCCAACGTTGTTTCGGTGGCGTCCAAGTATGCAGCTGCCTCTTCGCGGGTCATCAGATCTGATTCAAACTTGCGGGACGTGCTTGGTGTTTGCGAATGGTGGTTGTTGAAGTCGAGCGCCGGTAACGCTCCTGGTCAAATACCTGGCGAGCTCGTGACATTAGCAAGTAGCCGATTTATCTCATTGCTTCTGGTGACTGGTAGCCGAATGCTTTGGCTTTTTGCAGATCATTTTTATATAGGGTCTTTCGGCCAATCGACTTATAGACCAAACTGCGCTCAAAGTAAGCCTCTCCATAATTTGGTGCGTGACTTATTGCTTCGTCTAGATCCTGCAAGGCAAGCTTGTGGTTACCTAACCTAGAGTAAGCAATGCCGCGGCTTAAGTAAGGGTGTGCGCGGTTTGCATTTAATTTTAGAGATTGGCTGCAATCGGCAATGGCTTTCTCATATTGGTGGTCGCTGACTAGAGCTGAGCCTCTAGCACAAAAACTAACTGCGTTCCGCGGACCATATTTTATCGCTTCCGCGAGGTCAACAATGGCTTTTTTGTATTGCTTATGCTCTCGGTAGCACATGCCTCGCTCATAGTACACGTAAGACTTTTTTGGCGCTGCGGCAATGGCTTGGTTGTAATTCTCAATTGCCTCTGAGAAGTGCCCCAATTGGTCAAGTGCCAATGCTTGAGTAATGTACGCTTTCGGGTACTGAGGATTTAGCAAAAGTGCTTGTTGTGTATCTTTTAGTGCCTTTGCCCATTCTCTTTGGTGACAATAGTTATCTGCTCTTTCCCCGTAAGCATAGGCATCAGTTGATTGCAGCTTGATAGCAGTAGACAAATCGCCAATAGCCTTTTGGTAATCGTTCAAACAGTGGTAAGCAAGCCCACGCCAATAAAAACCATAAGGGAAATTACCAGCCAACCTAATAGCTTGATCATAGTCTGCGACTGCTTTGGCATAGTTTCCTTGGTAATAGTAACAATTTCCCCTCGCCCAAAATGCCATGGGGTTATTCTGGGTGTAAAGCAAATATTGGTTGAACTCAGCAATGGCTAGTGTCCATTCGTGTAAAGCCCAATATGACCCACCGCGCAAAAAGTGGAGATAGAAGCAATCAGGAGTTAATTTTAGAGCTTGACCAAGGCAATTAACTGAATCTTGATATTGGTGCAAATGACCGTGGGCGTCAGAAGCAATAAGCAAAGTTCTAACGTCTTTGCCTTGTCGACACAGGGCCAGGACTTGCTTGTATTCTTCATCGGCTTCTTGCCTTTTCTCGACGGTAGCTAATAAGCCTGCGTGCTCAAGAAGCAGGTCTGCGTCCTTAGGTACGCTGGCAGTAAGCCCTAACGCTCTATGAGCATCTTGCTTGGCGAGTTGTACTAAACCCAGCCAGGCATATACACGGCTGCGCCTGGAATAAGCATCTGGGCAACTGGTATCAGATTCAATGGCGGTGGTGAAATCAACAAAAGCTTGCTTATAATTTCCTTGACGGGCATAGGCGTTACCTCTTCTTGCCAGACAAACAGCGTCATTGGGAGAACTGGTTAATGCCCTGTTGTAGGTTTCAATGGCTCGCTGCCATTCACCACAATTAGCTTGCTGGCGTGCTGCTTGAGCTGCCGGTGGGGGTCCTGTCGCGTTACGAGTGCAACCAGGAGCGGTTAGGAGGAAAAGGCAAAGGATTATTGTTCTTTCGTACACGGCAAAGCGCTCCACTGACCACTCCGTGATTCTGAAGTGATGTTGGTTTTGGATTGGTGTAATGCTAACACAAGAACAAAAGCGCATGAAGACGCCTGTTTACCAGGGTGAGTCAAAAGAGCTGTTCTGACGCAAAGTGCTCGAGAAGGCATCAGACCTCGTGCTTACTGAAATTTGTCTTCTCGATCGACTCGGTCAATGCCAATCTCATCACCCTAATACGGCAATTTAGGTTTCCTGCGCTCAGCGTCCAGAATAGCCCCGGCTATGGACCCTGTTTGCCCAATATTCTTTGAAGCCTTTCGGAACGATGAGTCACATGCTAACCTGCGACTAGGATTAATTTGGGATGAACAGGCAGCTTGCTCAAGGTATGGACATGCGCAAAGATTGTTGGCACAGCAACCGTTGCTGCGGTTGCTATATATGTATTGGCATTCTTCGGCTTCGCTCTTGGGACTGCATATGGTCCGAATTCGGACGTCCATAAGTTCTTGATGCCAGGCCGGTATGAATTGTCTTTGCCAAAGGGCAGCTATCAAGCATGGACGTACACTACCTGGAGATCTAAACAAGTAGAAGTGCCACTAAATTCACCGCTGCCAGTTCAAATCATTGGCCCAGACGGAGCGATGGTCAGGCAAGAAACATCAGATGTGCATCACGTGGATGAAACTGATTTCAAAGGCAGCATGACTGCGTTATTCGAAGCGAAAGAATCGGGGACATACCAAGTTTCCGCAGTAACTGACAAACGATTTGTTTTCGTCATCGTCAATGCCGACAAGATGTATGTCAACCTCGGAAGCAATTTCGTTTATCCAGGCCAATTTGGTGACTTCAATTTTGAAGAGCCAATCAAACGTGCCCACGAGCAGTGATGACGCGTCCGCCATTAGAGCCAGTCAATGACAACCGACGGCAGGGGACGTAGGATGGGGCCATGAGTAAGCATTCTTCTTATGGCATTTTGGGGATTTCCCTCTGTCTCGCTTTTTCGGTGGCACTTTCGGCAACGGGCGCGCCAATACAGGAGATTTCACCGCTGCAACTGACTCTCGATGTTAAAGAGAGCTCCGCGCAGTTAAAAAACAACGGCTCCGCCGCAGCATTGTTTATTCACTGCAGTGCGCTAAGCCATTCAAACGACTGCAATGGCTCAGTGATACCAGACGATCCCACTAGCTATCGGATAGAAGATTCAAGTCGCTGGTTCGACGCCATTGTCGCTCAATGCGAAGGTGCCCTGAAGCGCACGCCGGACAACTACAATGCAAGATTTCTACTGGCCCGAGCTCATCTCACAAAAGGATTCCTGGTCGCCCAGCAGACAAGTATGCTTCAGGCATGGCGAGACCAACTGGCTGCTTTCAAAGCAAGTGAACAGAATCAGAACGGCACGACTTCAATTGACCTGAAGCCCTACATTAGAGCCTGCCAGAAAACAATTCAGGAATTAGAGACTCGGCAGTTACAGTCAAAACCATCAGAGCTGGAGCACCTCGGCAAGTCGATTCGATACTGGGATGAACTGATTCGTCGATATCCGAACGATCAATGGGCAATAGTCTACCGTGCTATTACAGAGTCTCTGTCGACCTCAGACCCTGATCGAAAACTGTCTACGCTGCTCGAAGTAAAGAAACGCTTTCCAAACAACCCGGCATTGCAATCTCTCGACGCTATATTCGAGCAGAATCCATCAAACTCTCCAAGATCTCCCGATCTTCAATACATAATCGCCGATCCGAAAAAGAATTGATCAGCCCTAACTGGAGTTCGAACGCGCAAAAATGCCCCGGACAAATCATGCCATACTTGCCCGCGACTAACGTTGCCATCATTAAGGAATGGCGAGAACTCGGCTTCTTTTATGAGTTCGATGAGAATGTCCCGGGCTGGCGAATCGTGGGCAGCAAAAGCGGCTTGCGTAAGTTCGCCAAACTGCTTGCTGAATATTCCGAAGAGCCTGGCAATCAGTCCCTTTCGGAACATTCTCACTACGGCCCCTACAAGTATCTAAAGATCATGACTTGGTCCGAACCTAGAATCGATTCAGACGCAATAGCGGGTTCTGTTTCCGACCTGAAAAGATTGCACGGACTCGTTGCCGAAGCAATATCAAAGGGCAGCACCGGAGACGTAATAGTCGTCGATAAGGAATACGCCGACTCCAACGAAGTGAAACTCATTCTAGAGATCAAGTCGCACACCTTCGATCCGGCGAGCGGCGACGATGACTTATCCATGCCTGGTGCCCCTCAACTTTTTGCTCCTTCTCAGAAACGTCAGCTTGAAATGCTCGACGCTTCGGAAAGAATGAAGCGAGAAATGCTGGAACTCGCAAAATTAGTACTGCAAGGCGACGCAGACTTAATAAAAGCGGTAAATGACCTCGCGTCTTTAGGGAGATTGTTTCAAATGTTGTGTTCTGACAATGTTCAGGCGGCCTTTTCTTCTTGCTTGATACCATCGACAAATTTGATTCCTTGAATCAGCTCTCCAA
>JADYXS010000282.1 GCA_021772155.1 Candidatus Obscuribacter sp.
AGATCCAACCGAGGCGGCTCTTCTCGTTGCCAGCCGAAAACTTGGCATAAATGAAGAACAGCTCAATGAACAGCTCCGCAAGGTCGCTGATTTCCCCTTCAATTCTGACCGAAAGCGAGCCGCCACCGTTCGGGAAATTGCTCCCGGAAAGGTGCGCGCATTCGTGATAGGTGCACCAGATGTGGTATTGCACCTTTGTACGAACATGCAGTCTTTGACAGGCGTCGTCCCACTTACTGAAGACTCCAAACAAATAATCCTCAAGCAGAACTCACAACTGGCTGATTCTGCTCTCAGGGTTCTTGCTGCTGCATACCGAGATCTTGATGCGTCGGCGAATCTAACCCAAGAAGCGGTGGAGAACAGTCTTACTTTCGTTGGATTGGCTGGCATGTACGATCCGCCTCGTGCTGAAGCAAAGACCGCTATTGCAAGCTGTCATTCGGCTGGCATTAAGGTTGTAATGATTACAGGCGATCATCCCAACACTGCCTATGCAATTGCTCGGGAGCTAGGAATTGCTCTTGCCGATGAAAAAGTTGTTTCTGGTGCTGATCTAGACAAGCTGTCTGATGCTGAGCTACGCGCTAAAGTGGGTAGTATTCCAGTCTACGCGCGGGTCACAGCCGAACACAAGATGCGTATTATTCGTGCCTGGAAGTACAGCGGTGCCGTTGTCGCCATGACTGGAGATGGAGTAAATGATGCGCCTGCTATTAAAGCCGCCGACATTGGCATTGCTATGGGCAAGACCGGCACAGAAGTAACCAAACAAGCTTCCTCCATGGTAATCACAGACGACAATTTTGCCTCAATTGTAGCGGCTGCTCAAGAAGGAAGAGGCGTATATCAAAATATACGAAACACGCTTCAATACCTGCTTGCAGGAAACACTGCCGAACTCATCTTTATGACGGCCTGCATTCTTCTGGCGCTGCCTATTCCTCTTTTGCCAATACAGCTTTTGTGGATAAACCTAGTCACCGACGGTCTGCCCGCACTCTGCCTGGCCACTGATCCGGTAGATCCAGATGTTATGAAACTTCCGCCTCGCCGTACAGACGCAAAACTCATGGACCGTCAGTTTCTTACAATGATGGTATTTACCGGATTTCTTACAGCTGCTGTGTCCTTCGGTGTTTATGTATTTACATTGCAATACGATTCGCTCGAAGTCGCCAGAACCAATGCCTTTGCAACTCTCGTGTTTGCGGAATTATTGAGATCATTTGGTGCACGCAGCGAGTCAAAACCGGTCTGGAAGATTAACCTAGCCTCTAATCTTGCACTGGCAGCCGTCGTAACTCTCTCTTTTGGACTTCAGATATTCAGTCACCACATCCCGTTCCTCTCTGACATTATGAGAACAACTACCATTTCTTGGTCTCACTGCGGACTCCTTGTGCTTCTTGCCTGCATTCCTCTGGTCGGTGTGGAGATATTGAAGATGTTCCCATCTCGTCATCGCCAGTCCTGAGATTGAAGGCTTCGAATTCGTTGCGGGGCAAGTACATGCTGGAGCCTGGTCTGGCAAAGGCGCATGCGCCAAATCCGAAATCGATTCCGTAGCTGGACTCGCCTAACGGCACGCACCATCCGCGGTAGCACCATAGTGGCAGGCGAGATGGCGGATCTAGGTCGTCGGAAAAGTGGTAAGCACGCGTTCCACTTGGTCTGGTAGAATCGTCTTCGGCATGCTAGGCACTGCTAACTCGACAAAGTCGTGAGATGACCTCCGCACTCTAGGGTTTCCCCTATGGTGCGATTTTCGAAAGCGGCGGTACGATAAATACATGGTGCTCGACGCGCCAACCTAACCGAGGCAAGCTGAAGATTCAGGCGCCTCGGCTTTTTGATTGACCAGAATTGACGTTCTTTTCTGGTTCTTCCTGCAAATGTTCTTTGCTTCTTCAACTTATACGTTCAGGCTTTGACATTCCCTGAGCGTTTTTTCGTGCACCGGGTTTGGTGCCTCTAAAGGAGAACAAAATGTCTAACGAAAGAAACGTAGAGGTCGTTCAATCGACCGAAATTCCCGCAGTCGTATCGAGATTTCAATCCAATCTTCTCACACGTCGAGAGGCAGCAGCGTATCTGGGAGTAACTCCAGAAACCTTGGCTGTCTGGGCTTCAACAAGGCGCTACCCGCTCCGGTTTGTGAAAATTGGGCGGTTATCAAAATATAGAAAATCAGATCTCGACGCTTTCATCAACAGCCGCACAGTCAGCTGCGGTTATCGCAATAGCGAAAACGACATCGCTTAACTACTGGAGGACATCATGACAGATGCGAACAACCTTCAGCTCTTTACCGTGCATGATGCAGCCAAGCTGCTCGACATGTCTGAACACACAATACGCAGATTGATCAAACAACGCAAGCTGCCAGTGGTCCGAATCGAACAGCGCATCATGCTCACTTAGAGCGGAATCGCACACCTAATCAAAAAGAACACTTACGCAATACCCCGCGAATGTTCAGACAGCGGAATCTGTTTCCGCTAACTCAATCAAAAAACTTTTCCGAGGGAGAGAGCCGAATTTCTGGTTCTCTCCCTCTTGTCTAAGGAGAATAACAATGGAAAAACTCAACTTGAAAAATGCAGCTGCCTTCGGCAATGTCGCATTCACCCGACTCGACAGAGCGGAAGCACTATATGAAGAACTTGTCGAAAGACTTTATGCCATGGGCGAAGACGTGGCAAATCGCATCGATTCACCCGAACGAGTTGTTGATGCGCTCATCAAAGCGGCACAAGCGCGCGATGGACGACGAAATGGTTACCGCCTCGCAGAGAAAGCGCTCACGACGGCACATCGCATCATCGCTAAGATTGCCCCCGCTGACAATGCGCGATTGATCACTATCTACAAGCTTCTTGGTCACGTATGTTGCAGACAAGGCAAGCATCGCGAAGCGATAAAATACAACGCGCTTGCTCTTTTGCTCCAAGTCAATCCACAACCAATCTCTCTTCGGAGCGGGCTTTAAGCCCGCTCTTTCCGCTTTCAGAGCGAAAGAATGAGGAACTAAATATGGCTAACATGGATTTTGAAACCTGTTATGCGGCTCTCGAATTACAATTCGGTGCCGGTCTACAAGAAGTCAACGAACGGTGGCGGAAGCTGTCACGAATTCACCACCCAGACCGACACGCGCACGACCCGAAGAAATATCACATCGCGCTAGAAAAACAAAAGCAGTTAAACAATGCGCGCGACGTGCTAAAGAAATGGTTTGACGCTAATCCGCATTCACCGCCGCCGAGGCGGACAAGCACCTCTACACAGAGCAACTCGCGCAGCGGCGCTGCTGATTCTAATTCAACGCACAGTAAACAGACCGCACAGCAATCCCAATCAACAAACAATCATTCGCAGAAACGCTCCGGACATTCAAATAGAAACGAGCATAACGCGCATTCAGAGCGGTATTACTGGAACCATACGAATCACACAAGCAGTGATAACTCTTCTTGTCGAAGCGGCACTACTTCCGATACCACTACCGGCTGGTTTGCGACGACGGATCTCAAGCTAACTTCGCTCCAAGAGTGGGCTAAGAAGGTCGATGCCTACTGCAATCGACCCAACAGTGACTCAGCAACGGCACTTGCCATGGCGCTATGTTTCGGTGCAGTCTTTGCACCGCTCTGGATTCTCACTGCGACGTTAGGTTCGATCTTTCCAGAGCTTCCGGGGCACTATCCAGACTGGCTAATGCCCTTTCTCTTAGGTGGTTCAGGATACATAACCATTTATTTGTTCCGCTGGTACTTTGCAGAAGTTGAATTCATCAAGCTTCAAGAGCAAGCGCGCTATTTCAGAACTGAGCGCAGCGTTCAGAACTCTATCGACTATCTCAAAATGACAATCGAAAAACAAACCAGACAAAATGCACAGTGGAAGTTCATCTCAAGCGGACGCGCTCAAGAAGCCATTCTTGAATTTGAGGAGGAAGTGTTTCCTGAGATGAAGCGCTCTCGACGAATTGTTCTGCGCTTTGAAGTCAAAGATTCAACAATAGGTCGAATCGTAGGACTTGAAGTAAGAGCTTCATCGCCAATCAACTCGTTCTCCTGTAAGAAGATTACAGAATCCGTTCTGGTCGAACTTAAGAAGGACTTTCAGGAAGTCGCCTGACGACGCGGCTTCTCGTTCATAACCGGCCGGCACTTCCATGTGCCGTGCCGGTTTTTTCATTACTAACAATTGTCTCAGCGAAACATCTCTGTTGCCTGACGACCCGTCTTGACTCTCTCTGCTCTTTTAAGTGCGAGCGAAGGCGGGCGATAGACGGCAGATGCAAAACAAGCGCGCCTTCGCCCGCTCGATTTTAGCAGAGCGGTCAAGACAAACAAGGCGAGCGAAACAGCGCCTGCAATGCGTGCCTCGATATTTCCGCTCAGGACAAACGATTCCGGCAGTGGTGCGGCGCTGTGTGTGCTATTTTTTCTTGCTCTTACTGGATGCCTTTTGAGAAATGATCGGTTTGCCTG
>JADYXS010000283.1 GCA_021772155.1 Candidatus Obscuribacter sp.
ATTTAGTACCATTTACGGTGCCGGCCGAATACCACTGTTTCAAGTGGTCAGACTCTGTTGCTGCTTCAGTTTTTTCAACGCTATTGACGCCGATGGTCGCTCTACTTTTAGGTAACGTTCCTTGAGCTGCTGCAATTGGAACCAAGATGCTCACAATGGCGCCAATAGATAACAAAGAAGGCAGAATCAGACGCCTCCAACAACACCGGTTATTCTCTAAAAGATAGTAAAATCTAGTCACGGTGCCCAACTCGGACCTCTCATGCCATGGCGCAAGCCGCCTACATACATATACCATTTTGCGCACACAAGTGCGATTTCTGCGACTTTGCGGCCTTTGCAGGAGTGGATGATCTCACGCCGGAATACTGCGATGTGGTCGTTAAAGAAATAGGCCAACGCATATCCCTTGAGCCGAACAGAGATCCCCTTAACTCGCTGTTTTACGGAGGAGGGACACCGGGTTATATCGCGCCTGACCAGCTGAGACGAGTTCACGAAGCGCTTTGCCAATCCGTTGCTATAACACATGATACGGAAGTGACGCTGGAAACGACCCCGCAGTCGATTACCGTGGATAAAGCCAAGGCCTGGTTGGACATGGGCATCAATCGTATATCGATTGGCGTGCAGTCATTTGATGACAACGAGCTTAAGGCGATGGGGCGTGATCACACTGCGGCGCAGGCCCTGAGCGGTATTGAAAATGCCAAGACTGGCGGATTTGTAAATGTAGCCATGGACCTGATGTACGGGCTTCCTGAACAGACTATCGATTCATGGCGTCGCACGCTTGATACGACGCTCTGTTTGGATTTGCCTCACCTTTCCGCCTATGGACTGACGATCGCCATAAATGCGCCACTGCTGAGTCGTTACCCTCTTAGTAGCGATGCTTACCCTGTGGAAGAATCCTGGGTCGAGATGTACCAAATGCTTCTGGAGCGCACCCGAGAAGCAGGTTTAGACCAATACGAAATTTCCAATTTTTGCCGACCAGGGCATCATTCCAGGCACAATCTGACCTATTGGTCCAACGAAGAGTATCTGGCCTTTGGCGTCAGTGCTCATAGGTACGTTCAGGGCGTGCGCAGCTCCAACTTCCGTTCGCTGCGCAAGTACATGCGTGACTGGCTTGGCCATGAAACGTTTGAGCGCATCGACCAGAAAACGCGAGCTAAAGAAGCAATATTTCTCGGGCTGCGGCGCACCGCCGGCATAAATCTTGAGAATTTTCGTGTTCGGTACGGCTTCGACATAGAGCTACTCTTGTCTGACAAGATTAAACTACTATCGGACGCTGGATTCCTGACGGTCGAAAATGGCTTTCTGAAGCTCAGCCAGTCCGGCGTTCTGGTTAGCAACCTGGTTCTGGCGGAGTTAATTTAGCAGTGGGAAAGCTGCATCAGCAGAGCGATTCAGGGCAGCAGTTTAGAGGCTGCGGACCAGGGGTATGGATTAACAGATGGCTCCCCGGCGGAGGTTGATAGGATTCGGTGGTGAGAGTTTGCTCTAAGTGCCGCACCGAATATGAAGATAAAAGCGATCACTTCTGTTCCGCACAGTCCCAAGAGTTGGGACCGCCCGGGCAAATCGGTGACGCATGGTTTTTTGATGAGTCAGTTGACTCTTCTGCGGAGCCAGCTCGGGGCGCTTTAATGCCGGCCACGGCAGTTTCGGCACCGATTAATCTATCCCCGCTTCATGAGCAAGATTCTGAGGAATCCGGCAGCTTTTATTTCCACGTCGAAAAGCAGGAAGACCCGAATCTCGGAAAGGTAATTGCAGAGCGCTATCGCATTATTTCTATGGTCGGGCGTGGCGGCATGGGCATGGTCTACAAAGCTGACCATCTTACTATCGACAGAACCGTAGCAATCAAGATGCTCTACCCGAACGTGGTAGCAGACGCCGATGCCATTAAGCGCTTCAAGCAAGAAGCGCAGGCTGTATCGAAAGTAGAACACCCGAACAGCGTGAGAATTTATGATTTCGGGCTGTCGGATCTCGGACAGCCCTATCTGGTTATGGACTTTATCGATGGCGGTAGTCTGCGCGAGGCATTGAAGGACGGACCACTGAACATTGTTCGTGCACAGACGATATTCAGCCAGATTGTTGAAGCCTTAGTGGTGGCACATCGAGTTGGTGTGGTTCACAAGGATCTGAAGCCGGAGAACATCATGCTTTCTTTGCAATCGAGCAAAGGGGACTGGGTGCAAGTTGTGGATTTCGGAATCTCGACAATGGCCAAATCAGATTTCGATCCTTATGGTGCGCCGCAGCGAAAAGAGACCCGTGGAAGTCCACCGTATATGAGTCCGGAGCAGTGCACCAGTATTGCCACCATTGATGAACGCAGTGATGTTTATTCTCTGGCTATCGTTCTTTATGAGTGCCTCAGTGGCAAATTGCCATTCAATGCCCGGGCGCCGTTGGAAATGCTGGAAGCTCATATATCAGGTAAACCGGTTCCGCTCACTGCGACCATTCCGCAACTGGCTGCGTGTCAGGGGCTGTCGGATATGCTGATGAAAGCAATGGAGAAACGGCCGGAGAAGCGGCAGCAAACCATTGAAGAGTTCGGCAATGACCTGCGAGATGCCGCCAAACGCGATCAGATTCACCAGTCATTTTTGAAAAACAGAAAGGAAACGTTGGATGGGAGCTCAACGCGTCTGCCGGCATTGCCGTTACAAGGAAAAGTTTCATCTGACGGCCATCCAGTAGTTTCGCCCGAAAAGCGACCGGGCTCGACTCCGGCATCACCAATTCCACTTTTGCCGGATGCCAACGGCTCCGGAGATGCTGATGCGCTCAAGAACGACAAGAACCTATGGAAGTCGCTAGTTAACACATTCTCTAATATTGCGGAAGTCGAAGAACCACAACCTGAAAACAAGTACGTTTTCCGTAACTGCCCGCACTGTAATGAAGCGGTGGATGCCGATATCGCATTCTGTCTATCGTGCGGACGCAGTCTCTCCAACACCCAGGAATTTTCCAAAATAAGAGCTTCACAAGGCGTTTTCACGCTGCCTAAGTCTCAAGGTAGTGTTTCCAGTACTCTTCCTAGTTTTAGTCAAAAAACTCGAGCAGTGAGTCCGGCCTCAAGCACAATTAGAAACGCAAACAAAAGCCTTTTGCTGGTGAGCCTCATACTTGCTATCAGTATCTTCTGGGTTGCAGGTGGAGTCGATTTCGTTGCCAAAACTATCGCCAAAATGGGCGCGACGCGTACCGCGCCTGCCGACTGAGAAGAACAGCCTGGCCGAGGAATAGAATTGCCGGTAAGAATGACCAGGACGGAACGATCCTTAAGCTCTGATTGCGTAACCAGTCATTGTCACGCTGGCTCAGCGATACTGTACTTGAGGCCCACAGGTAAGCGCAATGAGTGATTTCCAGGATGCCACGTTCATTCCACCCACGCCCCCGAAAAGAGCCATTCTGGACTACAGCGCAACTCTTGATGGTGCAGCTGTTAGTACCTTGGAAGCTCAGGCGCTTGCTCTAAATGGATTGAAGGCCAAGATCGTCGTTTTGCCTGAGAACTTCGAAGTTGACAATTTGAAAGAGTTTGCTCGACAACTTGCTGCAACTTGGGAAGTGGCGGGAAACCGTATGTTATTAGTTGTCGATCTCAAATCGCACAAAGTGCAGATGGTGGCTGGGAAGCAGCTCGCTGATTCTGGGCTGACGAGTGACGTGATTAATCAGCAGATAATTGCCCAACACTTTGTCCCGTATATGCGCAACGATGACTTAGCAGGAGCGATTTCCCACACTCTCGTTGCCGCCAATGCCGTCGTTAGCTCGGGCGCGAACACGGCACCGATGGTGCCTGGACAGCCGGCACGGACTGGAGCGACGTCCGCAGGCAGTTTCCAGATTCCTCAAAACGAACAGACTAAGACGTCCAGCGAGCAACCGGCAGCCCTTCCGTCGCCGTCGCAGGAAAATTTCTTTAGTTCAGTTTCTGGCATTTTCATTACGTTGGGTGTGGTTGCGGCCATTGGTGCGGTGTTGTATTTCGCCAGTGAAGTTAAGCAGAAAAAGGAAAATGGCAAACTGGCTGATGTGTTCAACAAAGCTGTAGGTCCGCTGTACGAAAAGGCGGATCAAATTGGCGCGGCGTCAGAGTATCTGTCCACTCAAGATCAAAGAGATCTGGCGCAACGAATTGCCACGTTCTTCAACCGGTTGACCACGTTCGAACAAGCGGTACGCGAAGTGCAAGGACTTGTTAGTGCCAATCATATTTGGAAGGTTCGCGATGGATATCTCAAGCTCATACAAATGATTGGGCTTTTGGCACCGGAGGCCGAGACTTTGAAGAACGACTTGAATGCCGCCACAGGTGGTATTGAAACCTTCAAATCAGCAGATAATGAGCCGAACCTCACCGAGCAAGTGCAGCAGGCACAGTTGCCGCAAAGCCAATACATCAGGATGCCTGGTACCGTAACTTCTGCAAACTTTCGTCGCCCTTCGTGGAGTTATTCGCCCAGCTTTTACAATGTAATTGGCGCGGGAACTGGCTTGGCTAGTATGCTGATTCTGATGGATCAAATGCAAGGGTTTGCTAGTGATTCCAGATTTGATAACAACAGCCAGCCTGATTACTCAGCAGATATAAACAGCCAAGGCAGTCTCTGGGGCTCATACGATAACAATGGAGTAAACAGTTCCGGTAGCGTAGACGGTGGCGGATCATGGGATGATTCTAGCCGTGGTGGCAGCGATTCCGGCAGTGGCGGTGATTCCACCAGTGGTGGCAGTGATGGCGGAGGCAGTTGGTAGGGGGCGCTCCTAAGACGAGTGCCAGAAGTTGCCCATCCGCTGTCCGATCCGGAAACCTTGAATCAGGTTTGTGCGAGTGAGTTGATAAAGTTCGTTCAGGGCACCAGAATCGGTAATACCATATTTGCTGGCAATGGCATTTACCTGCTGGATTGCCACAGCAGAGAAATAGATGAAGACTTCATCTCGGACCTCGCCTGACCCTTGATTGGGTAGGCGCATGACTGCTTTGCCGAAGTCATTGTTTACGGCTTCCACAATCTGTTTGTCGAGCAATTCGTCGAAAAAGCTATCGGCCTTGGATCCCATTTATGAGCCTCGTTTCACAGAGCTTTGCTGAATTACGCATTGTTCAGAAGATCCAATGTTCTTCGAACTTCTTTAATATCTTGCCACATCAGCCATTTTGGGCTTCCTACCTCACGCGAAGGATTTCGCAAAAGATATGAGGGATGAAATACCGGCATTACTCTAGCATCGTTCTTGATATCGAACCATTTGCCGCGAATGCGACTGATAGGATCTTTAACGTTTAGCAAATGCTGAACTGCTGTGGCTCCTGCAAGCAATATCAACTTAGGTTTGACAAATTGAATCTGCGCTTCTAGATATGGTCGACAGGCGGTAGCTTCTTCCTTACTTGGAACCCGGTTTTCTGGCGGGCGGCATTTGACTACAGTGCAGATGTAAGTTTCAGTTAGTCTGTCGATTCTGCCAGATTCGAGAATCTTGTTGAGCAGCTGACCGGCGCGCCCGACGAAGGGAATGCCGGTCTGATCCTCCTTTTGTCCCGGGCCTTCGCCGATAATCATCAGTTTTGCTTTCGGGTTTCCATCAGCGAACACAACATGTGTCCTTGTGCTGCACAATCCGCACTTTGCACAATTGAGCGCTGTGTTCTGCACGTCATCGAGCGAAGTGTACGAATCGATAACTAATTGCCGTGGCATAGATGGTTGCCCCTCGATATAGCGGGCATCTTAACAGTCCCGCCTAAGCTGCGCGAGAGCCGCCTTTGTATATGCGTGCGCTATCGATAAGCTATGGAGCAACTATCTTCGAATCGCCCTGATTCTTTGACGGCGCTAGCTGCACCACATTTGATACCGATAGAAATGGGTTGCTTTCATCGGTACGCTTTGGCATTTCGCTGCCCTGGACTACTTCCAGCGGCAGTCCAAAGACGCTGCTGGGTGGGACTAACACCGAATCAGCTTTGCCAAGGCAAATTGCCGCAGTTTGGGCAAAAGCTGAGGCACTGCCGGTGGTGAAGAAGGTGCTGTTGTGGTGGCACTGCAGTTCCGCCACTTGATCTGCCGGCATATCTGTTGGCAAATTTAATCCAAGATCTACTGCAATCTGGCGAATCAGCAATTCGGCAGGATCTATCAGAGCTACTGACGCTGGAAGGAGATCGCGAAGCGCTTTTCGCAAGAAGGGGAAGTGGGTGCAGCCAAGAATGATTGCTTCAACCTCATTTTCTTCCATCCTGCTTGTATATTCGATCAATATAGATTTTGCGCGGTCGCTATACAGGTCGCCGGACTCTACTAATGGCACCAGCTTTGGGCAGCCCACTTCTGTTACCTGGACGTCCGGCGCATGATACCCAATGTGACGTGAAAACGCGCGGCTATTGGCTGTGCCTTGGGTGGCCAACACGCCGACCCGGCGAAAGTTTTGGGCCACATATCTGGCGGCCGGAGAAATGATGTCATGAACAGGAATAGGCGAGACTTTGCGCGCGTGATCTAAGCTGACGGCGGCGCTTGTATTGCAGGCCATCACAACGTGATCGACGTCTTTATTGGCCAGAAAGGCGATTATTTGAGTGACAAACTGCTGGATTTCCTTGGCTGGGCGATTCCCGTAGGGACAACGAGCCGTGTCACCGACGTAGACGAATTCGAACTGCCGCTCCGGGCATACCGAAGCTAGCTGATGAAGTCGGCGAAACACCGACAAACCGCCGACACCTGAGTCGAACAAGCCAAACCTTATAGGTCTGTTGTATTCCGCCGGTGTCAAATCACTAACTCCTTGTGGTCGCCAGGCGATGCTTTTTGAATTTTACCGGGTGCTTGTAAGAATTCGTCTTACGTTTGTCGGCTGTCTGTCGAGCAGCTAGAGCCCGACTGCTGCGTGCTTGCGGTCGTTTTTCGACCCAATTCTTCGGCTGCGGCGAATGCAAATTTTGGGTAAAAGATTGCGTTGCGGTTGACGGGGACGTAGTTGAGATTGTTCCAGAAGCAGATTCTGAGCCAGCGGGAGGCGATTGTCGAGCCACTGGATGTGACTGTACTTTCTCGGAAAGGAAGAGCATGACACCGTCAGCTAGAGCTGTTGCGACCTGCTTCTGGTAATCAGATGAGTTTAATTTGTCCCGCTCGTCCTTATTAGATATAAATCCAACCTCTGCAAGGATCGCCGGAACTGGAGTGTGATTGATGACATAAAAACGCGCTTTACGAACCGAGCGGTCAGGGGCGCCCAGTCCGTTGACCAGAGAGCCGTGTATTAAGTTGGCTAAATCCTTACTCTGTTCATTCTGATAATAGGTCTCGATTCCGGTTGTCTTGACGTTGGTTTCCAGTGAGTTTATATGAACGCTGACAAAGGCGTCCGGTTGCATCGAGTTGGTGAACTTAACGCGCTCTTCTAAAGAGACGTAACTGTCATCCGCGCGCGTTAAACGAACCTTCAATCCGCTGGCTTCCAACTGTTTTCTCAGTTTTTCCACGATCGCAAGTGTCAGTTCCTTTTCTCTAACATCGCCGCGCTGGGCGCCTGGGTCGGAGCCGCCGTGA
>JADYXS010000284.1 GCA_021772155.1 Candidatus Obscuribacter sp.
ATCCCGAACTCGTTGTTTTCGTCTGCAACGGCTTTGACATTAGGCACCGTCAGTAGTGCGTTACGGCTCAGGATGCGTGCCTGTTTGATGGTTCCCTGCACTTCTACTTCTCGTTCTTGCTCAAGTTCCCAGATCTCAGTCTTAAAACCCTGAGCAGCGAACAATCGAGATGTGAGATCGGAAAGTAATAGCAGTGCTGCAGAGAAAATTCCGAATCCCAAGCCAATAATGATCCCGGCCTGAAGTGCGATGGGGACCGCTTCCTGTTTGCCGGTTGTGACTAGGATGGCAATGAATGTGAGCAGCCCGATTCCGCCGCCAAAGCCCAGGCTGCTTACTATGACTGCTCGAATTATCCGCGCGAAGTACCGCGCCATGACTCACCTATTGGTCGGCTTCGATTTGTTCTTCTTGATTCTGACGGAAAAACCATCGTAGATACCTAAATCCCATATATAACGGCGGTGCTATTACAAGGACCGCAAAAAGTTTTTCTAGAACCTGAAGAATGTGCATAATTTCTCCTAATCGTCGCTCGCTAACTGGCAATCTTTTTCATCTGGCAAATTAACGCTGCCATCTTCCAAAT
The DNA here is from genome assembly GCA_021772155.1 of Candidatus Obscuribacter sp. Taxonomy (GTDB): domain Bacteria; phylum Cyanobacteriota; class Vampirovibrionia; order Obscuribacterales; family Obscuribacteraceae; genus JADYXS01. The sequence goes on from JADYXS010000284.1 coordinate 590, forward strand.
CTGCCAAATCAACCGACTCTACTTCCAGCTCTTCGACGTGGATCGCCACCTCTCGGGTTTCCTTTTCGTCAATAGGTTCGTCGAAAGAATCCAGATGCGCTTGAGCTTCAAGCTCAGCTTGAGCTTCCTTGCTGGCAGCCAGGGCGATTCGGGCCTGGGCTCTATCGGCATTCGTTCGCTTAGGAAATAATCGCGCCCGGCATTTGCTGCAGAAACAGTAGCTGCCTTCCCCAAGATGAGAGAAGTCAGCCATCTTGAATCCTACCGGCAACCAGGCTTTGGTTGCAACCAGTCGGCGGTCCAATCCTTTCAGCCTGCGCTGATAGATGCGAACGTATTCATGACGGCAAGAGGGCGTCTCGGAATCCATATCACTTTAACGGGGAAGAGTTGCAGTAAACCAACGACAGCATTAGTTTATCACCGTTCTTTGACGACCGGCAGTTCCTTGAGCAGTCGCCCTTTCCAGAAGATGATAACTGCCAGGTGGTGGTCCGTTTTAACAATGGTCGGTGATGAAAAGTACACTGATTGAATTGTATCGGGCGCCATTGGATGCGACTCACTGGCAGCGTTTACACTGACTGAGCCTGTTCTCTTGCGAAGCGTATTGTCGTAGATCACCATATTCAGAGCCAAATCCGTCACCGGTTTTCCAGAAATGTTCTTTAGGCGAATCTCGCCCTCCGGCGTATAACTGCCTTTCGCCAGCCAAATTCTGGACGCTACCAACGATACTGGCGGAGCTCCTGGCGGTAAAGCTGGCGACCCGCCCTTATCTGCAAGAGGTTGCGGCTTTTCATCATTCTTTTGTAGTTCTTTGACCAGCTCTGCAACCCTGTCTGCATGCCCTTTTACAGAGATGTATTGTTCTTGCTTTCCTTCTCGCTCCAGCGAGAGTGACCATTCCGCCAGTGAATCGTGCAAGCGAGTCAGGAGTGCAAGATCTTTTGGTCTCAAGACAATCGCATCTTCAAGGGCACGAACAGCGGCAGCATAGTTTCCAACGCGCATGGACAACGTCGCCAGCATGTCGAAATTCTCCACACTGCGCTCTTTCTCGGTCAGTTCTGTCAGCGCCAACTGAGCACCTTTAAAGTTGTTCTTGATCATGTACAACTCAATCAGGCGATGTCTGGCTTCCAGATTGTTGCCGTCTTGGGTAGTAGCCTGCTGATAGTTTTGAATCGCTTTGTCGTCGTCACCCAGCCTTAAATAGATGCTGCCCAGGGCCATCCGCGTGGACGGTTCTTCGCTCCATTTTAAGCTTGACTCAAGCAGCTTTATCGCCTCCTTGTCGTCGTTCTTCTCGGTCTCGGCAACAGCGGCGAGTTCTCGGAAGTACTCACTTATTTTGTGCGGCACCGTCGTCTTAGCCAGGTCTGTGTCCGGCATCAGTTGGTAGGCCTGCTCAAGGTGCTGTAGTGCAACTTCCGTGTTGTTTTGTTTGGCATCATAATCCGACCAACGCATGTACAGCGATGCCCGCCCAGATTCAAGCTCTTTTTCCGGACAGGCGCTTTGGGCTGATGCAAAGAGACGCTCCGCTTCAGCGAAGTCATCCTTATTCTCGTAGTACTCGGCGTACGACAACACCACAGGGACCAGCAGCGATCCCGGCAGTTTGTATTTTAGTGCGGTATCAAGGGCAGTGCGTCCTTCTGCTATGCGATCAGTTCGCAGGTAACATTGCGCCAGCCAAGCGGAAGCTTGCTCGTTATCTGGATATTTGCGCGCAATATGCTCCAGGATCGGCAGCGCCGCGGCATGGCGATTGGTTTTGATCAGGTTAATTGCCACATCCAGTTCGGTTGGCGGCGGCCGCAGGAGAATGCCGATGAGCACTCCTGCTGCAATGACGAGCAAAATCATGAGCATGGCTTTCCAGCTCAGGGTTTTAGAGGGCGCTTTGGGCGTGCCTATATCTATTGAGCTAGCTCCCGGACGTATCTCTGGAATGGTAAGAGCCTCGTTTTGCAGAAACCGCCATAAAAGACAGTGCTACAGCTATAATAGCTGGCCAAATTCTGCCACGCCAACAGTCATAGCCCAGTTGTGATCAAAGAAATAAACCTAACCAGCACCAGCTCAACGTTTGAGATACCCCGTCCGGATGGCTCAACAATTCCCGCGCG
>JADYXS010000285.1 GCA_021772155.1 Candidatus Obscuribacter sp.
ACCCTTTCTGGCACTTTCACTGATGCGCGGTCCGGACATCGAGAAATTGATGTCCGAAACTAAGGAAAAACTCGGACAGTTACCCTGGGGCGTCGGCTTGCTCGGATTCGTTCCACAGCAGCTCAGGCAAGAACAGTGGGAAATAGTCAACCGCTACCAGCCGCCCTTTGCACTAATTGCCGGCGGCCGGCCTGACCAAGCGAAAACTTTGGAAGACGGTGGCACACAGACTTATCTGCATGTTCCGTCACCGTTGCTGCTCAAGTCATTCATCGAGATGGGTTCAAAACGCTTCATCTTCGAAGGCAAGGAATGCGGCGGGCACGTCGGTCCCCGCTCCAGCATGGTGCTATGGAACTCGATGATCGATGTGCTTTTGGCCAACATCGGTCCGAAAGACAACCCATCAGCCTTCCATGTGCTCTTCGCCGGCGGATTGCACGACGATCTTTCAGCAGCAATGGTGGCAACTTTAGCAGCGCCATTAGTGGCTCGAGGGATCAAAATCGGCGTACTAGTCGGCACCGCTTATCTGTTCACTCGAGAAGCAGTGGAAACCGGCGCCATCGTTAAGCAATTCCAGAATGAAGCGCTAAAGTGCGATCAGACTGTCTTGCTGGAGACTGGTCCTGGCCATTCCATCCGCTGCATAGCATCACCTTACAAAAACACTTTCGATGAGCAGCGGGCAGAGCTGCAGCGTCAAAACAAATCCAGAGACGATGTTCGAGAAGAACTCGAACTGATGAATCTGGGACGTCTGAGAATCGCCAGCAAAGGACTATCGAGAGGAGCGGGAAGCGAACTGGTGGCATTGGCTCCGGAACAACAGTGGCAACAAGGCATGTACATGATCGGGCAGGTCGCCGCATTGCATGACAAACCGACAACGATTTCCGAGCTGCATGAGAATATCTCCTTGGGCGGGCAGAAACTGCTGTCCCATATCGCCACACAATCGACTGCAAGTACCGTCACAGAGCATCGCTCGGAACCTGTCGCTATTGTGGGCATGTCCTGCCTGTTTCCGCAAGCAAACGACATGCAAACGTACTGGCAAAACATTCTCGATAAAGTAGACGCCATTACAGAAATTCCCGAAACGCACTTTAAATGGCAGAACTATTACGACAAGAATCCTCTTGCTCGAGACAAAATCGTCTCGAAATGGGGCGGATTCTTGCAAGACGTTGTATTCGAACCGTCGCGTTACGGAATCCCTCCAAGCAGTCTCGATTCTATCGACCCTGTTCAGGTACTAGTTTTGGAAGCTGCCCGCACCGCACTCCAAGACGCCGGCTATTCAAACCGGAAATATCCACGCGACAAGACATCAGTGATCCTTGCCAATGCCGGACACGGTCCTATTACAGCGCTTTATTCACTGCGGTCGATGCTGGGATGGAAACTAGCGGACATGGATCCGGCCTATAGACAAGTTGTGGAAGAAGACCTTCCGGAGTGGACTGAAGATTCCTTCGCTGGTTATCTAGGCAATGTCACAGCAGGAAGAGTGGCCAACAGATTTGACCTCAAGGGGATCAATTTCTCAATTGATGCGGCCTGCGCAAGTTCGCTTGCCGCGCTTTATGTCGCGGTCAATGATCTACGATCACATGCAAGTGACGTCGTTTTGCTCGGAGCAGCAGACACGCATAACCAACCTGGCGATTATCTCAGCTTCAGCAAGACCCATGCCCTGAGCCGCGATGGAAAATGCAAAACGTTTGATGCTTCCGCCGACGGAATAGCTATCAGTGAAGGCATTGCTATGCTGGTTTTGAAACGCTTGTCGGATGCCGAGCGCGATGGCGATCGAATTTATGCAGTGATTAAGGGCATCGGCGGATCCAGCGACGGTCGAGATCTTAGCCTCACAGCACCACGACCGGCCGGACAAATGCTGGCTTTGGACCGGGCTTATGCAGACGCTGGAGTTGACCCGGCGACAGTTGGTTTGGTCGAAGCTCACGGAACCGGCACCGTGGCCGGTGACAGAGCGGAAGTTGAAGCGTTAACTAAGGTTTTCCAACAAGCCGGAGCACAGCAGCAAAGCTGCGCCATCGGTTCTGTCAAAACCAACATAGGGCATTCAAAAGCGGCAGCCGGACTTGCTTCCATCATCAAAGTCGCCAAGGCACTTCACCACAAAGTTCTGCCTCCGACGATAAACGTCAAAACGCCAAACCCGGCATGCAACTTTTCGGACGGACCGTTTTATATAAGTACAGAATCCAGACCATGGCTAGCTGCTCAGACTGGCCTTCCCAGACGAGCTGGTGTGAGTGCCTTTGGATTTGGCGGCACGAATTTCCACACAGTTTTGGAAGAATATATTCCAGCATCAACGATTGACGAAGCACCAGCCATGGTGTCGTGGCCTGCAGAGCTCCTTGTCTGGAAGGCCCGCTCGTCCGAGCAACTGCTTAAGGTCGTCTCTCAAACAGAAACTCTGGCACTCAAGTACCAGACAGAATTGCAGGATCCTAAGATATCGGCGACCGCGCACAGCAAATTGTTTGACATTGCCGCGAAGCTGGCAACCAGGGCCAACGAAGATGCAAACGCAGACGTCGTGTTAGTGATCGTTGCCACGTCCTTAGAATCGCTGGTAGCAAAAATCCATCAGTTCAAGGAATCCTGTAGGGGAGGGGCTTCCCTGACCGAAGCTGGTACTGACGGGGCTTCCATGACTGAAGCTGGTAGGGGAGGGGCTTCCCTGACCGAAGCTGGTACCGACGGGGCTTCCATGACTGAAGCTGGTAGGGGAGGGGCTTGTCCCCTCCCGCTATCGAAGGCTAACGCCGCCAATGGGATCCATTTTTCGCCGTCAGCTAAGTCCACCACCGTTGCATTTCTTTTCCCTGGACAAGGTTCTCAGCGGCTGAACATGCTGCGTGACTTGATCTGGTACTTCCCCGAACTTCAACAGACTCTCACTGAGGTCAACGAGAAGCTGGCTTTGCCGTTAGGCGCATCTCTTTCCAACTTCATCTATCCAACGCCCACGCTGAATGAAGATGAGAAGAAACGCCAGTCTGCAAGATTGACAGATACCGCGATAGCTCAGCCGGCAATCGGCGCTTGCAGCGTTGCGATGCTGCGGTTGTTGTCCTCCTTTGGGGCAACAGCGGACATGGTCGGCGGACATAGTTACGGAGAATACGTCGCTTTGCACGCAGCCGGTGCCATATCCTCCGACGATTTGTTCCATATTTCTGCTGAACGTGGCAAGATTCTCGCTTCGTGTGCAAGCAAGAACCCTGGCGCCATGGCAGCCGTTTCATGCGATCCCGAAACAGCTCGTGAAGTGATTAAAGCCTTCCCGAACGTTTACTTGGCTAACATAAACACTCCCAAACAGTGCATCATATCTGGTGCCTCCGAAGGGGTAGAATCGGCGCTTAAGCAGTTTAGACAGCAAGATATCCCAGCAACGAAGATTCCTGTTTCAGCAGCCTTCCATACTCCGCTAATGAACGATTCACAAGAGCCTCTATCTTCCGCATTGCGCTCTATTACGTTCAAATCTCCGAGTATAACACCGTGGTCAAACACCACTTCTCAAGCGTATTCTCTTGCTCCGGATTCGATAGTGAAAGTGCTCGAGCAACATGCTCTGCAACCAGTGCTATTTGCCGAACAAATCCAGTCCATGCATGCCGCTGGAGCCCGCGTGTTCGTTGAAGTCGGACCGGGTTCGGTTCTCACAGGCTTAACTGAAAGCACCCTGAAGGGTCGCGATTTTGTGGCGGTAAATACTGAATCCTCGGCCAAGAATCCTTTAGAGCAATTCCTGAACGTACTTGCAGTACTGACAGTGAACGGCTCAGCAATTGATTTTCGCAAACTGTTCTGGAATCGAAGACGCGAAGTTTCACCGCCGTCCACCGATCTTGCAAACACCAAAAAGAACCAACTTCTATACAGGGTCAACAGCGTAAGAATGGAAAAAATCGGTACCCACACCACTACCAACACCAGCGTCGCTTTAGTCCCTGTCGAACCTAAAAACAAAGCGCTTTCAACAGGCAATCGCGTTCAAGAAAGCACCGCAGCGGCCCCTAACGGCAATTCAAATGGCAGTTCTACGAACCTGGCGCCCAGCCCGCAAAAGCCTTTTAGCAGTCCAACAAACAACGGACAACAGGGCAATGGTTCTAATGGTTCTAATGGCACCAACGGTTCCAACGGCAGTTATAATGCCACACCGAAGTCAACGCCTTCAGCCAGGCCGGCCCTTCCTGCACCGGCTGCGCGGAATCGCAACGATAGCGGTGTTGAACGAGTGATGCTCGAATTCCAACAGAGCATGTTGCAAATGACAAATCGTTTTCTTGAGACACAGCAAAATGTGATGCTGGCGTACTTGCAATCAAATGGCAAAATGCCACCACAACTGACGACAACGGACTACGCAACGACCTTGCCACAGTCGGCTCCTGCCCCAATGCAGCAGCCGCAGCTCATGGCGACTCAACCACAACAGATATACCGACCAAGCATGGCATTTTCCGAATCAGCGATAGCTGAATCCACTCATCTCGATGCCGTCGAGCCAGCGGTTGCATATGAAGCTTCGACAGCAGTTGAACCCGAGAATTCGGCTTTAAACAAAGAGATCCTCGTTGAAAGTCTCTACGAGATAGTCAGTGAAAGAACCGGCTACCCTCGTGAAATGCTCGATCCAGACTTGGACCTAGAAGCCGATCTGGGGATCGACTCCATCAAACGAGTGGAAATTCTAAACAACTTTAGAAAGTTGTTGCCGGAGTCGATTCAAGAGCAGTTGGAAAGCGGCATTGAAAAACTGGCCGGCACCAAGACCCTGCAAGGTGTCATCGATTGGATCCTCTCTCTTGAAATTGACGGACAGGCAGCTGTCGCTCCGCTTACGGTTGATAAAAGCAACGCACCGATGGTTTCCTTGGAAGTTGGGAACGTTGAGAACATAGCCCGTGGAACGGTCGCAGTGAAAGATCTGCCAGCTGCTACGGAGGCGATCGGTTCTGTCTCTCCAAGCGTGTTGATTGTCGCATTGCAAAAACGTGCAGCAGAATCAGTTGCAAAATCCCTCACAAATAGCGGTTTGCATGTACAAATACTTTCTCCAACGGAAGCCCTTGAGCGGGATTTCGCAGACCAGGCCCCAATAGGCAACCTAATTTACTTCGCAGACTGCGGATTAACGTCCTACTTTGCTCTGGTGAAAAAGGTCGAAGCATCGATCAGAACAGAGATTGCAAACGGACGGCGCGGGTCAGTCATTAGCGTCACTTCCCTTGGTGGACACTTCGGAACCAACCCGGTAACCGGGCTGGATATGAAAGGTCTTGCCGATCAGGCCGGAATCATCGGTGTAACGAAGTCCCTGGCAAAAGAATGGCTCGGAGTTCACGCTAAAGCTGTGGATGTTCCAGCAGGCACTCAGGATGACGTTCTTGCAGCCCTGGTCGCGGCAGAACTGTTTGCCGATGACAAAATTGTCGAAATTGGTCTATTGAACGGCTCGCGAATAACTCTCGATGTTGCACAGGCACCGTCTGCGGCATTGCCTCACCGCTCGAAGCCGGAGATCACCTCCTCATCCGTGATACTGATCACCGGTGGCGCTCGCGGTATCACAGCTGAAATTGCTGTTGACCTTGCAACAAGGTACCAGCCGAACATCGTCATAGTTGGTCGTCTGCCGAAACCGGCCGATCGTGAGCAGGCAGCCACTGTCGATCTAGAGTCGGCCAAAGAGATCAAAGCTGCTCTCATCGAGCAGCAGCGCGGCAACGGTGTGGCGGTTAACGTTCGGGAAGTCGAAAAGTCCTACCAACATCTGCTGCGCGAACGCGAAGTGCGCCGCACGTTGAGTGCAATAGAGGCTGCCGGAGCCAAAGTGAAATACTATTCGGTCGATGTCTCGGACCCAGTCGCTTTCAGCAAGCTAATAGATTCAATCTATGAAACATCCAACGTTGACGGTGTGATTCACGGTGCCGGCATTATTGAAGACGCGTTCACTAAAGACAAAACTCCGGAATCGTTCGAAAGAGTCTTTTCCACCAAAGTGAACAGTGCGATAACTCTCGGCAACAAGCTCCGCCTGGATACTCTCAAGTTCCTTTACTTCTTCTCTTCGGTGGTTGGACGCACAGGCAACGCCGGGCAATGTGACTATGTCGCCGCTAACGAAGCGCTGAACAAAATTGCGGTCTTGCTAAATCAACGCAGTTCGGCTCGAATCGCATCCTTAATGTGGGGTCCGTGGCAAGCCGGAATGGCACCACCGGAATTGGAAGAAGTCTTTGCGCTGCATGGCTGGTCGATGATCAAGCCGCAAGATGGCCGAGCATCCTTCCATGAAGAGCTGCTCTTGGACGCAGGCAATCAACCAGAAGTGCTGCTTGTCGGCAAGCTCAAGAAGTCCGAAAAGCCTTCGACCGACTCGATCAATCCATCCGGCGTGTTGGTTCACAATGCCTCCGTTCAGTCAGTCAATCCCAGCACCCTGGCATTGACTGTCACCACGCAAGAACATATCTATCTTCAGGACCACAAATTCGACGGAATTCCTGTAATGCCGATGGCAGTTGCTCTTGAGCTAATGCTGGAAGCGGCCCAGGCATTGCATCCGGACCAACGAGTTGTAAGCATTTCCAACCTGGACATTCCTGCCGGAATAGTTTTTCACGCCGGTAAAAAGGACCTGCTGATTACGACAGTTGCTGACACCAACCAGTCTGGTCAGGTTTCAATCTCCCTTAATGCTGCCGGCTCCGTGCCCAAGCCGCACTTTAGATGCAAGGCCGAGTTCGCTGATGCACCGTATGCAACACCGGCTCAAGTTCTCACTGCCTTGGGTCACGACATACCATCTGTGCTTAATCTAAGCGACATAGCAGACAACACGCGGGCCTTACCCCAACCGAAAGATGTCTACGGTACTTGGCTCTTCCACGGACCGATTTTCCAAGGGATGTCGTCAGTGCTCCATCTGGCTCCCAATGGCGTCTCTGGTGAGGTTACAGGCTGCAGTCCGGAGCGGTTCGTTACCACTGCCAACAGCAGCCAATGGATTTTGGACCCTGTTTTGCTGGATAGCGCAATGCAACTTGCCGGAGTCTGGGCACGGCATCATCGCGATGTCACAGTCTTACCTGCGGGCTTCAAGTCAATGATGTTCTTCCGCCCACTTGGTTCGGTGAAGGCGACAGCTCGCATTTTCTTGTCTGAGCAATCTGCAACTGAACTGCTTTGTGACCTGGCGATCTATAACCAGCAAGGCGACCTTGCCCTGCTTATCGAAGGACTTGGGGGCATCGCAAGCAAAGCATTCAATCGCTTCGCAGCACAGGCTCCTGTTCGGGAACTGGTTTAGTGCCGGCAGTCAAAGAGACTACCGGTCAAAAGATAGCCATCGTTGGGATGGCTTGTCTTTTCCCAAGCGCCCCAAATCTATCCAGCTTCTGGTCGAACATAGTCAGAGGTGTTGATTCGATTCGTGATGTTTCGGATGAAGAGTGGGATGAGAAGCAGTATTACAATCCTGATGCCACCACATTCGGTCAGACATACTGCAAGCGCGGAGGGTTCATTACAGAGCTTGCCGAATTTGACCCGCTAAAGTTCGGTGTGATGCCGACGGCAGTTGCTGGAAGTGATCCAGACCAGTTCCTTTCTTTGAAGGTAGCGCAAGAGGCACTGGCCGACTGCGGCTATCCGGATCGCATGATAAACCTTGAGCGGTCAGAAGTAATCCTCGGGCGCATTTCAGCGCCCGGTGCTGGATCCATGAACCTGATCCAACAGTCCAAGACAGTCAAAGAACTCATCACTATCCTGAAAAATTTGTTGCCGGAAGGCAATAGCGAGCTCATCAAAGCGGTCGAGCAGCAGATCAAACAGAGCCTACAGCCTTGCACCTCGGACAGCATGCCCGGTGTGATGCCCAACATCTTAGCCGGCCGCATCGCTTCCAAGCTTGGCTTCCGCGGACGCAACTTGCTGATTGATGCCGCGTGTGCATCATCTATGGTGGCAGTCGAGACGGCAGTGGATGATTTGATTTCGGGACGTTGTGATTTCGCGTTAGCCGGAGGCGTGCACGTTAACTCGTCCGCAGCATTCTTTAATCTATTTGCCGGGCTAGGAGCACTTTCCCGAACCGAGACCATTCGTCCATTTGATGAGCGCGCGGACGGCACCCTGCTTGGTGAAGGTATCGGCATCATTGGCCTGAAACGCCTTGAAGATGCTATAGCTGCAAATGACAGAATCTATGCCACCATTCTCGGTGTCGCCTCTAGCAGTGACGGATTTGGTGGCAGTGTAATTGCGCCTTCATTGGAAGGTGAAGCCCTGGCGATGCGAAATGCTTACGCAATGGCCGGTGTTTCACCATCGACTATTGAACTGTTGGAAGCGCACGGCACGGGCACGCCCACCGGCGATGTCATAGAATTGCAAGCCGTACAGAAAGTATTCACATCAGAAGATGGAACCAAGCAACAATGGTGCGCGGTGGGATCTATCAAATCGATGATCGGCCACTGCCAGTCCGCAAGCGCGATCGCCGGCATCATAAAAGCGGCCTTGTCCCTGCACCACAAGGTGCTACCGCCGACATTGAATGCCGAAAGCCCAACCACCAAAATCGACTGGGATAACCATCCCTGTTACATCAATAGAACCGCTCGCCCGTGGATTAGTTCATTAGATGTCGGACATCCGCGACGAGCTGCAGTCAGTGCATTCGGCTTCGGCGGCATCAACTCTCACACGGTCATGGAAGAAATCAGGGAAGAAAACGTTTGCAGAAGCGACACGCCACCTCTCGATAAGAATTGGGATTCGGAAGTTTTCACGTTTGGCAAGTCCAGCGAAGGAGAGCTTCTAGACTCGGCACGCGCACTTGCAGCTTATCTTCAGAAAAGTCCTGCGGTTCCTCTCAAAGACATCGCGTACACGCTCAACTGCAACACGAAGATAAATCCGACCGACAAAGTCTTTCGATTGGCAATCGTGGCATCGACCGTAGACGATTTGCTTGCAAAACTTCAATTTCCCAACGGGCTTTTGGCCGAACCGGAACGAGGTGTCTACTTCACTTCGCCCGATCGAGTGCTTGGTGGAAAGCTGGCATTTCTATACCCGGGACTCGGCTCGGCATATACGAATATGCTGTCCGACCTCTGCATACACTTTCCCGATGTGCGTCGCGTTTTCGACATAGTCGACCGCGTGGCACACAGTGCCGGAGCTCCAGTCAAACCTAGCGATCTTATCTTTCCTCGTACCTCCGTGCGCAAACAAGAAGGGGCAGAGGATCTGGCATCTGCTGATTTTGCCGTGGTCGCTGTGCTGCTTGCGGAATTTGCACTGCACGAGCTGCTAAAACATCTGGAAATTACTCCGGATGCTCTGATGGGCTGTAGCACCGGCGAGTTCGCCGCCATCGGCAGAGGTGGTGCAATTGATGTTCTCGGCGCTGCGGACACCTTCTACCGGTTGAGCACCGATGTTGGACGACGTATTCCGGCCGAAGCAGCCAGCAAGTTAAGATCGATTCGCGTTCTTGCTTCGGCAAAGGATGTGATGCCGCTTGCGCAAGAATTCGGCGTGTATCTGGCTGCAGATCTTGGCGAAGATCACATCATTTTGACGGGCGAAACTACGGGCATAGACTCGCTCGTTGCCAAACTAAGAGAGCAGCGTTTCGTGCTGCAGTCGCTGCCTGCCCCTATTGCGTACCACACGCCGCTGGTCGGAAACATGGTGGACAGCAACGGCGAAGAAATCTTAGCGATAGATGTTGGACTCCTTTCTTTACCGACATGGTCTTGCGCCAGTGCAGGGCTGTATCCGAACGACAGTGACATAATTCGCGCTTCATTGACCAAGCTCTTTGCCAAACCAATTTCATTGCGCGAGACAGTATTGGCTATGTACGCAGACGGCGTGAGAAAGTTCGTTGAGGTTGGTCCCAACGGTGTCCTGTCCGCATTAGTCAGAGGTATCCTTGGCAAGTCACCGGCATTAGTGGTAGCGTCGAATCTGGCTGCGCGCTCTGGATTGACACAGCTCCATCATCTGCTGGCAGCCTTGTTCACCAATGGCGTTTCGGCAAACCTGAGTTACCTGTACGAGCGACGTGCCCCAGTACTAATTGACTTGACCGCTAAGGTCTCTCCGTTGCCACACCGTAAGATGTTGCCACTGACCCACTCGGCAATTACCATCGTTCCCCAGGTCCTACCTACGGTGTCTGGTGTAAGTGACAGTGCTGAATCGTTCGATTTTTCAGGGATGTCGGAAGAAGCAGTAATGACGACCTTCTTGCAGACAAATACGTCATTCATGGATCGCGTCACCTCCATGCAAGAGCACGTAATGGGCGCATTTTTGTCTCAAGCGACCGTTCACGACTTTACCGTTGCTGAGACGTCTCAATTCACTGAGTTGGCGTTTTTGAACAGAGCGCGTGTAGAGCGCGACTTCGACCAAACCAGCGTCTACCTCAACATTGATTTAAATTCCGATCTCTACTTGCTCGATCATGCAATCGGCGGATTCATCAGCACAAATCCGGGAGTGCGTGTCCATTTGATGCCGTTGATGGTGGCATTGGAAATGATGGCGGAGGCCGCTTACGCGCACGTTGAATCTGGAGTGCCGATTCGTCTTGAGCAGGTTAAAGCTTTCAAGCGCATCGTAGTTGATGAGGATGGAGCCTTTCTCCGCATGGTGGTGACCGGGGACGAGTGCCTGGCTCACGTTGAGCTGTTTCAGGACGACGATACTTCTGCTTCAATGATGGCAGACATCATCTTCAGCGAAGCGTATACCTCAAGCGCGGCACCGAAGCTGCACATCCAAGGTTCACCAACTTCCGAACTGGCTACGCGAACTTCTCTTTACACACCATCCACGATGTTTCATGGACCGCGGATGCAATCAGTGGTATCACTAGACACTGTCGGCAAAAGGACCATCGCTGGGATAGCGGAGGCACGCGAAGCATCAGGATGGCTGCCAGATACGCCCCGTCCCCTATTTCTGCTCGACCCGCTTTTGCTCGATAATGCCAGCCAATTTGTACTCTTCTATCTCTACGAAAACGGTTTGCCAGCGACCGCGCTTCTGCCGTTCTTCATCGAGTCGATTGATGTTTATGGCCCATGTACTGCGCTTTCAGCGCAAGTAAAAGTATCCGCGTCCCTCACTACGCTCTCGGAACGATCGACTGAAGCAAACGTTGAAATTCTCGACGAGAACGGCAGCCTCTGGGGTCGCGTGACCAATATCAACAGCCGCCGAGTGGTTCTGAGCCAACAGTGGCAGCGCTTCATTGCAGATCCAATCAATAGCTTTTTTGGCGAAAAAGTCGAGACTCACGGAAAATTTCCTGCAGCGCATACCTTGGTCGCAGTCCTTCAGTCGGTACTTCCGTCAGACGAGACCATCGTCGAATGGTGCCTGGACTACCTTCTTACGCGACATGAACGCTTGCAGTGGAAAGAGAAACTGAAAACTGAGAAACGTCGCGTCGATTGGCTGCTCGGAAGAATTGCCGCAAAGGACGCTGTTCGTCAGCTTGTGCTTGAGCGCTTCGGACGGAAGCTCGGTCCGCACGATGTTGAAATCGAGAATGACAGCCACCGGGTTCCTTCAGCTTTCATAAAAGGACATTCCGACCTGCCTACTGTGTTGATTTCGATCTCGCACACGCAAGGAATTGCAGTGGCTCTTGCAACGCTTGCACACGATGGGCATCCGGGCGTCGATATTGAGCCGGTGCTTGCACCGGAAGAGAATTTCGAGACAGTGTTCCTTTCAACTTTTGAGCAAGACTTTCTACAAAGCCTCCCTACAGAGCAGCGCTATATTGAGATGACCCGGCTTTGGTCGGCAAAAGAAACAGCTTTCAAGGCCCATTGCGGGCTATTGGACATGGCCGACTTTGAAAGTAACACTACCCTTGAGCGCGTTGAGAATCAGCTGGTCCTGCGCAACGGAAGGAACACGATCACGGTGTTTTTGCAGATGCATTCGGAGTTCGTGCTGGCGTATGCAATTGCTTCTCCGCGAGTGTCTTAACCTTCTTTAGTCGGTTCTTCACTTTTCCCAGCATAAACTGATTAATCAGAAATTTTGGGAAGGGAAGCCCCGGGTCGACATTCATTTTCAGGTGAAGTCTCGTATGGTGATCGTCAATCGGGGCAATTCTCCATAGTCCCGAAAATGCCTTCATTTTGTCGGATTCAATCATGTTGAACTCGATCTGTTCCATAGGCGTGGCTGTCGCTTTGACCAGAACCGTGGCGTTGCCCAAGAATGGTAAAGACTTGAATTTTTGCTCGGCTATCGCCTCATGTCCATTGACCGATTGAACTTGGTCGTCAAAATGCCCACTTGCGCTCAGGACGCCCCAGACGGCTTCCTTGGGAGCATTTACGACCGTGCTGCTGGAGACGCCGCCCTTGCCTGCCTGAGCGGCACAATGGGGCGCCCAAAAGCCCAGGGCGATGCTGGAAATCACAAGGAGTAGGAGATACCGCAAACCTGACCTCTTCTTTGACGATGATGCTTCATTGGAGCTTGATTGTACGCAATTTAGAAACATGAAGGGACGGCAAATTTCGGGCGCCGAGAGGGCTGGCTCCTGACGCCACTCACTTGACTTGTTAAATGAAATTGAATGTATGACCTGAACGACTTAACTACCTATATGATGACCGCAAATAAAACTTTCGTTCTTCTGCGAGGCACTGAGTCACTTATGAGTCTTCTGGCGAGCGTATCAATCATTATGGTAGCGACATTCTTGGCTACCTGGTACAACGATAAGATTTCGAAAGCTGAGTACATCGGCGACGACCACAACTAAGACTCTTAATCGCCGGAAACAAGCCTGACGGGTCCGTCAGTTGATTCGTCCGTTGAGCTTTTGTCTGCCCGGGCTTCAATTTCTTTCCACATAGTTTCTTCAGCGTCATCGGCCGATTCTATTGCTTCGTGCCAGGGCACATGTGCCGCTTCAGAAGCAGCAATCGCAGCCTTGCCTCTTTTGGGCTTTTGATTCAGCGGCTGGTCCGTCGAATCCCGCTTATATAGCTCCTGCACGCTTGTTCGGGATAGAACGTTCCATGTGTACCATGACAGAATCGTGCCAATGGGAAAGACCGTCAAATTGACTCCAGCAGCGAAATAAGCAAGGTGGATGTCCCTCCGCCGGCTAATAGCTTGCGCTGCCTTGAAGTTGATCCAACTGTAGGTACTGCCCATTAGCAAGATGAACGCGCCCATAAGAATTGAAGGCAAATTATGACTTAGACCAGCCTGCCAGACATAACTCCCCATCAGAAAAGTTGTCCATATCGCGCTGAGAATCGAACAAGCGTAAGCTGCGACTTTGACGCGATCAAGGTCCCTTTCGTCCTGGTCCTGGTGAATTGACAGTTGATTAGGCATGCATGTGTTGATAATCGTGAGGGAAGGCAATGTCCCCTTCCGGCAATCGGTAAGAGCACAGTATCTTGTACCCACGCATCAATCTAATCACTGAAGTTGCGCCACGGATCGACGCAACAGTAAGTTCAAATTTCTAATAGCGATCCGCCAAGTATGCGGATTGCAAACACTTGTACGCGACGTAGGAATACATCAGAAACAGCAACAGAATGGCCAGTTCAGGGTGCTTCAGCAACGCCTTGTAGAGTGGCTTGCACAGAAAGTCTATCCAGAAGATGCCTAATCCCGTACCCATGATTCCCGGCTCCTGCCGTCGTGTGGAAGTGTATGATAATAATCACCGATACATTAATTAACAACGCTTGGCAGCGGGCAGAACGGGGTTTTCCAGATTAAACGCGTAGTCAAGCCCATCTCTAAAATCGCTATCAGATCTAATTGACATGCACTCTCGTGCAAGACCTGCAGCCCGTTTCAAAGTCAGCAAGCGGACCAGATCCAGCAGCCTTAGAACAACGTAACCTTGGCTTGCCAACACGAAAACGTTCTGATTTTCGAGTCGACCCGACGCCGCGAAAACAAAACGCGATCAAGCCACAGTAATCAACAAAATCGCTGTGAAGATTTAGCTAGTGAATGTATATCGTGCTCTTCTGTCGTAACCGCGGGAGGGGACAGGCGCCTCTCCTACCATAAGCATCACCGGACGAAATGATTAGCAGCAGCGCATCGGACTATCTGGACCAGCATCCGGACCGACACCGGCAGCCGCTGGCTCCAGGTTCTCGGTAGCGGCACCGGGAGGACGCTTCTTGAACCATGAGAGAACGGCAGAGACAACCACAATTGAAACAAGTAAAAGGAAAACGCCTGCAACGGCCGCATCGAGATAGTCGTTGAAAATTAGTGTGCGGGTCTTTAACAACACCTCAGCGGAGACCTGCGAGGCATCCGCGATGGTTTGTTCTAATGAGTGAGCGTGCGACAGGAACCCAAGCTTCGGCGAAGGGCTGAAGATTTTCTGCAACGCGGCGGTGACGGTGACAGTCAACACGAAACTAAGTGGCACCAACGTCACCCAACTGTACCGAGCCTTGCCCATGCGGATAATGACAGTGGTGCCAACTGCCAGTGCCACCACTGCAAGTAGCTGATTGGAAATACCGAATAGCGGCCACAAGCTGTTGATGCCGCCCAGCGGGTCTATGATTCCTTGATAGAGGAAGCAGCCCCAACCGGCAACGATGAGAAATGAACTCAAAATGATTGATGGATACCATCCCGTTTGTCCCAGGGGCTTCCAAATCATGCCGAGGAAGTCCTGCAGTAAGAAGCGCCCAACGCGCGTTCCTGCATCCAAGCAGGTAAGAATGAACAGCGCTTCGAACATGATGGCAAAGTGATACCAGAATGCCAATCCCTCCGAACCTAGTGCTCTGGAAAAAATGTGTGCCATGCCAACGGCAAGAGTAGGCCCGCCTCCGGTGCGCCCCCAGAGTGTAGTTTCACCTATACCACGAGCAAGTTCTGCCATTCCCGGTGCCGTAACTGCGTATCCCCAAGAAGAAATTTTCGCCGCTGCCAAGGTCGGATCCACACCGACGACACCAGCCGGGCTGTTGATGGCGAAGTACGTGCCCGGCTCCAGTACAGACGCGGCAATGATGGCCATGATCGCCACAAATGCTTCGCACAGCATGGCGCCATACCCGATCGGTCGGGCATGCGATTCATGGCTAATCATTTTTGGCGTTGTGCCCGATGATACCAATGAGTGGAAGCCCGAAATCGCCCCACACGCAATGGTGATGAAGCAGAATGGAAATACGCTACCGGCGAATAAGGGACCGGTTCCGTCAACAAAAACCGTAAGTGGTGGCATCTGCAAATTCGGGCGGACGACAAGTATTCCAATTGCAAGCGCACCAATCGTGCCAATTTTTATGAAGGCAGAAAGATAGTCACGCGGCGCAAGCAGCACCCAGACCGGAAGCACTGAGGCAACGAAACCATAGATCATAATTGCCAGCGCCAGCACCACACCACTTTGAGTGAAGAACGGCGACAGCGTTGGATCTTCGGCGACATAACGTCCAACAAATACTGCTGCGATGGTCAGAGCAACGCCGATGAGCGAGCCTTCCATCACCTTTCCAGGTCTGATACTCCTCATGTACCAGCCGACGAGCATAGCAATTGGAACAGTCATCAGTAAGGTGAATGCCCCCCAAGCACTTGACTTGAGTGCATTGACCACGACCAGCGCAAGCACGGCCATGAGAATCAACATGATAAGTAGAATGGCTATGAGCGAGACGACACCAGCGACCGGGCCGATTTCCTCGCGGGCCATTTGACCGAGCGACTTTCCGTTTCTGCGCATGGAAGCGCAAAGCACGACAAAATCTTGGACTGCTCCGGCTAGAACCACGCCAACGATTATCCACAACGTTCCTGGAAGAAACCCAAACTGCGCAGCCAGAATCGGTCCCACAAGGGGACCGGCACCGGCGATCGCTGCAAAGTGGTGCCCGAATACAACAGACTTGTGAGTCGGCACATAGTCTTTGCCATCGTTGAGTACCTGTGCCGGAGTCGGACGCGCGTCCGACAATTCAAAGACACGCTCAGCGATAAACTTGCTGTAGAAACGGTATGCCACTGCGAAGGTGGCAACCGCCGCCGTCAGCAGCCAGACTGCATTCACTTGTTCATGCTGATTGGTGGCAAGATAAGCAAGCGAGCCCGCGCCTACTATCGCAATAGCACACCAGATCACGATTTTAAGGTTTTTCATGTTCAACTGTCCGACACGGTTTCCTTTAGTACTGACGAAGTTCTACGGGTCCGCATATTGCTTCCCTGGGAGCGCCGGCGTCCCGCCGGCAGAGGCAAATTTTGACTGCATGACAGAACAAGATGGTGCCACTACAGCCGGTCAAAAGCCGGCGGGACGCCGGCGCTCCCAGGCAGGCAAACGATACCCGAAGGGAGGCAATCATTGTAACTAGCCGGTCAACAATCCCGCTAGTGTAGCGGATAAGTAGCTTGCTAAAGTGCCACATATCAAGGCCTTCATTCCTAATCGGGCAAGGTCTTGGCGACGGGATGGGGCAATTTCTCCGATGCCACCAACCTGAATGGCAATCGAACTGAAGTTGGCAAACCCGCAGAGGGCAAAGGTTGCAATTGTTTCCGCCCGGGGGCTGATGTGCACACTACTTAGACCCTTAACCATCGCCGACAAGTCTGTGAAAGCAACAAACTCATTGATGACAAGTTTCTCGCCCATTAGTCGCCCGACGACCTGAGCGTCTGCCCACGGAACGCCGATTATCCACGCGATCGGTTTGAACATCACACCAAAGATATCTTGCAATTTGAGCTGCGCAAGGTCCAGTCCAACTAAATCTGCGCGCAGTCCCCAGGCATAGAGCTGTAAGCCGAGTAAACCAAGGGCAGCATCAACCATGGCGATAAGGGCAATGAAGGCAATCAACATTGCCACAACGTTAAGCCCGATGCGCAGTCCATCCGATGCTCCGTGCGCCGCAGCGTCAATGATGTTGGCGTTCGTCCTTACAACTTCAACCTGCACGCTTCCCTTTGTCTTGGATTCTTCGGTTTCCGGCCAAACCATTTTGGCTATGACCAGGGCACCAGGAGCAGCCATGATGCTGGCCGTCAGAAGATAAGAGGCTTTGATGCCAAGGCCGATATAGACTGCAAGCACGCCACCGGCCACGCAAGCCATGGACCCGGCCATGGAAGCGAGCAACTCGGACATCGTCATGGAAGGAACATAGGGCTTGATGAGCAGTTGGGCTTCGACCTGTCCGACGAAAACGCTGGCTGCGTTCGACAATGCTTCAGAACCGCTGGCACCCATAGTGACTGACACCACTCGTGCCACCACTTGCACTACCTTCTGCATTATTCCAAGATAGTAGGAAATACTCACGAGGCTCGCAACAAAGATGATCGTCGGGACAACGCGAAAGGCAAATATATAATTGCCAACCGGACCGAACAACTCAACCATCTTTTCCGGCTGAGTTACCAGAGGTCCGAAGACAAAGCCGGCGCCCTTATCGGAGAAATGTAGAATCTCTGTGATGACATCGCCAATGCCGCGAAATAGCTCTTGTCCGAATTCAACCTTCAGAACGAAAATCGCCATCAGCAGCTGAAGCGCTAAACCAGACCCAACCAGGCGCCAGTTAATTGCCTTCTTGTTGTTCGACATCAAATAAGCGGTGCCAAGTATCGCAAAAATACCCAACAGTCCTATCCAACGGCCGAAATCAATGCCGTGCATTACCACAATTCCTTCGGCAATTTTGCCTCGCTTAAAGCGCAGTGAAAAACTACTAGCGTGAGCTACCGTCAGAAACTTCGCATCAATGCGCTGCTCTAAAATTCCGCCGGGGGGGTGGTTCCGGCACCAGCTGGTGCAAAGCGTCTCTTATTCAGACCAGGACTATAGGAAGGGTCCGTGATAGAAGAATAGCGCGGCACTGGGTCTTCGTTGATTATAGTTTTCTTCGCACGTCCATCACCAGGTACAAATACTGACGGGGGCGGAACTCTACTTGTGGGAACGAAGACTGACGGGGACGGAAGTTTGCTATTTGAAAATTGAACTGCCGGGTTCAAACCGGGCGCCGGGGACTGCGCTGCAGGACCTGGGATCGGCGGTGCAAATTGTGGCACCACATTTGGTGCCGGAAGTGGTGCAGAATCTCGATTCTCCGGAGGTGGATAGATTGCCCCCGAGGGGTTGTCGCCAGGCGGCGGTGCGCCTTCCCCGGTAAACTGCTCACCGTTCGCCGGCACGCCATCTACTGCATCACCATCCACAGAAGGCGTTAACGGTACTAGCTTGGGCAAGCCTGGAGTTACCGGAACAACTTCAGCTGGATCTGGCTCGTATTCGTTTATGTGCTTACTGGGTGCCATGAACGAGCCCGGCGGCGTTGGTCGCATCAAATAATAAGCAGACATGAAATCCTTCCATATCTTCGCCATTACCACCCCGCCGGTGACGTTGTGTCCGGGAATCGGCTGATTTTCATCATTGCCGCCCCAAACTGCGGTCACCGTATCGGGGGTATAACCAACGAACCAAATATCTTTAGCCGCGTCAGCTGTTCCGGTTTTACCGGCAACCGGTCGGTCTGCCAGCTTCGCGGCAGTGCCTGTCCCAACTCGCACGACGTCTTGCAAAATTTCATTCAAACTGGCAACTGCTTCGCTATCGAACACTTTGTCCACACGCGGCTCAAACATCTCGACAACCTGACCACGATTATTCTCGATGCGCCGCAGAATTTGCGGTTTGATGGCGATGCCGCCCCGAGCAAATGTGGCATACGAACCGGCCATGTCCAACGGCGTAACGGCGGAACTTCCCAACGATAACGAAAGATTTGGATCTAACTTGGTAGTAATTCCCGCCAACCGAGCCGTTTCAATGACATTGTCAATTCCCACTGCTTTGCCTATGCGCACGGCCGGGACGTTACGCGAAAGCGTTAAAGCCCGGCGCACAGTTATTCTCCCCATAAAGCGGTGATCGAAATTCTTCGGCGACCAATCAGGAAGTCCCCAACCTTGCTTTATGGTGAGCGGCGAGTCGTCGATCACGCTGTCTGCTTTAAACTGCTTTTTCAAAAAAGCTGTTAGATAAACGAACGGCTTGAACGAAGAGCCTGCGGTATGCGGGTTTGTCGCCCGGTTGAACTGACTGGTCCAGAAATTTCCAACCCCGCCAACTAGGGCTTGAATAGCACCGTCCCTGACAGAGACGCAAGCCAAAGCTGCCTGCTTTACACCTTTTGGAGTGGTCTTCTTCGATAGGTCTTCATTCAAAACCTTCTCAGCAAGCGCCTGCACTTGTGGATCCAGATTGGTGTAGACCTTCAAGCCCTGCCGACGCATTTCCGCTTCACTAAAACGTCCGCGCAACTGCTCCAGAACGTAGCTTATGTAGAAAGGAAATTTCTGCAAAGAATTTGTCGCGCGCTTAAAGACAAGCTTTTCCTTACCCGCCTTAGTTGCCTGATCCTGAGTTATATAGCCATACTCGACCATTTTTCCGAGAATTTCACGTTGTCTTTCCAAAGCCGATTTCCGATTGGCCGGGTTGCCCAATTCAGACGGAGCTTTCACCAAACCGGCTAAGAATGCGGACTGAGCTAGCGACAAAGAAGCGGCACTGCGATCAAAATATCGTTGGGCTGCCCGTTCGATGCCGTAGCCACCATGGCCGAAATAGACTTGGTTCAAATACATCTCGAGGATGCGGTCTTTGCTGTAGCGCCGTTCAACTTCATAAGACATGAACGCTTCTTTGACCTTGCGATCCATCGTGCGTCCTTGATCTTCAAAGAAAAGGTTCTTGATCAACTGTTGAGTAATCGTCGAGCCGCCCTCCTTAACTTTTCCGGCCTGCAGGTTGGTTAAAGTGGCGCGCATGATGCTCATCGGGTTAACGCCATGGTGCTCGTAGAAATGGTGGTCTTCGGCAGCAAGCATGCCTTGTTGCATTTGCGTCGAAATCTGATTGAGCGGCACAACCCGCCGATCTTCGTCACCTTCCACCGTGCACACCAAGTGATCGTGACGATCAAAGATTTGGATTGCTTCGATCGGCTCGTATTTCTCGAGGATCGATATGTCGGGCATATCCTTGAGCTGTTGATAGACCTTAGCGCCGACGTAACCGAGCGGCAAGGCCACGGCAATGAAAAGTAAAATCAGGATCGTCTTACCGTGCCCGCGAAAAAGCCCGCCGGATTTGCCAGCTGAGTTGCTCTTGCTCGCCCGTTTTTGCCTGCTCACAATTCTCTTGGATGGAGCGCCTCAAGCGCGCCCTGACATAACCTAAATCATCAGTCATTATACTCGCCAAATGAAAGGGCGCAGCCGCAGCTGCGCCCAATGAAGTTTAACCAGGGTCACGCATGACGCCACCCTACAAGCGTAGTTACGCGCGCGGATGGCTAGCGATGTAGATTCGACGCAACCGTTCCATACTTACGTGTGTGTAGATTTGCGTCGTGCTAATGCTTGAGTGCCCGAGTAAATCTTGAACAACACGCAGGTCAGCGCCGCCTTCAAGCAAGTGGGTGGCGAAGCTGTGCCTCAAAGTATGAGGAGTGATGACCTTGTCTATATTAGCCAAACGAGCGTACTTCAACACAATCCGGTGAACCGAACGTGTGGAAAGTGGAGTCGCCTGGCGGCTTACAAAGAGAGGCTCTTCTGGTGCCAGCTCTGCCGGTTGCCCAGAATCAGCGCGAGTGCGCTTCTCACGACGTTTTTCGAGATACTGTCCCAACCAAGAGCAAGCGCTCTGGTTGATCAACACCACTCGTTCGCGAGAACCTTTGCCGAAGACGCGCATTTCCATCGCTTCGAGATCGACGTCTTGCACGCGTGCGCCGCAAAGTTCACTTACTCGCATGCCGCTTGCATAGAGCAATTCAAGAATGGCTCTGTCGCGGACACTGTTGTGATTGCCTTCTTCCGTGCCGTCGTTTGCCTCGGTGGCAGCGAAAAGGCTGGCAACCTCTTCCTTGTCCAAGCACGGAGGAAGCCGTCGAGACAGCTTCGGACCGCGCACCGTCTTCGACGGGTCGTCGTCTATCAACTGTTCGCGCCGCAAATAGCGACAGAAGCTTCGGATAGCTGACACCTTGCGAACTACTGTCTGCCGACTGTAGCGCTCCTGGATGGAACGTACATATTCGAGCAGACTGTCCGCTTCGAGGGCGCCGCTGGTCAGTGGCTTCTCCGGAGGCGAAAAATCGAGTTGTGGGACCACAGCTTCTGAGGAGGCATCGCTGCTCATTAGCTGCTTCAAGTCATTTACATATGCACGAATAGTATGGGAGGAATAATTCCGTTCAAGCTCAAGGTAAGCTGCAAACTGAGTTATCCATTCGTGATTTATTTGGGGAGACTGCCGCGATTCCACGGGAGCTGCTTTCTAGGCCGTTAGGCAGAACAGTTGAGTCCAATTAGATTATAAGCCGCTTATCGACTTTGTAAAGTATCAACATCCAAAATGCGGTTATCAAGCAGTGGCGCGCTATTCCAGTTAGAAACCAGCAGGCCTGTGGAACATAGCATTAGTTGGCAGAGGGACTGGTTTTATGGCAAATCGATTCAATTCTCAGTTTGATCCTGAGGAGTTGGCCAAAATGACTCACCGCGGTTTGAAGCCGCGGCAACACGTCGACGCGCCCAAGGTAACTGCCGAGAACCTCACTGGTCTGAAAGACGCCCAGCAGGAAGAAGGCAAGCTCGGCGTTTCGGTGCTGCGCTTCTTTGCCCGATTATGGGAAGGCTTTGCAGGCACCTTTAAAGGCATGTTGGCGACCCCGGCAAAGAAGGTCTACCAGTGCACCACTTACGGGCACGTTCTGAAGGCAGGCTGGGCCGGCGAGCGTCCGCTTTGCGCGGACTGCGGCGCAGTCATCAACACGCTGGATGAGGTTCGCGGATCAACGCCTAAAAACGCTCGCAAGGCGACAGGTTTCCAGCAAGAAGGGCGCAAGTACGTCAAGTAGTAGCCAATAGCAACCGTCTATCGTCCTTATAAAAACACGACAGCGAAAACTGCACGTGGACTACTGTATTCATTATTTGTCCGGTCAACAACCAAAGCCCAGGCTGCCAACCGGCGCATTTTTTGATCAGGCAAACAACCCCCAATGTTAAGAAAGCTTGAACGCAAGGCGTTGTCAAGATGCTCCTTGCTATCCTTTGCTTAGCATTCAGGAGTTGGTGACAAATGGAATGGATTGGGCTAATCGCTCTGGTAGTCATTTTGCTAAAAACCATAGCGAATGATGGCGACTGGTTTGAGCTTCTGGAGCGCGACGCGAAATGGGATTTCTGGTGGGACAACTTTGAATTCAACGCCTTTGTAGCATTTCTTTGTATTTTGATAGTTGGTGGCGGCGCATGGCTCTTCGTTCAGGGGATGAAGCCAGAGCCCCTTGCAACGCCAACCCCCACCCGTCACAACACAAGGGCAACAACACCAACTGCACCACATCACCTGAGCAGAACAGCCAGCCGCCAGAACCACAAACAGCATCTTCATCATTAAAAGCCTGGTGCAACTGGGCTGAGGGCGTAGCTGCAATGTGTCCAGGGAAATGCCCAGCAGCCCAGCTGTAACAGTTGAGCTGTCCACCCATTTTTAAGCTGTGCAGCTATCTGTGTATAACGAAGAAGGCGCAGCTCAACTGCGCCTTCTTCTCAACTGCCCAAAACCTCGGGGATGCGTAGGAATCGAACCCACCCGGGACAGTCTTAATCTGCCCCACAACGGTTTTGAAGACCGCACACCACACCAGCAGTGGACCATCCCCGCTATATTGTTAGCACGCCTGCCGAGCAGCTTGTGCCAATTGAACGACATAATAGGTTAAGATGCAAGAAGTAGATTAGGCGAAATTTACAGTCAGAAAAGCCCGGGCAATGGGCTTTTCCGGACGCCAAGTATAAAACAAATCTTATAGGTTCGGAATGTACCACTTTCCGAGCCGTTTTATCCGCTCCAACATTAATATGTGCGATAGGATGTTTCCACATCTGTCCATTTAATTGGAAAATTGCTGTTTTTGCCCAGCCATAACCAGTTTTCGAGGTAATCAATGGCTTTACAAGTTCCTGACCGCGTCCGGACGTTCGGGGTCGGTTCCCGTTTCGCGAACCTACCGGACCTGGCCGAAATTCAAAAAAGCTCGTTCAAGTGGTTCGTAGATGAAGGCCTTGGCGAAGAGCTAAGAGCTTTCAGCCCAATCAAAGACTATACCGGCAGGTTGGAGTTACACTTCCTGTCGAATTATACGTTTGACGACCACACCGAGCCAAATAAACCAAAAACTCCGGAAGACGCTCGGGCCATGGATGCCAGCTTCACCAAGAAGCTGCGCATACAAATGCGCCTGGTCAACCGCGAGCTTGGTGAAATCAAGGAACAAGAAATCTACGTCGGGGATATCCCGATGATGACCGACCGCGGCACGTTCATTATTAACGGCGCCGAACGAGTCATTGTTTCGCAGATTGTCAGAAGCCCAGGTATCTACTACAAGCGTGAAGTGGATACTAACGGCAAGCGCACATTTAGCGCTACCTTGATCCCCAACCGTGGCGCTTGGCTGAAGTTCGAAACTGATGTCAATGATGTCATCTACGTCAAGATCGACAAAAACCGGAAGCTCCTTGCCACCACGCTCATCCGTGCGCTCGGCTACAACGACTCCGAAATGGAAGGACTCTTCCGTCATCGCGACTTCCTTAAGAAGACTCTCGATAAAGACAACACCAAAACACGTGAAGACGCTCTTATCGAGGTCTACCGCAAACTGCGTCCAGGCGATCCGCCCAGCGTAGCTGGCGGTCAATCGATTTTGGAAAGCCGCTTCTTCGATGACAAGCGCTATGACTTGGGCAAAGTAGGTCGCTACAAACTCAATCGCAAGTTGAGCCTGTCAGTACCGGAAGCTCAACGGACTCTTAGTCGCGAAGACATCGTCGCTGCAGTTGACTACTTGATTGCTCTTCACTACGACGAAGGCCACGTGGACGACATCGACCACCTCGGCAACCGCCGTATTCGTTCGGTCGGAGAACTGCTGCAGAACCAGTTCCGCATCGGTCTTTCCAGATTGGAACGTATCGTAAAAGAAAGAATGACTCTGCAAGATGCCGATTCACTTACACCTGCCAATCTTTTAAATACAAAACCATTGGTGGCTGCAATTCGTGAATTCTTCGGATCGTCGCAGTTGTCACAGTTCATGGACCAGACCAACCCGCTTGCAGAATTGACGCACAAACGTCGTATCTCCGCATTGGGTCCCGGCGGTCTATCTCGTGAGCGCGCTGGATTTGCGGTTCGCGACATTCACCCGTCTCACTACGGACGAATTTGTCCGGTAGAAACGCCTGAAGGTCCGAACGCCGGTCTTATCGGATCGCTTGCCACGCACGCTCGAGTCAACGAATACGGTTTCATTGAAACACCGTATCGCGCGGTCATCAACGGCATCGTAGCGGACGAAGTTCACTACCTCACTGCCGATGAAGAAGATAAATACCGCGTGGCTCCAGGTGACGTACCGGTCGACGAAAAAGGAAACTTCCTGATCGATCTGATTCCGGTGCGCTACAAAGCAGAGTTTTTGGAAACTCCAGCGGAGCAAGTTGACTACATCGGTGTCAGCCCGATTCAGATCATCTCCGTCGGAACAGCATTGATTCCGTTCATTGAGCACGATGACGCTAACCGAGCGTTGATGGGCTCAAACATGCAACGTCAAGCTGTACCGTTGGTGAAAACTGAGCGCGCACTTGTCACAACCGGCATCGAGAAGCATTCTGCTCGCGACTCCGGGATGGTTGTGGTCTATGAGCACGATACGGAAGGCGTAGTTGAGTACATCAGCGCCAGCGAAGTTCGCATCCGCAACAAAGATCGCTTGCTCAAGTACAAAATGGCCAAGTTCCAACGTTCAAACCAAGACACTTGC
>JADYXS010000286.1 GCA_021772155.1 Candidatus Obscuribacter sp.
CCCTCACCGCCCATACGTTTACCGGATTTTGAAGTTATTCCCAATCCCGGACACCTATGACTGATGGACCAAGCTAGTCGGAGCAGAATATCGCCACGTCCGGCAATACTTCGGTTAAATCAGCACAGGTCGACATTTCCACTCGTATGGCTTCCCACTCGGTTGCATGTTCAAGAAGTTTCGCTACCTGGGCTGCCACCTGCGAGCCCAATTGCACCGTTTCTCTGAGTTTGTCCATCGTACGTTCACCTTGCCAGCTGGAATACGCACACAGTACGGTGAGCCAGTTAAGATCACGTGGACGAGTTGTGACACGATTGGGGCATCAGCGTCGGTTCTCGCTTAGGACAAATAGGGCACGGGCAAGAGAGGGTAGGGGGACCTATGCTGCAGGCCGGAACGGTTGTAGATGGACAATTCGAAGTCGTTTGCTCCATTGGGTCTGGAGCCCAGGCGACGGTGTATCGGGCAGTGGACTTACACCTGCAGCGCACTGTCGCTCTGAAGTTGATGCATCTCAACGCAATGCAGAACGTAGAGAGCGAACAGCGCTTCCAGCGGGAGGCGCGGCTCATCTCATTAATGTTGCACCCAAACATTCTTCGCTGCTACAAATTCAGCAGATGGGAAGGAAGTTTCTACACTTGTGTGGACTTCTTCGATGGAACATCTCTGGCCACCGTTCTGAGGGATGGACCAATGCCATGGCGCCGCGCCCTCCGCATCTGCGCTGAAGTTGCAAACGGGATGCAACACGCACACGCGCAGGGCGTTGTGCATAGAGATTTGACGCCGAGCAACATAATGATCTCCAAAGGAAGTGTCGATCACGAACAAGTGAAGATCGTTGATTTCGGGCTGGGAAAGTGGCTTGGCAATGACGCTTCATATCAAAAACTCACCCAAGCCGGCGATATTATCGGCAGCATTTATTGTATGAGTCCAGAACAATGTTCTGGAAACGAAGCAGATGGTCGCTCCGATGTGTACTCACTTGGCTGCATCCTATATTTCTGCCTGACCGGAGAGGCTCCATTCGCTGCGCTGGACGCCCTTGTAATGATGCAAAAGCATCTTGCTGAAGAGGCGCGGTCACCCAGTGAACTTGCCAGATCCGGCTGCCCGGTTCAAGTGGACAAAGTGGTGGCA
Organism: Candidatus Obscuribacter sp.; assembly: GCA_021772155.1. GTDB lineage: Bacteria > Cyanobacteriota > Vampirovibrionia > Obscuribacterales > Obscuribacteraceae > JADYXS01. The sequence goes on from JADYXS010000286.1 coordinate 1,150, forward strand.
AAGGCTCTGGCCAAATCTCCAGACGATCGTTACCAGACGATGGCTGAGTTCGCTTCGGATTTGGAGGCTGTCCTGGAAGGGAAAGGATTAAGCGCTGCCACCAACAGTTTCACTTCGGCCCATCGTCCACGGCTCACAAATCACGTTTTGGTAGTTTGCGGGATTGCCGCAGGTATTTTCCTGCTCTCAGCGGCATTGTTCAAAACGCAAATTGTATGTTCACTCCTGCCACTGTCCAATCCGGTCACAGCATGCTGGGTAGCGGCGCAGTTAGTGAGCGACCGCGCGCCGTTGAGTCAGACGGATCGAACAGACATAGCCATGCACGGCGCTCGCATTGCCGAGCAGTCCAATGTTTGCACACCCGAGGCCGTCATGCTGTATTCCCGAAGTGATAGAGGCCGTCCTTCGTCGGATGGTGACACGTCGCACGGTAGTCTGATGGCGCTTAAAACGCTCCTGGCACTGTCCCACTCTCCCCATGCGATGCCGCCCAACAAGTTAAACCGCCTGGCCTCACTCACTTTGGCGGCCATACCCTCGAATTGTCGCAACCAAGGTGTTTGCGAATTATGTTTCGCCATTGTCCCGAAGCTGGACGAGTCGCTTCGTGCAAAATATGTGAAAAAGGGGCTCGACATATTCGACACTACCCAAGATCAAAGCAAAGTTGTGCGCTTAGCAAAGTTGTTTAAGTATTGCAGTGATCTTGACCGACCGGATTTGAATGCGTTGAAAGCACCAGTAGTTGAACGATGCTTGAGAACAATGGCGTCGATTCCGCCCAATCACATTGCTTATGGAGTGAGCAGTTTAAAGACGGCATCGCAATTGCCGGCTAAAGATCCGCGCCGCTTATCTCTACTTATGGATTGCTCGCGTTCAATCGAAGGCATTTCTTCGGCGGTGGACCGCCAAGAAATGGAGTACATGTTGGGAGAATCCTTCATAGCAATAGAGCGTTATCCTGAAGCTGTGCGGGCATTAAATCGCGCCGCCACCGCTGGCGGTGGCAGCGCGCACTTGATACAAGGGCGAATAAGTTATGCCATGGGCCAGGCATACTGGAAAATGGAAGACTATGAAAAAGCCCGAATATGCTTCTTAAATGTACTGCATGACGCGTCTTTACCTGCCAATGAAATTTCCGGATGCGTTGCGCATCTGGCGCTGGTCACAGCACTTATTTCAGGACCGGCAAGTGGAATTGATGTTCTGAAGCATTTCCATCACGATCCGGCGCGCACCGCCGAAGAATTGGTTGTGCACGTCCCAGAGATGATAACGAAGGATCACGCAAAACGCCTCGTATTAGCCGAAATGCTCATTGCATTACCGGTCAAGACCAGGCGCCAAGTTACGATCCATGTTGACGCTTCGATACATAGGGCAATTTGCTTAGAGGAAAACAAGCAGCAAGGTCAAGCTGAATTGGAGTATCGACGCACGTTGCAATATCTCAAAGCCGATCAAATGCTAACACCGGAAGAAAAAGCGTCTCGCATTGCTAGAGCAACGATATTGCTTACCAAGCTAGTAATCACTAGCAAGGCAAGTGCCAAGGAGGCTGTTGTACTGCTGGACTCCATTGAAGACATCCCTCCTTCATTGAAGGACTATTGTATCTGGCGCGACATGCTACGCAGCGAATTGATGCGACAAAATGGGAGGTTTACGGAGTGCCATGCGTTTCTGGACACGTTGATTCGACGATATCCGGCTACATCCGACGTTGCATGTATCAAGAGGGAGATGGGGCATCTCAACGCGTTGGAAGGAAGGTTCGACGAGGCAATAACCGATTACAATGAGTCTTTCAGACTGTTTGCAATGATGGCCAATTCCAGCCCAACGGGGAGTTTCGAGGCCGAATTGAACTACACCCGCAAAAGTCTAGAGGGAGTCGAAGCGAAAAAAAAGTTAGCTGCAACTGACCGGAAAAAGAATCCCGAATCGCCTTGACAGAATGCAGATCCGAATCATCTTCAAATCGATCTGCTGATCACCGACCGCACCGCATCTGGTTACATGTAATCCATAAGAAACTGAGATCAAAGCCTTGATCAAAGAAAAGAGTCAGGTGAACGTAACGTTCTCCTGACTCTTCTGGTGCAAGACCTGCCTTTTAGGGGACCTCAGGTGGCCTTACTTGCGGGATCGGGCGGCTTTGCCTATTTAATGTATTGCATCGCCTACTGTCATTGTCTTAAGAATCGGTTCGGGAATGCCGTTATGTTTCGTTGTAGTGAAAAACTTCCGTCATGCCCAGAACCCTCGCCAGTTGGAATACAGATACTGTATAGGGAGCCGGTTAAGATTGTGTGGAACGAATCTGCTGCTCAAAATAGAACCCGATCTATTCGCTAATTGCTTAAAACCGCACAGGCGCGGGAAAGAAACGGTGGGGGGAACAATGCTGCAGGTCGGAACGATTGTTGACGGACAATTCGAAATCGTTTGCTCCCTTGGGTCCGGCGCTCAGGCGACGGTGTATCGAGCATTAGACTTACACCTGCAACGCGAGGTCGCGTTGAAGTTGATGCACATTGGCGCGGAGCAAGACCTGAATAGTGAACAACGCTTCCAACGCGAAGCGCGCCTCATTTCGTTGTTGCAACACCCAAACATTCTTCGCTGCTACAAATTCGGACAGTGGGAAGGAAGCTTCTACACTTGTGTCGACTTCTTTGACGGAATATCTCTGTCCGATATGCTGCGGGTTGGTCCGATGCCATGGCGACGCGCCATCAGGATCTGCATCCAAGTTGCCCACGCAATGCAGCACTCACACGATCAGGGCGTGGTGCACAGAGATTTGACTCCAAGAAACATATTGCTCGCCAAAGAGGCGGCGGATATCGATCAAGTAAAGGTTGTTGATTTCGGACTGGGGAAGTGGCTGGGTGCCGATGCCTCCTATCAGAAGTTGACGCAAACCGGAGATGTAATCGGAAGCATCTATTGTATGAGCCCGGAACAGTGTACTGGGAACGAAGCCGATGGTCGTTCCGATGTGTACGCGCTAGGCTGTATCCTCTACAACTGCCTGACCGGAGAGCCATCGTTCCTTGCGCTAGAACCACTTGTGATGATGCACAAACATTTGACTGAGCAAGCAAAGGCACCCAGCGCGTTGGCCGGATTCGGCTGCCCTACTCGCGTGGACGATGTGGTGGCAAAGGCGCTGGCCAAATCTGCAGATGATCGCTATCAGAC
>JADYXS010000030.1 GCA_021772155.1 Candidatus Obscuribacter sp.
CGGGCGGACTCGATGAGTCTTTTACGCGGAGACAGAGCGTGGAGGTGCTCTGAGACTGAGTCTAATCAATTTAATCGACCTCGTGTCGATGACGCTATCACCTCGCCCGAAAACATGTTTGGGCTACCGACCAATGCGGTCGGCAGCTAGGTCACAAGACGACGGCCGCCCGCTGCATCAATTACCGAAAGCAAGCGTACTCTTTCGCTTGACCGTTCACATCGAAATCGAACCGGCAGACAAAGTCGCTGTAGCCTGAACCACTGTCTATGGTAATCGAGACGTCTCCCGGTTGGTAGTTGGATTGGCGTTCGTTTGGCTTCTCGGTATCCCAGATTTGCACTTCGTACTTAACGCCCATCTCTTTCAGCAGGTCCCCCATGCGATTTAACTGAGTTTCTTTCAGGGTTTTAGGCTTGACCGTCGTTGCTTTTGACATAGTTCTTTCCTTCTACCCCGCTTTTGGCGTGGGATTAAGAGTTGTTTGTTCGAGCCGAAAATGCCAGCTGAAGTGCTTACGCTAAGCCTTCGAGCAGTGGTGACGTAAACCAATTCCGCAGCTCACGTGAACAAGAACCACATAGCAAGCCAACTATCGCAACAGCTTCTGAGCTGTTTAGCAAGGCACTGGGTTGGTGCAGGGGCTTTGTTTTGGGTTTTCTTGCTCTGAGTGAGTTATTGGGAATTTATTGGATAAGCGACCTTATCTTGATCGATAAGCCCTTTTCAATGCATGTCTGATGCGTGGCAGCAGGGCAAATTCGGCGTCCGGTGTTTCATCTGTAGTCCAGATGCCGGATGTCTTATGTCGTTCATTAGACAGTGCAGGCAGGCGGAGGTTATCGCTAGCTTTATTTGCAGGGACCGTAGAAGTACTAATGATTGCGGCCGATTCATCATGGGCCATCCTCGCGCGCTTCTCGGACGTCAGGGTGCACGAATGACGTCCATAGCTTGGTCAGACGTGCACCTACAGACGCCGTTGCATAATAATGCAGCGGTGCTCGTGCGTAGACACGATGCGGTGGCGTGCGTACAAGTGAGAGCGTTGCGTCTTAGCTCATTTGCAAGACAAGAAGATTTCAACGAAGTGGCTGCAAGGCAGAGCAGCGAGAAGAACTCGAACAAATTGTTCGATGAGAATTTCAATGTCGACATTAACGACATGCTCCGTCCAACTGAAGTTGCAAACCATAGACAAATAACGCCATCACTACCAGTTGTGTTTTTAGAGAATAGTGCCGGCCAATTGTTTGAAAAATCAGACGAGCAGCCTTCCAGTGCTGGTTCCAAAGGCGGGACAGCCATTGGCGATGGTCGACCTGGTAAACCGATCGAAGGGGGCCGCGAGGTCCTAGAAAATAAGCGGGGTCAGAGGATTGAAGTACAAGATACGATGGTGCGCAATCCGGTCTCCAACCTACTTCAAATGAGCGCTGAAAATTTCCGCGCACTGTCGCCGGAAAGACTCAGAGAAACTGATGGGAGAGACCTTGGCGACATCCCTGCCGATCGGCTGCAGATGCTTTCACCTGCTCAAATCAACGGTCTTTTGAGTTGTACCAGGCGTGTGGAAATGTGGAGAGCTGACCCTGGTAATGATAAAAAGGGGTGGGGAATAGGACCAGGAAGTTGGATTGTCTCTGCTGGCAGTGGAATCGACAAATTCAAACCTGAGCAAATGCAGGCCCTGACGAAGGAACAAGTTGCAGGGTTGTCACCGGAAGTTGTTGCTAGTTTTTCTAGAGGGGTCGTTCGAGCATTGAGTACCGAACAGGTAAGCGCGATCACTCCAACCCAGATACAAGCTATGGGTCGTTACGGCATTGCCGGCTTTAGTTCGGCTCAAAGCAGAGGGCTGACAGAGGCGCAGACCGCAGGACTGCCTTCCGAGGCGAAGGAAATGCTAGCGGTGCGCAGGATGACTTCGGAGCAGGTCGCGCAACTCAGCCCAGAGCAGCTTAAGGCCAAGCTGACGCACCTTGCTCCTGATCAAATTGGGAGCATTACTGGAGCCCAACTTGCATCTTTTAGTGCGCAGGAAATAAGCGCATTTCCAATAGACCTGAGGCGCGCTATAACCGGGCCGCAAATGGAAGCAATGGGGCCAGAAAAATTTCAAGCATTGTTAAACGCAAGCTACAGCCATGAGTTTAGCCCCGAGCAATGCTCGACGATGTCGCCCAACTTAATGCGTCAGATTCCGCTTGCAGATGTAAATGACTTTGTCAGAAGCAACATTTCGCATCTTGAGCCAGGACAGTTACGTTCTTTAACGGCTGAACAGGTCGGACAGCTTCAACACTTTGCCAAAGACGCATGGGAACTGCGGTCTCGCACAATTGCTGAGATCCAAGCAATTAGAGGCACTAGTAGTAGCGCTTTTGCTATGAAGCTGGCGCTAATACGAAATGTCGGGGTCTTGACGCCAGCTCAGTTCGCGGCAATTCCGCCAGAGTCGTTCCGGCATCTGCCGCCCAACGGCATGACCAATAACCAGCTGCAGGTGTTGACTCCTGCTCAGCTCGGGGAGATGGATCAAACGCGTCTGAGGGAGAACATGAGTTCCAGCCAGCAAGCGATCCTTCGCGGTCGCGGATTACTGCAATGAGAGAGTTAACTGCGGAGCAAAGTGGCTCTCTGTTACTTTGTTCCGCCGGTTCCGGCCACTTGCTTTTCAGTGTTGTTACTTTGACGTAGCGCTGTAATGAGCTTTGGCTCGCGAGTAAGGCACTTGACCATGGCATCAACCATTTTCTTGCCGCCTGTGCCATTCATGTGTGCGGTATCGTAGTAGTCAGTCTTGACGAACTCTGTTTTGCCATCAAGGTCTACCAGGGGGAGATCATATTGCTTCGCTAGTTTTGTCAGGCGAGCGCGATAGTTCTCGTAACTGCCAGCTGGCATTAAGGCGTGATTGTCCGGAGTAAGTGGAACGTTCACGAGCATAATCTCAATGTTGCGTTCATGTGCCATGTCGCACATTTTGCGCATGAACCACTCTTCTACATCAAACAATTTTTCATTGGCTGTGCGGTAGCGTCTGCTGTATTCGGCTCTATTGTCGTTCCAGGTAACCGGTTCGTGAGCTCGAACAGGGAAGTACTCGACTTCCGAACGCAAGTTGATCGGCAGATTCTTTGCCGGATCAGCCTCTGCTAGTCGGGATTTGCTGAAGTGGGAAGCGAAGGTCGGAGCCAATGCATTTTTCGTTTTTTCAGAAAGGACGACCTGCAGGTCTAGTTTCTTGCCCCAGAGGTAGATGTCTTTCTTCGCCAGAAAGTCGAAGCGCTGCCAGATTTGAGGCATCGAGATTTCCACCAGATCATCTATTGGTGTATATCTGGAAAGGAATTTGAAAGCCTGTGTTGCTCCCACACACTTAACCTGGTTGTCCATGAAGTCGCGCATGCTAACCGTAACAACAACGACTTTCGGTTTTTGCTTCTGCGTCATGAGAGCGCGCATGACCATGTAGTTGTCGGAAATCATCCCGCCTGGAAGCGCGAAGTTGTAGCAGACATCGGTCTTAAATCCAGCTTTTGTCAGGGCTTGCTCTATGTAGTTGGAGCGGTGGTGCTGAACGTAGTTCAAGTCCTGGTTCAAGAGGTCTGCGTCTACGCGGGCAATCGGATGCATCAACATGCTAGAACCCAGCAGCACCACATCCGGTGCCTTCTTAAGCTCGGTATATTCTTTCGTTGCCCACCAAACCCAGGTGCGAGCCGCCGGTAGCGCTTCTGGATCGACGGACGCCAAAGGCTTCGTGCACAGCAGTGCAGCGTTAGCACCAATCAACAACGCCACCGTCCACATGGCGGTAGATGTCGCCAGTGTTGTCTTCTTGATGGTGGTAGAGGTGTGTTCTGTTGGCACTTTTAGAATTGGAAGTAGATGAATTTGGGGGATGAATCAGGTGAAAAGACGAGAAGTAAGCCGATTAACGCCGCCATGTAGACCGCTTGCATTGCTCGCGGTATCACGACCTTGTACTTTTGCTGGGCAAGTGCAATGAGTTGTCCGGCGAATAACAAAGCGACTATGAATGGCAAGATCATGAACAGAACAGGGTCAGTCGTATTCACGATGGATAGCGACATTTGCGCGGCTAAGGACTGGGAGAAGTCCAAGAAAAGTAGTTTGCGAATGATTTCCAGCGCACTTGTAAGTGTCTCGGCGCGGAAGAAGACCCAACCGATGCAAACGAGGTGGAAGGTGAATACGATTGCCAAAGCGTGACCGACAGCACTTTTCTTAGCAGCTACCAACGCTGGAATTTTGTCCGTAAGTGTCTTGAATTCTTTGTGCAGAATCAGCATCACACCCTGATAGGCGCCCCAAATGATGAAGTGCATAGCAGCGCCATGCCACAGTCCCCCGAGGACCATGGTGAGCATGAGATTGCGCCAGGTGAAGAGTTTCGTTTTGCCCCGGCTTCCGCCCAGCGGCAAGAACAGGTAATCTCGCAACCACGTAGATAGTGACATGTGCCAGCGGTGCCAGAAATCCGTTATTGATGTGGCTAGATATGGCAGATTGAAGTTTGGTGGAACGTTGTATCCCAGCAGCCGTGCTGACCCGCGCGCGATGTCGGTGTAACCGGAGAAATCGAAATAGATTTGGAAAGCAAATGCGTAAGTTGCAAGCCAGAGATCAGTTCCGGATAGCAGATCGGGGCGCGTGAAGGCACTTTGGGCGATTGCCGAGAGATTATCGGCGATCACGACTTTCTTGAAAAGTCCGAACACAATTTCGTTCAAGCCGTCATCTAGCATTGATAAATTGAACTTAGTGTCTTTGCTAAGTTGGGGGATGAAGTCCTGGAAGCGCTTGATGGGGCCGGCGATTTGAGTGGGGAAGAAACTGGCGAAGAGCGCGAAATCCAAGAACTTCTTGACGGGCTTGTCGCCTTTGTAGACGTCAACGATGTAATGGATGAACTCAAACGCAAAAAAGGAGATCCCTAACGGCAAAATGATCTCGAGTGTCAAATTCGGCAGATGACCTTGGCTCGCCCACTGTGCCATGCCCCAACCGAAATAGGCGTATTTGAAGTAAGCGAGCAACAGGAGGTTCAGCCCGATACCGATGAATAAGGTTAGTTTCTTGCGCGCGGGATAGCGCTCTAGGGCTAACCCGATGAGATAATTCGCCAGGGTCATGCCAAATATAAGCAGACCGTAAATCGGCTTCCAGCTAATATAGAAGATGTAGCTGGCTATCACCAACAAAGCAGTGCGCATCACGCGCGGTGCCCGCCAGTAGATTAAGACCACCGACGGTAAAAAAATCAGATACCAGAAGCTGTTGAAAAGCACCCTTTGTCCCGCGCCGATGGCGTTTTGGCACACACATCATAATCTGTACCTTGGTAACCAGTATCGGATCTAATCGTTAGATGCAGATCACTCATCACACTGACACCTATATAACGTCGATAAATCCTGCAACCACGGAAGTTCTTGGCAGGGTAAAGATAAGTTCACGCGAAGAAATCGATCGCGCGGTTGAAAAGGGGCAAGAAGCCCTTCTGAAGTGGCGCCTTTTGCCGCTTGGCACGCGTCTGGATTACATCGGTCGCTTTCGCAAGGTCGTATACAGCCGCAAGGACCAGCTTGCCGAGACCATCACCAAAGAAACGGGCAAGCCGCTATGTGAGTCGATCGTCTCAGAAATCTTCGGTGTGCTGGAAACTTGCCGTTGGCTGCAAGAAAACGCCAAGCATTGGCTGGTGCCCGAAAAAGTTCGCCTGAATGAGCTTTTTATGCCGGGCAAGCGGTCTTACAACTTGTATGAACCGCTGGGTGTGATCGCCGTCATTTCACCCTTCAACTATCCTTTTTCCATTCCGGTCTCGACCATGCTGGCGGCGTTGACAGCAGGCAATGCCGTGGTTCTGAAGCCCTCACCGAAAACAGCCTTGGTTGCCGAGGCGATCATTGAGTTGTTTTCGGAGGCGAAGTTCCCGGATGGACTGGTCTCGCTTGTGCAGGGCGATCGCGAAGAAGTGCAATATTTGATCGACTCGAAGATCAATCGCGTTGCGTTTACCGGTTCAGTTGAAGGCGGTCGAGCAATAGCCGGTTTGGCGGCGAAAAAACTGCTTCCCGTAACGCTAGAGCTAGGAGGTAAGCACGCGGCGATTGTTTTGGCTGATTCGGACGTAGACTTAATTGCCTCGCCGATTGTCTGGGGTGCGTTCACTAATGCCGGTCAGGCCTGCGCTTCTATTGAACGACTCTATGTGCAGCACTCCATTTCAGCGCAGCTTGTTTCCAGGCTTGTTGAGTTGACAGAGCGCCTAAGACTTGGCAATGGAATGCTTCCCGACACAGATATTGGACCGCTAATCGATGAGTCGCAGCTTCTGCGCATTAAAGAACAAATTGACGAGGCGGTGTCTCAAGGTGCCACCATCCTGGCTGGCGGCCGAATACGTCGTGATTTGGGCGGTTACTTTTTCGAACCAACCTTACTTGGTGGCGTCAAACAATCGATGCGCGTGGTGCAAGAAGAGATTTTTGGACCGGTGCTTCCGATCATTGAAGTGGCTGATGAAGCCGAAGCGATTGCTTTAACGAATGACAGCAAGCTCGGTTTAGGGGCTTCGATTTGGTCGAAAGACATAGGTCATGCAGAAGAAATTGCTAGGCAAATTGAAGCCGGAGTCGTCTGGATAAATGACGGACTGTACACACATGTCAGTCCCGATGCCCCTTGGGGTGGAATCAAAGAGAGTGGGTATGGTCGCATGCATTCAGCGGCGGAATTGAGAGATCTTGTGTATGTCAAGAATATTGGTATCAATAATCAGCGTGTTCAAGACTGGCATTACCCCTATGGCGTCAACAGCAGAGATTACATAATCGGTGGCGTTGAACTTTTGCACGGTAATGTTTCCGAGAGACTGAAAGGGTTAAAACGCATTATCGGCTCATTTTTGAAGCGATCAAAAGGCTCATGAAAACGCGAAACAAATTACACTCAGCCACGATGTAATACGGGATTACCGGAGCGCACATCGGGCTATGATTGTATTGTTTTTCACAGTGTCATGTGCGTTCCGGGGACGTCGGCTGTACGGGCTGCTGTAGGGGCGGCGCCATGCGCCGCCCGGTCTAGAAGAAACGATATTGGTCCTGATCAACAAGGAAACACGTATGGCTACAATGCGTCGGGTATGTCTAATAAACGGTAGTAGGACCCCTATTGGAACCTTCGGTAAATCGCTGAGCCGAATTACTGCCGACAAACTTGCTGAGCACGCTATGGTTAACGCTATAAGGAAATCCGGGGTCAACCCGAATGACATCGATGGCATTATCCTTGGACATGGATACCAATCCGCATATACGCCAAACACCGCTCGATTCGCTGCTTTGAATGCCGGTCTTCCAGCCAGCATTCCGGCCATGACGGTCCAAAGACAATGTGGTTCTGGTTTGGAAGCGGTCAATCTGGCCGCTAAGGATATCCAGTTAGGCAACGGAGATCTTTATCTGGCTGGTGGTGTTGAGTCGATGTCCACAGTTCCCTATATACTGCCGGGTTCTTTGAGATGGAAGGGATTTCAGGCGCGCAATAAATTTGGTCCACGCGTTGTGCTCGGGGCACCGCTTGCCGACGACGGTTTGGTACCACTTAGTTTGCTTTGGGATACTAAGACCACGCACATGCCGGGAACTGCGCAGAGGCTTGCAGACACCTACAATGTCTCGCGCGAAGAACAGGACGAGTTTGCCTTCACCTCCCACATGCGCGCGGCTGCAGCTGTTAAGGAAGGCAAGTTCGATGTTGAAATTGACCCAATTGAAGTTCCAGGCAGAGGATTTTTCAAGGCGGACGAACACCCCAGAGCTGGTACGACAGTCAGTAAGTTGGCATCACTCAAGTCTGTGCAAAGGACGCGCACAATTACTGCAGGCAATAGTTCTGGTATCAACGATGGTGCTTGCGCGCTGATCCTGGCGTCCGAAGAAAAGGCAGGCGCATTGGGTTTGCAGCCAATTGCATACATCGTCGATAGCGTTGTTACGGGAGTAGATCCCGAGCAAATGGGACTGGGTCCGGTCGCCGCCATTGAAAAGCTATTGAAGCGAAACGGTCTGGAAATCAAAGACATAGACCTTTTCGAGATCAATGAGGCGTTTGCTGCGCAGTACCTGGCTTGCGAAAAACTTCTTGGATTGGATCGCGCGAAAGTGAATGTGAATGGTGGCGCAATAGCGCTAGGACACCCAATTGGCATGTCCGGTGCGCGACTTCCGCTGACCCTTGCGCACGAACTGCGCCGCCGTGGATTGAAGCGTGGCATCGCGTCACTCTGTATCGGGGGCGGTATGGGCATTGCAACATTGATTGAAACACCGTAATGGAGTTGATTTAACATGACCTCTTCTACTGACGTTCTGCATCCAAGTTCGGACTCTGTGAGCCCGCGACAAGCGGTAACATGGCAAATCGGCAAAGATGGAATTGCCACCATTTTGATCGATGTGCCAAATACGAAAGTAAATACACTTTCAACTAAAAGCATGACCGAACTAAATGATGCGATAGACAAGATTGCAGCTACAGCTTCCGTTAAGGGATTGGTCATCGCTTCTGGAAAGGCTGATAACTGGATCGCCGGTGCAGACGTGGTCGAGGTTCAGTGGCTCCAAAATCGCCCGCAGATTGAATCGTATAATGCGACCCAACTTGGCAAAGAAGTATTTGGAAAGCTTGAGAAGTTGCCCTACCCATCAGTTGCTGCTATCAACGGCACTTGCTTAGGTGGTGGCACGGAACTAGCACTTGCATGCACCTACAGAATCGCTGCCAAGAACGCCAAGATCGGATTGCCGGAAGTCAAACTTGGCTTGATACCGGGCTGGGGCGGATGTATTCGGTTGCCCAAGCTAGTTGGCTTACAACAGTCCCTGGGCCTGATTATGGAAGGGAAGATTTTAGATGCCCATAAAGCGTGGAAGATCAACTTTGTCGATGAAGTAACCGAAATTACGAATGTTCTTTCTCGAGCAAATGAAG
>JADYXS010000287.1 GCA_021772155.1 Candidatus Obscuribacter sp.
CATACCGTGGGTGACGAACCTTCATCTCAGCAGAACTAAGATAACGGATGAAGGACTTGCAAAACTTCGAATTTTGCCTAAGCTGAGGCTGCTCAGTATTGAGAATTCTACCCTTGATGGTAGTGGCCTTAAGTATCTGTCAGGCTGTAAGGAACTGTCCGATTTGTCGTGCGATGGCTCCAACCTTTCACCGACAAATCTGCACCACCTTGGCACCGTTACTTCATTGCAAACTCTTAACTGTCGGGACACCGGGATACAGGATGAGCACCTTCAACCGCTGCTCGGACTCAAGGCGCTACGGATTCTGGATTTGGCGCAAACGAAAATCACAGACGCTGGGGTGAAAGAACTCGCGCGTTTGCCGCGACTTAAGCGACTTGATATTTCCTATACCGCAGCCACTTTCAAGTCGTTGAAGCTTCTATCGGGATGTAAGTCGTTGACATGGCTTCTCCTCAATGGTTGTGACCTTACTGGTATCAACAGCAAATCCATCCCGACAGGTCTATCGGCACTCAATGTTTTGGAAGCGTCTGGAGTGGATGATTCGCTTGTCTTGACGATGAATCTGTCAAAATTCAAGGATCTCGATTTTGGTAAAACGAAGATCACTCGAAAAAGCGTTGCGGCATTGGCGGACAGCAAGAGCTTGGTTACGCTCGGGTTAGCCAGACTTAGATTGAGTGACAAAGATGTGGCACCATTGTCTAGGCTGCGGACGTTGGAGAACTTGTTTTTAGAGGGCAACCCGCTCACAAGTGATGGTATTTGGTTCCTGCCCCGGATGTCTCGATTAAACGAACTGAGACTTACTCGCACCAACCTGGATGACCGTGCGGTCGAAACACTCAAGAAATGCAAATCGCTGAAATTTCTAACTCTTTCGTACACGAACATCAGCAAAAACGCAGTGGAATCTCTTAGAAAGAGTTTGCCCAACTGCCGAATTGAGCACAACTCTTTCTAAGGACGAAGATACCGGCGGCAGGGACCGCGGGCTGCTCACGAGCAGCCCTACAGGGGCGTTGCGTTATGGCGAAGAATTGAATCGATATCCCTGTCCAGGCACATTTTCAATGAGTGGTGCTTCTTCTGCGTCTTTGATTTTCTGTCTGATTCGGCTGACGCAGACACGCAAACTAGCTTCAGTTGCTCTTTCGCTATCAGGCCAGGCACTGCTCAATAGCTGCGTGACTGGAAAGACACGATCAGGGTTCATACAGAGGAAGTAGAGCAAGTCAAATTCTGACGGCTGGAACTTCACTTCTTGTGAATCGACTTCAACCTTCCTCGTGACAGCGTCCAAGACCACATTTCCGAACTTAACAGCGTCATTCGGACGATTTTGAGTAAATCGACGAATAAGAGCGCGCAAGCGCGCTGAAAGTTCTTCCGGTTGGAAAGGCTTGGTAAGGTAATCGTCAGAGCCAGTATCGAGTCCAGTGGTCTTGTCCACAACACTGTCGCGGCCAGTTAGCATGAGCACGGGAGTCTTGCCACCGTTTGTGCGGAATGTTCGCAAGATATCTATTCCTGCTCCATCCGGCAGCTCCCAGTCGAGGACAATAATATCGTACGTATATGTTTCCAGAAAAAGCATCGCATCTTTCGCGCTAAATGCTTGATCGACAGTGAAGTGTTCCTGTTTGTTGAGCCAGTTTTTGACTTCACCAGACAGAGATTTGTCATCCTCTACAAGCAATATCTTCGCCATATACTCGCCAGGACCTCAAAGCTTCAACAACAACTTTGCGCTCGCCAGAACCTCTTTAAGTCCATCTGATGTCGGTGGTGAGTATAGCAGCGAGAGCCTCCGATGAAGTCAACAAATTCGAAGCTGAGCAGAGTAAGAGTGTTGCTGTTACACTGAAATCCAGCCTGACATTCTCCGGTCATGAGGAGTAAAATGATCATCTTGGTTCGACTGACACTAGTGCTTGCCTTCGCCTTTTGCGTTTCCGGCTCATTAGCTTGGAGCCAGTCCAAGCTAACGATCCAGCCGCAGACGAAGCCAACCAAAGGAGTGAGCAAGGTGACGGATAAAGTCGTAAAAACAGAGGCTGAATGGCGCAAGATTCTGACGCCTGAACAATTCAGAGTTACTCGACAGGCCGGGACCGAGTGTGCGTTTACCGGACAGCTCTGGAATCATCACGGCAACGGTATATTCAAATGCGTATGTTGTGATGCTGAACTTTTCAATTCGAATGCCAAATTCGAATCGGGAACAGGCTGGCCAAGCTTCTTTCAACCAGCGAAAAATGAAAACATAACAACGCACGAAGACACGGCTTTCGGGATGCGCCGAGTAGAAGTCTTATGCAAACGCTGCGATGCCCACTTAGGGCACGTTTTTCCTGACGGTCCTAAACCAACGAATCTGCGCTATTGCATCAACTCAGCTGCGTTGAAGTTTGAAGAAAAAAAGTAATAAATCCTACATTGCGTTCTTTAAGCCCTATGCGGTGCTAACGCAATTCTCACAGCCAGAAGGCTCTGAGAAAGCGACGCTTGCGCACTTCGGGTTGCCGCCGGAAGTCTATCCAATTGGGCGGTTAGATTTCGACAGCGAAGGGCTGTTGTTGTTGAGCGA
>JADYXS010000031.1 GCA_021772155.1 Candidatus Obscuribacter sp.
CAATTAGTAAGATTCGAAAAAAAACGGAACCTGAATTTCTTCAGATTCCGTTCAAAATAGTGATTAACTTTAGCGTAAAATTACACTAAATCGCGCCAGTGTTCGGCGAACCTGGAATAGGTGTCAACAAATAGGGAAATACTTCAGTAGATACTGCTGTATTCGCACTTCTAGCGCCGTCAGTAAATGGTGAACCATTGATATCTGGCGCAACGTTGGCTCCACAACCTGTATCAACCATAAGGGCGGCTGTGGCAGCTTTTACGCCAGCTGTACACAAAATGCCTTCCGCAACACGGAGCTCAATGTCCACTACGTCATCGACTGGACGACGACCGTTCGGGAAGCCAGCAAAGTCTGTGAGTGTCAATACGCCTAACGGCTGTTGTGCGGCTAGCGGAGTAGGTGGGGTTGCGGTGTTGAGGCGAAGCATCTCGCCTGGCTTCACATTTGCTGGTTGATTAAGGCCTTTAATGCCAGTAAGAAACGTTGCCACTAAATCGGTACGAAGAAAAGTTGGCGCAGGCACGCCGAAAAGCGTTTCTATTAGTTTAGGTAATGTTGGCATTAGAATGTAGTCACCAAAATTTTCCACATCATTTTTGGGAATGCTCTTGTTGAACCTATCCTTATCTTTCAAACCGATAACCACTTCATTCACAAGCGGCATACCAAGGCGTGAAATTTGTATATGAGGGCCAACTTCTTTAGCAGATCTAACGTTCTCAGGGTCATCGTTCAATATGCGATTTTTTGGCACGCTGGCTGTTGTCCAACCACCAATTACAGACTCAGTACCATTCGTTAAACAAGCCTTTGGCACTTCCAAGGCAATGCTGGTTACGTTTTTGTCTTCTAAGGAATTGAGCGAGCCTGTCTCAGGCCCTAAAGGGTTTAGATTAAACAAGTCAAATATCTCGCCTACATTAATCACGAATGATTCTTTACGTTGGCCAACAAACACTCTGCCTACTTCGCTACAGCCAGGAATATTAATCTCATAAACATGCTTTGCTGCGTAACCAGCATAGTCCGGAATAGTTTTATTACCTATATTATCTAAAGGCTTATCAAAAACTTTGCTGTTCGTACCTACCTGTGTAATTGGCGTTTTCTCTTTACTACTTTTTTCTTTACCACTGCCATCTTTTGAACTGACTGAACTGATAAAATTGATGGTGTAAGTTTCACGCACATTGGCATTTTCATCATTCACGTTAGCAATACCTGGCGCACTAACAACCAACGGTATTGAAACACCGTCAATTTTTGCATCCTTATTAGTATTGTCAAAACGAATTTGAAAAGTTCTGTCTTCTACTGAGTCACCGTTATTGTCAATTTTAATTTCATACACAGCTCTTGGATCCATTTCAAAATAATTTGGACCACCATAAGGATCTTGCAGCGGTATATAATTAGCTATTAAAGTGACATATCCAGCTCTGTCCGCTTCGTAGCTTGTGAACATATAGAAGTCAGTTCCATCTACTTTCGGGTTTTGTGTGATGAAAGGCGCTTCCCGGTGGCTGGATGCTACTGCGGACAACGAAATACCACCGAAAATTGCACTATTAATGATAGATATACTCACTGCTAATTTTAAACGCTTAGTAATAATCATGGTATTCTCCAAATTGATTGTCTCTCTGCAGAGATTGTTCTAAACAAACTTTATACCTCAAATATTAGGACGTAAAAGTTTGGTTAGATTGAAATTATCCCAAGTACACTTTAGATAATTTTCGTTATCTTGATCAATTGTGGAAGAAGTTTCTGTCTGTTACCGCACGAAAAAAGAAATAGTGGACGTCACGGGCTTTAGTAGATGGCTATTAACTTCCACTTTGTAACTTCTCAAACAGTGTGGGGCTTAGTTAATCAAGACAGTTGTGACGGCGCGTTCTAAAGGTGGCATTTTCTCCGTCGCATGTGGTTACAGTTATCTACTTTCACATGACTCGCTACTACAGGATGACCAGTCAAATGTAGAGTGGAAAACCGCCTTCGTCTGGGAAGAATCTCTTTTTGGGCCTGCATCGACAGCGTTTTTTTTTGTGCGTTTCCGTACAGACTCAAGTGATGGGCGCGCTCATCATTGAGCGCAAGCGATAGGACTCAATCACGTCGCTTCTTTTCAACTGAAACGATCCCGAAACGAACCCACAGGAGACTGTAAAGAAAAAAGGATCAAGTCAAAGGCCGCGCGAAGCAGGTGGAAGGGAAAACCAAGGAACTTGCGGGGAAAATAGTGGGCAACAAGGCTTTGCAAGAGAAGGCCAAGGTTGAAAGCCGCACCGGCAAGACTCAGGCAGGTCTTGGGGATCTGAAGAACGACCTCAAGAAAAGCCATTAATCCAATCTCTGAGAGGAATCGAAAATGAACTATGAAAGTCAAGACACGTATGGCATGTACAAAAGCAGCGCTGATAACGGCCCGGGTCCGCGATTAATGGGTGCCAACACGCTTGAAGGAAACGATGTCTACAACACTCAGGACGAAGACCTGGGTGACATCAAGGAAATCATGCTCGACGTACACAGTGGCCGCGTAAACTATGCCGTGCTGTCGTTTGGCGGCTTTTTGGGCATGGGCGATGAACTCTTCGCTGTGCCCTGGAGCGCTCTGACACTTGATACCAAGAACAAGCGCTTTGTGCTCGACGTCGAGAAAAGTAGACTCGAAGATGCACCGGGGTTTGACAAGGACAAGTGGCCCAACATGGCTGATGAAACCTGGGCCAAGGGAATTCACGACTACTACGGCACCAAACCGTACGCAAACGAGATGCCCTTGTAATGCAGTGTCTCCAGCACGAAACCCATTGGCGGCGCGACTTGCTGCGGCAACTGCAGGGCAGGTTATGACATATATCACCACCAATGACGGTGTCCAACTATACCTCAAGGATTGGGGCCAGGGCAGGCCGGTTGTAATGGCCCACGGATGGCCGCTTTCGGCAGACACCTTTGATGATCTTTCGATGGCTGTTGCCGAAGCCGGCATGCGTGCAATCAGTTATGACCGGCGCGGATTCGGGCGCTCCGAGCAGCCGTGGGATGGGTATGACTACGACACGCTAGCCGACGACTTGTCTTCCGTCCTTGAGAAAACCGCTGCAGAGGATGCAACCTTGCTAGGCTTTTCGATGGGCGGAGGTGAAGTCGCTCGCTATATGTCGAGGCACAAGGGGAATTGGGTCAAGCAGGCGATACTTGTTTCGTCTGTTGTCCCTTACATGCTAAAGACCGGCGACAACCCGGGTGGTGTGGCTCAGTCCGTTTTTGATGAGATGACACAAGCGATGAAAGAGGATCGGGCTGAGTTCTGGTCTGAGTTTTTCAAGGATTTCTTTGGCGTCGGAGCTCTCGACCACCCAGTCACCAGCGAAGTCATTGAGTGGGCGCGGTCCATGTCAATGCAAGCCGGACTAAGGCCCACATTGGCTTGCGCCAAGGCTTTTGCCACCACGGATTTTCGTGGCGATCTGTCCGCCTTCAGTGTTCCAACACTTATTATCCACGGCACTGCCGACAAAATCGTGCCAATCGACGCATCAGCGCGCCAGGCAGCACGAGGTATTCCCCTGGCAGAACTGATCGAGTACGAAGGCGCACCGCATGGACTTTTCGCCAGCCACAAAGACCGCTTGATTGCGGATGTTATGAAATTTCTTGCAAGCTGAGACGACTGGACAATCATTATTGCCTGCCATTCGTTCGCTAAATCGCAAAACGTCACTGAACACACACAACAGAGGATATGAAATGAACACGAAATCACCCAACGCTGTTAGCTTTCTGAAGAAAGATCACAAGGAAGTAAAAGCCATGTTTAAACGGTTCGATGGCCTGTCTGATCGTTCACTGGTCAGCAAAAAGAAGGTAGTTGACCAGATTTGCAATGCCTTGATTGTGCATACGCATTTGGAAGAGGAAATCTTTTATCCGGTCGTACGCAAAGCGATCAAGGACGATGACTTGATGGACGAAGCTCTGGTTGAGCATGCCGCAGCGAAGCAGCTTATTGCGCAATTGCTGGACATGGATGCGGGTGACGCGATGTATGACGCAAAGGTCAAAGTGCTATCAGAGCAGATCGAACACCACGTGCGCGAAGAAGAAGACGAGATGTTTCCCAAAGTACTGAAAACAAAACTTAATCTCGAAGACCTAGGCGCTGAGATGCGGTTGCGCAAGGATGAACTTGAGCCGGTTGCTTCCTGATCTGCACACAGTCGCCAACCTATTTCATCGCACGATGCAACTCCATGCGGGCATCGTGGGCGGGGTCCTGTACCTTGATAAGTGTCGGGGGGGTGGCGGCGTGGCGCACATCGTCAAACGCTCCCATGTACTTTCAGCACAGGCACGCTTCCGCTTCGAAAACGAGAATGAGAATGAGAAGGTCAGTATAGGCTACCTATGATCCGCAGGCATGAACAGTAACCACGAGATATAACCGGCGCCGACTTCACGGCGGGAGCCTGCCGTATTTGGTGAGCCAGCCGCAGTGGATTGTCGGCCCGCCGGCGCCTGACGTTTATAGCCAGCGGCTACTTGCCAGGTTTGAGGACGACCCTGGTCCAACCGTCCACCCGCTAGTCAAACTTCTCATAAGCCTCTGGCGCACGCGACAGAGGCAGTTCGTGCGACACGATCCAGGAAGGCTTGACTTTGTCGTGTTCGATCAGCTTGCTCAACGGCCGGTTGTAGGCTTTCACATTGGCCTGCCCGGTCCCGATGCTTTGCCCCTTGAACCAGAATTGACCGAAATCAAATGCAAGTCGGCCCCTCCTGGCGAGTTTGTCCTTGGCTTGCGGGTTTTCAGGCAGGAATACCCCGACGACGCCGATCCGGCCCGTCGCCTTGACGGTCTGAACGAGCTTGTTCATCGTCAGGTTCGGGACTTCTTCGCGGTGCCTGTTGCAGCACTGGTACCCGACGCACTCGCGGCCGCGGTCCGCACCCTTGCCGCCCGTCAACTCCAGGACGCGCTTGATGCCGCCGCCCTCGGTGTCGTCGATGGGAATCGCGCCCAGTTTCTCGGCCAGTTGCAGCCGGTCCTTCTGGGTGTCGACCACCATCACCTGGCTCGCACCCTTGAGCGCCGCCGAGTAAGCCGCCATCAAACCCACCGGCCCGGCGCCATAGATCACCACGCTATCGCCCGCCTGGACCCCGGCCAGTTCCGTCGCGTGGTAGCCGGTTGGGAAGATGTCCGAAAGCATCACGTAGTCGCTTTCCTTTTCCTCCGAGTCACGCGGCAGCATCAGGCAATTAAAGTCTCCATACGGAACGCGTAAGTAATCCGCCTGGCCACCGCTGTAGGGACCCATGCCCACGAAGCCATAGGCGCCACCAGCGCTGCCAGGGTTGACGGTCAGGCAGTAGCCGCTCAAACCCCTTTCACAGTTCGCGCAGAAGCCGCAGCCGATGTTGA
>JADYXS010000288.1 GCA_021772155.1 Candidatus Obscuribacter sp.
CGATAGACTGTGCACTTCAATGCCTGCGGGCGCTCGGACTTGTGACAATCATTGTCGTTGTTGAAAATGCAATCGTCGCAGAGGTACTTGTCGCCGCGCCAATTCTGCATGGCAATCATCGTAACTGCCCATGCAGCCGCGACGCAGATTGCAGCGGCAAAATATGGAATCAAATCCGTCAGCGGCACTAGCTAATTCCCTGCATACGCGGATCTAGTACGTCACGGAGCACATCGCCCAATGAGTTGAAGCAAAGGATTGTGACAAAGATTGCTAAGCCGGGGGCAATTAACCAAGGCTGTTCGAGCAGGTCGTTGACGTTATCCAGAGCTGCTTTGAGCATGTTGCCCCAACTTGCGTCCGGCTGTTGAATTCCCAATCCTATGAAGCTCAAGCCGGATTCAGAGAGGATGAAGCTTGGTACTTGTAGCGTTGCAGCGATTATGATGAAAGTCATAGTCTGCGGCACCACGTGTTTTATGATGGTGTTAATTTCGGTCATGCCAACTGCACGCGCTGCGTAAACAAATTCTTCTTCCTTAATAGCGAGCACCATTCCTCGAATGATACGGGCCAGACCAGCCCAACCGATGAAAGATAGGATCACTGTAATCAGGGCAAAGCGCTGACCTCCGGGCATCCCCGCAGGCAAGATGGCCGCTAGTGCAATCAACAAGTAGAAGCTGGGAATTGACATGATGGCTTCCGCTATTCGCATCATGATGTTGTCCGTTATACCACCTGCAAATCCCGATATCGCTCCGTACAGAATGCCAATCGGGTATGAAATGAATAGTCCTAGAAAGCCGATTGTCAGGCTTTTTTGAGCGCCGAAGAATAACCTGGAGAAGTTATCCCGGCCGTTCACATCAGCCCCCAGAAGGAAGATCCGAGCTGGAGAATTGACACCGAACAGGTGAAGGTTGAAAGGGATCAGTCCGAAAATTTTGTATTCTTCCCCGGGGATAAATAGCTTCACCGGATAGCGCTTGCTATGGTCCTCGGTGTACGACTGTCCGAATGTGTTGGGATCAAACGATCTTTTGACTGCGAACACATATGGCCAGGTCCAGTTGCCCTGTTCGTCCTGCACGTAGACGCTGGTAGGTGGCGCGTTGGCAAGATCAGGATCGTTGTAGTACATGCTGTATGGCGTAAGCGGGTCTGCGAATCCGGCGCACAGATACAGCATTGTCAGCACGACCAAAGCAGTGCGGGCGACCTTATCTGCCCACAGTTTCTGAAAGGGAGACTTGCGCACCAGTGGAACCGAATCCGTAGTTGGAATCAACGGATTCAATGCAGCGATGGCAACTTGATCAACTCCCATTTTCTCTCCTAATCCAAGCTGATACGCGGATCTGCCACTTTGAGCAAGATGTCCGCAATTAAGTTTCCGAGAATCAACATCACTGCACCGAGCATCAGTGAAGCCATGACCAAGTTCATGTCTTTAGTGAGAACTGCTTCGAGAGTTAATCTGCCGAGCCCGGGATATGCCAGAACGGTTTCAGTTAGAGCGGCCCCGGATAATAGAGCTGCAAATTCGAAACCGAACAGGGTCAACAAAGGGTTGATGGCATTTCGCAATGCGTGGCGGTAAAGGACGACATTTTCCGGTAAACCTTTAGCACGTGCCGTGCGCACGTATTCGGCGCGGAGCACTTCTAAGAGGTTGCCGCGCATCTGCCTTTGAATTCCCGCAAGACCTACGAACGTCAGAACCATCACCGGTATTACTAAATGGTGCGCTATGTCAAGGAACTGCCCGAACGCATCAAGATCGTAATAGTCTTGACTGGTTAACCCACCGATGGGAAACCAGCCTGTTGCTAAAGCGAACATCAGCAGGAGCAGGGCAAGTAAGAACGTCGGCATGGACATGCCGATGGCTGAAATTATTCCGAAAACTTTGTCAATGATTTTTCCTCGATACACCGCAGCATAAATGCCTGCCGGAATGGCGATCAACCACGTCATCAGAATCGATAGTGAACTAAGCAGCATTGTGTTGCCAGCGCGTTGCATCAGAAGTATGAAGACGTCAGCGCCCTGTACGGACACTCCCAGGTTCCCGGTAACTAGGTTGGCTAGCCAAATCCCATACTGAGTGACAGGGGGCTTGTTAAGCCCTAATCGTTCCTCTTCTTCCTTAATTGCAGACATTGATATGGCCGGATTGGCGCGCAAGTGAGCAAGCGGATCAATCGGAGCCATCTTCAGCATCACGAAACTCATGATCGAGATGATGAACAATAAGGGAATTGCTTGCAGCACACGCTTCAGCATGTACACCGGTATCGACATCGCTACTCGGCCCCCGGTTGTCCCGCTGGTTGCTTCAAATAGATTTCCTCGACATTGTGCAGACTGCCCATTGGGGTGTAGAAGATTCCGAACTTTGTCGGTTTGTAGTTTGCGATGGTGTTGCGTACAGCTGTTACGTCTAACGGACTTTCGATGTAGATAAATGGTTGCTGGTCAAAAACAATCTGTTGGAATTCGTTGAAAATCGCGTGACGTTTGTCGAATTCTAAGGTCGTAGCGCCCTTATCAAACAGTTCGTCAATTTGTTTTTCCCAGATTCTGGCATCTGGAGCCAAAACTTCCCCTTGGTCGTTCGGAAGGCGCTGGTCGAACATGTGCAAACGTCCGTTGGACTTCCAGACATTGGCACCATTGTAAGGTTCAATTCTGCTTCCGCTTAGTCCCATGACTACACCTTCCCAGTCCAAACTGGTTTCGAGCTTGTCTATCAGCATGTTGAAATCAACGGGTTGGTAATTGACTTTCATGCCGAGTTTTTTGAGTTCGTCGGTGATTGTTACGCAGATACCATCGCGAGTTGTATTGCCGGCGTTTGTCGAGAGGCTGAACTCGACCAGGTGGCCCTTCGAATCATAGAGTTTTCCGTCGTCTTTTTTGACGAATCCAGCCTCTTTCAACAGGGTTGCGGAATACTCCAAGTCTTGAGGATAGGGCTTCAAGTCCGGGTTTGCAAAGAGTCCTGCTGGAGACTCTGCAGTGTAGAGCGGGGTTCCGACGCCTTTGAGAACGTTATCGATAATGCGTTGCCTATCGATGGCATGACTGACTGCCGCCCGGAACTTTTGATTGTTGAACCATTCCTGTTTGAACGTTTGCACGTAAGGTTTTTTGGTCTTTGGATTCGTGCGACGTGCCATGTTAAGGATCAAAAATACGCTTCCGTCGTCCGGACCAAGGTTGTGCATGCTGAAGTTCAGCGCCTGCTGCTTCGTCGCGAGCTGCGCAACGTCACTCCCTCTGACACTGCGGATATCGAGCATGTCGAGCTCTTTGCCTAGAAACTTTAGAAGTTGGGTGTTTTGCTCGGGGACGATCTGTACTACGAAACGATCCAGATATGGCAGCCGTTTGCCGTCTTTATCGACCATGAAGTAGTTGGGATTTCTTTCAAGTTCAACGCGTTGAGCGGCAACGTATCGTTTCAGCTTGAATGGTCCGCTAACCACCATATTCGAAGGGTTGGTGTTCTGGTCCCAGAATCCGTGGAAGTCTTTCCGCCCTTTTTTGATTTGCGGTTCAAAAATGTGTTTCGGTGCAATCGGCACAACTAAACCATTAAGCAATGGCGCGAACGGCTCGGCGGTTGTGAATCTAACAGTATCAGCATCCAATTTTTCAATTTTTGGAAATTTGCCACGCACCAAAAGGACATCGCGAAGGCTTGAATTGCCATATCCTTTTCCGATTATCTCGTTGAAAGTGTACA
This sequence comes from Candidatus Obscuribacter sp., assembly GCA_021772155.1. Lineage (GTDB taxonomy): Bacteria > Cyanobacteriota > Vampirovibrionia > Obscuribacterales > Obscuribacteraceae > JADYXS01. The sequence goes on from JADYXS010000288.1 coordinate 3,755, forward strand.
TGACGTCATCGACTGTGAGCGGCTTGCCATCGGACCATTTGACGCCCTTGCGAATGGTGAACGTGTAAGCTAAGTTGTCTGGACTGACTGTGAATGACTTTGCCAGACGTCCATAATACTTCCCGCTCCAGGCGTCAATATCGACCAGTTTCTCGAACATCAGGTATCCGAATCCGCTGCTTTCAACGTCTGAGGCCGTCCATGGATTGAAGGTCTTCGGACCTCCACCAAAAGTAGACAACTTGATGGTGCCGCCGGGTTTGCCTACTTCGCCACGGGACAGAAGTCCTTCGGTGATGGTGCCATCGGCATTTTTGATCTCTGCGCCCTGAAACGGTCCCGGGTCTGGTGCTAATACCGTTGAAGGCAACGCGTTACCTTCAACGGGTTGCTGCGTGGTTGGCTTGGTGTGGTCAGTTGCGCCATTTTGTTCTGTTTGCGGACGTGGTCGGCAACCGACCATAACTGTTAGCACCGCAAGCGTTGCAATAGCGCGCTTCACTTTAGTTACCTGCCTTTGTAGATTTCATCGATATTGTGCAGCCCTTGCGCCTGTTGCGATACAGACAGTTGCGTCGGCTGATAGTTCTTGATTGTGTTGCGAACGCCAATGATATTCATCGGACTTATCAGGTAGATAAATGGAGCTTGATCGTAGATAACCTTTTGGAATTCTCCATAAATCGACTTGCGTTTGGCCGGATCGAATTCGACTGCCCCGCGCTCGAAGATCGAATCTAGCTGCTTTTCCCAATCGCGAGCGTCGGTGACAACCGTATTGCCGTCGGGACCCTGCTCTCTGATATCGAACAGGTGCAAGCGACCATTGGAACGGTAAACGTTTGCGCCACCGTGCGGTTCAAGTGGATCGCCAGTGAGGCTAAACAGGCAAGCTTCCCAGTCCTTTGAGCCATCGATCTTATTGATCAGGCTATTGAACTCAACTTGCTGGAAGTTGACTTTCATTCCCAACTGCTTCAAGTCATTTTCGACATAACCGCCCACTGCTTCCATAAAGGTTCCACCAGCGCCAGCGAGCATGTCGAACTCAACCTTGTGTCCGGCCTTGTCATAAAGAAATCCGTCGGGCTTTTTAACGAAGCCCGACTTCTTGAGCAAGTCCATCGAGTAATCAATGGACTTTTCGAGAGGCTTCAAATCCTTGTTGAAGAAAGGAGAGTTCAGCGCTTCTGGAGAATAGGTAGGTGCGCCAATTCCGCGCAAATAACCATCGACCATACGTTGTCTATGAAGCGCATGATTGACCGCCTGGCGGAAGTTCACATCGTTGAACCAGGCTGATTTGTACGGCGTAACATAAGGCTTGCCTTTGGAATTGTTTCGTCGGTTCTGATTGAACATCAAGAACGTCGTGCCGGAGTCTTGTCCTAAGTTGTACAAAGAAAAGTTGCCGTTTTGTTGCTGCTTCTTAAGTTCGACTGCATCCATGTTGCGAACCTGGGTGATGTCAATTTCACCGCCTTTAAATTTCAGTAGGTTCGTCTTTACTTCAGGTACAAAGAGGAAAATCATTCGATCAAGATATGGCAGTCGTTTCCCTTTGGCATCAACTGCGTAATAGTTAGGCGCTCGCACAAATTCCACTCGCTGAGCGGGCACGAAGCGCTTCAAAACAAAAGGACCGCTGGTTACGAGCTTGGTTGGATCAATGCTGCTGGGCGAATAGAGTTGGTTGAATTTTTTGCGGCCATCTTTGCCTTGAATTATTGGCTCGATTACATGCTTAGGTGCGATCGGTATTCCCATTGTCCGCAAGAAAGGCGCAAATGGTTTTGCCGTCACGAATTCATTCGTGAGCTCGTCTATGACTTTAACTTTCGGTGGTTTACCATCGACAGAGACATAATCTTTGAGTGACGCGTTACCGTAGCCTTGTGCCACCAGCGTATTAAATGTGAAAGCCACATCCTCTGCTGTAATGGGCTTGCCATCGGACCACTTGAGCCCCTTTCGCAACTTTGTCACGTACGTTACGTGATCCGGTTTTACTTCATATGACTCAGCCATGTCCGTAATTACGTCGCCGGTAAACGGGTCCGTACCGAGCAATCCGGACCACATGTAGCCGGTGAGTTTGCTCGAGGCGGCATCATTCGATGCCCAATAGTTGAACGTTTTCGGGTCAGACGCGATAATTGATTGCACCAGGGTTCCGCCGTATTCCCCTTGAGGAAAGCGACCTTGGCGCATTTGCACCCCGTCGATCAGGACGTCTTTGTACGGTCCTGGCGAGGTGGGATTCACTGGCGTAGCGAGGGAATTAGCAGACGCGTTAGGTTCCGTACTTGCAGTGCCAGTGGTCGTTCCTGGTGTTCCTGTTGTGCTTGGTTCAGGACCCGGGCGTTTCACACAGCCCGTTGTCACCATAAGTAGTACCAGACAAAATGCGGAGAGTCTATTGACTGTACCGAACCACGCTTTGCGTTCCACCTGTTGTAATCCTCGAGAATGTGTCGTCTTGGTAGAGAGCCATTTTAGATCACCTGTACCGCTCAGGGCGACTTTCACCTTAGATTTTTGAACACGCAACTTACGCATATATGATGACAAGCGAAAAGCGCGCCGATAACGGCGCGCTTTCAGAAGATCATTAGATGAGGTTATTTCGATTTCGTATAGGAGAAGATCGAAAGCCTGTTGCCATCTGGATCGGTGAAGTCCGCGGATCTGCCCGTTTTGCCTTCAGCTTCGCAAACTATTTGAGGTTCTTTTGCGAACTTTACACCTTTTGCTTTCAGTGCTTCGTAGGCGTGTTGTACGTCTTCCACGTTGAACACGACTATTGGCTCGCCACCCTGGCGCTTCGCAGGCAATTTGTCATCGGAGTGCAACGCCAAAGTTACCGCACCACTTTCGAATTCAACCCAGCCTTGCTCATTCATTTTTACTTTTAGTCCGAGGGTCTCAGTATAGAAGGGTACAACCTTGGAGGCGTCCTTCACATAGAGGATTACATAAGAAAGAGTGGAAAGCTTGACATCCGTAGATACTGACATAATGCACCTTCGTTACCTGCGTAGCAAAACGCGAAGCGGCTGCCCGCAGGCGCTTTCCAGCAGTTGTGTGATAGGCCGTAAATATACCGGATATGCTACAGGGGATCATTAATCGCTACGGTAGGGTTGTTATCGTGTTGATGCTTGTAGGGGCGAGCGCCATGCGCCGCCCTTTGAACCAGGTTTGTCCAATTGAATTAGCGGCCGAATAGTTCAGGCGCGAATGTCCGGACCGCCTCGGAGCTAATTGCACCGGCGAATCTGTCCGTACCTATGTCCGGCATTGCTCGGCGCGAGACCACGCCCAGCACTGTGCCTTTCTGGCTGAGCAGTGGTCCGCCGCTATCGCCTTTGCTGACGCCGGCGTCAAAGTGGATCAAGGCTGGCGATATCTTGGTGACGCGTCCGCGAGAAAATGACGGTGCGTATGAAGATGCTGAGATTTTAGAAGTTTTCGCCGACAGCGGGTAACCGGCGGCTTGAATTGGCTGTCCGACGATCGGTGCTGTTGTTTCAAGTTCTAGTGTTGTCACTTGTTTCTTGACCGATAGTATTGCCAGGTCCGGTTCACGTGAACTCTTCGGCTGTTTGTAGAGCTCTGCCACTATCGGTGGTTGCGTCAACGTGCCTGGAGCGTGGACGAACAGTCCGATGCTACCTTCGAGTCCAGTGCGTGCCAGATGCTTGTTGAATTCGGTTCGCTTCGGATCAGCTTTCACTGATAGATGTTCGTCGTACGTATCCCAAATTGTGTCTACAGTCGCTTGATACATAGATCTTTCGGCACTTGAAAGATCTTTCTTTGTGCCTAGATTCACAATGCGCAAAAGGTCCTTATAGCGTGAATCAGCATTCGAAAACCCGGCTGAACGGTCAGCGTACAGGCGCAATCCAGTGAAAAAGCGCTGGCATTCTTGCAGCATTCCTGAGCCAAAATCAACGACGTGCTTGTTCGTCAGTAAGTAGGTCTTGTCTTTTTTTACACTCCGGGCGGGAAAGCATGTGCCGTGCCCGATGACTCGGAATCCCTGATCTTTGGTTTCCGTTGAAAAAACCGGGTACTTCAGACGAGGTGATAAGTCGGTCAGTTGGGCGTAGAGTCCATTATTCAACTTTACTTTTATGGCTACATTCAATTGATAGACGTTCGCCTTAATACGATTGTCTACGATGTCCCAGGGGCTGACCGCCGAGGCTGCTGTGCCGAAAATCGCCAAAAAAAGCGCTATGGCTGGGGCGATATTAGCGTTTCTGGGCAGGTACCGCATTGAGAACTCTTATTCGACTGAGGCTAATGCTGAGCATTATATCGGGCTATTGAGCCATTTGCAGTGCGTCGCGAGGCTCGATTTCAACTTCGAAAGACCGGAGCCATGGAAGGCCGATTTCGATAATTGCCGGTTTGAACTGCAGAACTTCCACCAGGCGCCCTAAGTGGGGCGACAACAACTGCTTGACGTTGTCCACTGAAAGATCGGCACCAAGTTGCTTTCGCACTTGTGTTTGGTATGCCCAATCATCGGCAAAGCGAATGAACAATGCTTTCTTAAGTGCTTCTGTCGATGTTGCACCGATGCCATCTGCGAACCAACGCGCAATGCCAGTTGCTAACGCGCTGCCGAGCGTATTGCCTGTGGTGTTCCATCCGGCATAGCCCCAAAGTTTTTCTGCGATCCTCGGTTGGCTGAGTAAAGCATCGACTAGCGAAGGATCAGATCCATTTGAATACGCTACGTCGCAAATAATGCAAGGTACTTGCGAATTTTTATAAAGGTCTATCGTTCGTGAAACTGCAGCGGCTGTGTTTAGCGACCGCAAGTCCGGATGGCCGGGCAGCCAAATGTGATCGCCTTGCCTGTCGCCACTTGTGTGGATTATCACGTGCAGGTCTGTATCAGCAGCATCTGCGCTTGCGGATTCGATGCCGATTGCTTTGAGCTGTGCATCAACGCTTTCACCAATCGTTTGTCCTTCGTACCGACTAGCGATGTTGCCACCAGTGATTGGACTGTAGGATACTTGAACCCTTGGCGCCTTGCCCTTTTGGGCAATCAACCAACGTCCTAAGAGAGTCATCAGCACTTCGTCAGCGCCAGCGTATGAGGTGACGTTCTTTAGACCGCGTTTTTCTGTCTCGCTGATTAAACGGTGCTTTTCCATTACGTTCAGCCCGAACTCACCTGAATCGTCCTGGCTGAAGACGAGGAAATCGATGTCACCAGACTGCGCGTAGTCCAGCATCTTTCTATTTACCTGGAAGTTTCGCAATCGTGTGTCGAGATAGTCTTTGCGAGTACCGATCGGAATGCGCGCTTCAAGTTGGCTCAGTTCGCCTGGTCGCAGCTTCGACCGGTCGGCACCGCTGGCACGATGCATTCCCTCTGACCAGGCGAATATCTCTCGGCCAAACTCGGACCAGTACTCCTTCTCTTCCGTATTGTCGTAGTTGTCCGATATGCGCATGATGCTAGATTGTGCATAAAGCGAAAGTCCTGGATTCGTCTCTTTCCATTGTGGTACCACCTTCGTTTTTTCCAAGAGCGAAGCAGTGGTTGCTTCGGTGCGTCGCGAAGGGATCAGCCCGCCGTAAATCAGCGTGTCCATGCACGCCAGAAGTCCATCGGGTTTATGGCTTTTAAGTGCCGTGGATAGCCAATCACCAACAGCATCAACATTCGTGTTCGCCTGCAGCGACCCCATCAATGATCGAGGTGGGACCAACGTTTCAATGCCTGCTATCCGACCGACCAACTGAGGAAATACATAAGTTACCGGACGATTGTCGATGGGGACCAGGATGGCTTTCATGCTAGATCCTTCCGGAATCCGTTGACTGGCCATTGGGTGTTTGAGTAAAAGGCACCATTCCTGTGGGCACGATACGAATGCCCTTCTTCTTTACTATCTCACCGGACATCACCACTCCGTTGCCGCGCTTGGTCGGATCGCCGGTGGTTTCCGAGGGCACGGGGGTGGCCAGTTCCAGATCGCTAAAATCCGGGCGGCTCCAAAGTGCAGCTTCAAAATACAACTGTTGACCGATAAGATCGCCTTGTATAGGCGTGTCGATTATCAATGAAAGGACACCTGATTCGGGAATCTGTCCGATAGATACTAACTTTCTGTCGCTGCCCAGCTTGATTTCACGACCGTGAATAGGTTTGGCTCCGCTGTTTTTGTCTGCCATGGCAAGTGCCACCCATTGACTGGTCTTTCCTTTAATAATAAATTCGCATGTCTGTCCTATGACCATCCGACCGGGCAAATACAAGCGGGCGGGCAGCAATCTGGACGAGAGATTCGAAAGCGAACTGGACCTTAAGGAAAGCGGTGCCAAGGGGGTTTGCTCGACGGGTGAGCCTTGCGTGGAGCCGAATGGCGTAGCCATGGTTTTGAGTAAGTTAATCGGGCCGTAGGCTGCGATTTCGCTTGCCAGCGCTGAGCTTGCCAGCATGACAAAACACGAAATTAGGGCAATGAATCTACCGAAAGAGAGCCAGTAAGACATGTTCATTGTATGCTAAGAGGGGATCACATAGTATCATTTCTGCGAGCGGGCGTATATCAGTGGGAAGCGAACTAGAGCCGAACCTCAACGATTCGGAATGCCCGCAGGATTGGCGTGCAAGAAAAGTCACGGCCAAGGACCATCTTGATAGTGGCGCAGCCTGGCTTAAGGAGCAAGCGCCTCTGTTCGAGGCATTCTGGGTCGCCGTCACCTTTCACGTTTTGCTATTTCCACTCATTTATTTTGTTGGGTGGGCTCTACCCTGGCCCAAGCCTCCGGGGATCACCACGGTGATTGAGATCAATTTGGAGCACTGGCCGCATCATGCCAGTCCGACGAAAATCGAAGAGCTTTACGATTATGATAAGAGCAAACCCCAGGGCGCTCGATAAAAGCAATTTAGAAAACTGAACTATATACAGGTCGCCGACGTTGTATACATCAGCGACCGACTCTTTTCTACCTGCAAGCCTCTGCATGCACGCCAGTGCACACAGCGCTCGAATTCGCTCCAATGCGCTCATGGTTAGCCGACCTTTCTTAAATCTATGAGCGTGATCTAGCAAATCGTTTTTGGCGAAGCATAATAGTGCTGGCATCATGAGTGGTGGCACTCAGTTCCTATGCGATGCCATTCCTATTGCATATCTTTTGTATGCGCTCATCGATCGAGGCCTCAATTTGTCTACATACAAAGCTACTAGCAAAGAGTGGAAATTTCCCTCCGCAATTGAAATCGAGCAATCCATCGTCGAAGCGGCCGACGGCTCGAAGATATTGGCAGAACTGTTGGTGCGCAGAGGATTGACAACTGTCGCAGACGTTAAGGCCTTTCTCGACCCGGCGGAATTTTCTGCCTCATCTCCTATGGAATTGCCTGACATGGCACGCGCGGTCGCTCGGATCACTCAAGCGATTGCTACCAAAGAAAAAATCACCGTATACGGTGACTACGATGTCGACGGCGTTACCGCTACTGCGGTAATGGTGACAACCCTGCGAACGTTGGGTGCTGATGTCGACTTCTATATTCCCAGCCGAAGTGAAGGCTATGGATTGAATCTAAAGGCCATTAGTGTTCTGGCAAGCAAGCATCGCACAAAGCTGATTATCACTTGCGATTGCGGTATCTCAAACTTCTCTGAAATCAATTTTGCGCGTTCGTTGAAGGTTGATACCATTGTCACCGATCATCACACGATGCCTGAGTTGCTTCC
>JADYXS010000289.1 GCA_021772155.1 Candidatus Obscuribacter sp.
CATCTTATGTGCTCAAGCGCAAGCTCAGCGACGCGCCAAACGTCGGCATCCTGGTTCCGCCAGCTGTCGGCGGCGTCATTGCCAACGTGGCTGTCACCATGCTTGGCAAGGCGGCAATCAACTTGAGTTACGCCCTCAAGTCCGAAGCCATAAACACGCACATCAAGAAAGCCGGCATCACACACGTGATCGCCTCAAGGGCGGCGATGGAGCGGTTCAAGCTCGAGCTGGACGCTGAAATCATTTACCTGGAAGACATCAAAGACCAGGTCACCGCCGGCGACAAAAGATTCACAGCCTTGGTGGCGCACTATGTGCCCATGTGGCTGCTCGGGCTATTCTTGGCCGGCGCCAGCCGACTGCCGGATCACATCGCCACAATCATGTTTACCTCCGGGTCGACAGGCGAGCCCAAGGGGGTGCGGCTTTCGCACAGCAACATCCTCTCCAATATCGCTTCCGCCACCGCCCACATGGACATTGGCGAAAACGAAGTAATCCTTGGCGTGCTGCCGTTCTTCCACTCGTTCGGATTCACCGTGACCTTGTGGACGGCACTGATTTTGGCCAAGACGGTGGTCTATTACCCGAACCCGCTTGACGTGCGCAACATCGCCAAGCTGATCGAGGAGCACAAGGTCACGCTGATGGCCTGCACTCCGACGCTGATGCGCGGTTACGTAAGTCGCTGCACAGCCGAGCAATTCGCCTCCGTGCGCATGCTCGTACTCGGCTCGGAAAAACTGAAGCCCGAGCTGGCGGCGGACATTCAGGCAAAGCTCGGTAAGATTCCCGTCGAAATGTACGGCGCCACCGAATGTTCACCGGGCATCTCCGGCGGCGTGCCACGCAATGTGCGCACAGTCGATGGCCGCGAGGTGTTCGGCAACAAGCTGGGAAGCGTCGGTCAGCCCTTACCGGGAACGACAATTCTGATCGTCGATCTCAATACCGGCGAAGTCTTGCCTCGCGGAAAAGGCCACGAAGGGCTGATCTACGTGCACGGCGCTCAGGTGATGCAAGGTTACCTCGATATGCCCTGGCAGACTTCTGAGGTTCTTCGCGACGGTTGGTACTGCACCGGCGACATCGGGTTTCTGGACGAAGACGGTTTCCTCTGGATCACAGATCGTCTCAGCCGTTTCGCCAAAGTCGCCGGCGAAATGGTGCCCCTGGTCAAGGTGGAAGCGGCAATTCGCGACATCACCAAGACCAACGAACTGACGGTGGTGGCAACCGCCATCCCCGACAAGGTCAAAGGTGAACGCGTCGTCATCGTTCACACGCCGGAAATGGGTATGACCCCCGCCGACGTATGCGCCGCCCTCAGCAGCGGCGAACTGCCTCAACTCTGGCTGCCACGCGCCAACGACTTCGTGTGCATCGACAAGATGCCGCTTGGTCCTACCGGCAAGCTGGAGTTGAAAGAGGTCAAGCAAATCGCGCTGGAGAAGCTAGGAAACTAGCTCACCGGCTATCTATAGCAAAAACCTGTAGGGGCGGCTCGCCCCTACAGGCATACCGAAAGGAGCTCCAATGCTCAGCAGGTTACGTAAATTTCTCGTCGCCTCGGCCAATTTGGTGCTGCTCTGGCTTATGTTCAAGCTGGTGACAGGTCAGTTGGACTGGGGTCTGGCCCTCGGGTCAATTCTGCTCAGCGCCTTCTGGCTCGGGCTCACTACGTTGTCGCTTCGCGGACTGTTCACCACCTATTACGACAAGATGTCTCGGCTGCGCATCCAGCTGCCGTTGATCTCTGGCGTGATACTGGCAGTAGTGGCGCTGTTCGCCAACGATTCGATTGTGCTTCGCAGCATCGCCGGCGCAGAGCTGCTTGCCTGGCTCGTCCTCTACTTTGCCTGGCGACGCAATGCCACCGCATTTCTCACCACTCCTCACGGACTGCTTCCGTTAGGCACCTGGGTCAACCCCCCGGTTGATGTTCTCAAACCGGGCTATATGGTTCTCACCAGTGGCGCCATGGCTCGTCGCATGAAGCAGGCCCTTGGCCACGGTGAAGTTGTGGTGCGCGGTGATGACGGCAAGCTGAAGCTCTTCAGTGCTTACATGCCCAACGGTACCGTGATCAACAAAGCGGACCAGTTGCTGCGCATCTGGCCGCGCAAAGGAGAGCACTATGTGGTGCTGCGTCTGAAGCAGCCGCTCACCGAAGAGCAAATCCAGCGCGGCTGGCTGATCGCCCAGGGCATGCTCAGTGAAAACAAAATCTGGCGTGAGGAAGCAAACACCAAACGCCAGGCATTCATCGCGCGTCTCTGGTTACCGCAGTCCTGGCGCACGTGGTTGGACAAGAAGAGCGCGTTCACCACGACCGGCTATGACTGGCTCGGGCTATTCATCGGCTTCAAAGCTAAAAATCGCTGGACGTGCGTCGGTGCTTGCGCCGAATGGTACGGCCGCAATCGGCTGAAGATGCGCCACTACGGCACCGGACTTCTCGGCATCGGTACCGGCATCCTCGATCCGATTCAACCTCAGCGATATCTGGACGACCCGGCGTTCGAGCTGCTGACAGACACCGACAGACGCGAGTGGGAATCAACATCCACTGGCGCCGAAAAGTAACTCAGCAATAAACTCACTTCCTCGAGCGCGCACCAGATCCGGTGCGCGCTCGACAGATTCCGAACTTTTCCCGCTCTGACACGTACTTCCTTGCTCTTGCAAGAAGGAATCTTCGGTTCATTAGAGGAGCAGTTCGGCGCGGACTGCTCCTCAGCGTTAACGCGGCACAATGTGCCGGTCACGCCATATCCGCGCTAACCCACGTTCGAAACAAAAGAGAAAATACCCATGCCACTCGTTCTGA
>JADYXS010000032.1 GCA_021772155.1 Candidatus Obscuribacter sp.
CCAAAAGGCCTCCGCCTCGGCGGTGGAGAAGATGGTGCGGCTTTCAGCCGCCATGCGCGCCAGAAAGTGCGATTCCTTCTCACCCAGCGCAAGTACAGTGTGTGTGTCCAAGATTACTCCAGGCGTAACCTATGTGACACATAATATCATAAATCGGCCGTCTCGACCGCAAGAACAGGCCGGGCCGGCGTGCCGGGGGGGCCAGGTTTTAGCCCGAACACGGATGCTAGGTGTCATTGTTTGCGCTATTCTTTGGGTCTGTGCGCTCTAATCGCTTTTGAAATTCAAGGACGCCGACAATTGCTTTTGCGGCTGCCTCGGTATCCATTGAGAACCTCAGTCTAAGGTCGCGCCAGATTTCATCCGGTTTCTTCACGAAAATCGGCTGCAATTGGCGGCCACGGATTAACTCTCCTTCAGCAATGAGATTTCCACTTGGCCAACCGCAACCCTGGAGCCAACGAATAGGCCCGTCCGATTTGTACAATTGAACCCATACATATTCGGGACGTGCATAATGGTTGAGATGCTTACCAAGTCGTGATGGATTTGTCTCCATAAGCGACCAAGACAAACGTTGCACAACAGATCGGATAACGTTTCGGATGAGGGCGTGCGAATCAGCATCGGCACGATTACGCAGTACCACCAAGGCTTTAACGCGGGCAATTCCTCCTGCGCTGGTATTTTCGATTTTCCGAATCTCATATTTACTTTGGGTAGCAAAGTGGCCCTTTGCCTGCGCACTCGAGAGCCATCTGTACCAACCCAACCTGGTGCCGCTCGAAAAGGAGAGCCACAGGTTCTTCATAAACATCGATGCTTGACTTTCGTCATACCAAAGGAGTTGGCCTTCATCAAATATCGCACCTATCTGCTCAAATGGGGCATTGGTGCTAATTAGGCCGCCCAACTTGTCGGGGAGTATGGTAGACATTGATGTTCGGCCACCCCCTTGATCAATCTCGAAGAGATAGCGCGCGTAATCCGATGCGCCCGATCGTAGTAATTGCAGAGACAATCGCGAACACTCGAGCAACAACGCGGCGCGTTTGCGGTACGCTGATCGTACTGAAATGTGGAGTTGTTTACCACCCCTTACTGTGACGGACTCGGCTAAGCCAACGACTGACATCCCCCCGTGGTTAAGCTCTGCTGCGGCAATGAGCGTTACGATGGCCGTGGGAAGCTGAGGCATATTAGACGCAGCGTTTTGGCTGTGGCGCGCGATAAATACTATCAGCGCTATTGTCAACGAGAGCGTGGTTTGCCAGATTGCATCGAAGCGATCAAAGAAATCATATGTTGAGAGCCGATAGGTTGAAACATCCAGACCGTACCGTATGGCATTTCCTTCGAATGTAACCTCGCCATGTGCAATTGCATTGCGAACATTTTCGTCGTATCCGGATAGAAGAGCTGTCTGTCCGGTTGTTGTGATTCTGGCCGCTGCTCCAGAAATACCAAACTTTCCTGCGACACCACCTCGCTTGAGAATCGCCCAGTACACGGTTATGAGGTTGGTAAAAATGTGCTCACACCTGCGGAGATACTCAGGGTGGAAGGTGTTTGCCAAAGCCGTCAACGCTATTCCTGTTGTTGCCGAATAGCTGCCCTCGTCTGCAGCCGCTGGCGACAATCGCAATAGATATTCGATGCCAAGCCCGACTCGTGGATACCAAGTTGTCAGTGCCTGCAGAGTGCGGCGCGGGTCAATTTCCAGCACTGATAAAGCTTGATCTAGGACTGGCTTGTTCCAGTAGGTCAGTGGCCTTGTGGTCGCAAATGTAGACAAAACCTTGGGCCATATATCGTCTACAGTCGGCTGCAGATAGTCAGAAAAGTGCGCTAAACCCTGTAAACGCCGGAGCTCTCCCTCGGATTTGCCCAAAGGGTTCTTGACCAGGAAATCCTCAACAGTTGTCATGCTCACGCTACCCGCACCTCGCCGCTCATCAGCTTGGGCAGCAGCGTGTCGCGCAGCTCTGCTAGGGTTTGCCCCTCTTGTCGGTTGGCCGCTATTTTGGCGTGCAATGGCTGGGTGATTTGCGTAAAGGCCTCAACGATGCTGATTGGTGGCTTGACGACATCCAGATTGAGCAGATGTTCAGGTTTAACGCGCTGATGGCTGCCCGATGTACCGGTTACCATGCTGGCGAGGGTGGTGACGAAGGCCCCAGACGTGAAAAGGCCATATAGATATTCGCGGCTGCCTGGTTCAGTAGGCAGGAACGGTAGGAATTCGGTGGAACTGATAGGCGGGTATTGCGTTGCAGGTGCGGGCAACCATACTCTGGGTGTATTTGGGTTGAGTTTGGAAAGCAATACAGCGCCATTCGGGACAACGAATTTGTTGCTCTTGATCGCGCTCCCCAGCTCTCTAGTCGGAATTCGCCCTTCATCAAACGCTGGAATGCTGTAGTGGTCAAACATTACCGTAGGCGCTTGCAGCGGGTTGACGGTTTCCTTGGTTAACTCTGCTATTTCTGAGAGTTGGCCGATGTCCCACCCCTGCGGCACCTCACCCAGCGCGGAGTCTTCAAAGCGTTCTGGGAACAGCGCCGCTGTCGCCGCGTCCATCCCTGCCGGCTGCCGCCCTTCCGCCTTGGCGCGCACCGGGTCAAAGTCTACGAACCACGACTGGAACAGGGCGCGGGCCAGGGCTTCCAGAGTCTCGTTCGTGCGGTGGTTGAGCTCAATTTTGTCGTCGAGTGCGCCCAATACATCTGCTATTGCCAACTGCTCGGACAGGGGCGGCGTGATTACTGGAATACGGTTCATGTTGCCCTGGGTGAGCTTGGGCATCGTGGAGCCGGTTAAGTAGCCG
>JADYXS010000290.1 GCA_021772155.1 Candidatus Obscuribacter sp.
GACAGCGGTTCCGGAGACCAAGAAACCGGTCATTTTTGGCCGTCAGTGACTGAATATGTAAAGGCCGTTTCGAACCCTAGCCGGAATTTCATAGATCCGCGTATGCAGCAATATGTCCTTGTGCGTGAAAAGAACCGATCGATTCATGCCGAAGGAACAGATCATGGTGCCCTGTTCCGTTTTCATACTTCTTCCGGCGATGACGCTATCGTCAAGGTTTTCCTCAAGGGTGACGTGCTGATCCAGCAACGCTATGAGCTCCTCCGCTCATTCATCCATTTGAATGGGGACAATCTTGGGCTCTTACAAAGGCACTTTGCAGATTTCACATTCATTCCTGAGGGCTTAAGAGTAGATCAGAAGTATTATTCGGTTGTGAGGATGGAAAACTTCAACCTGCGTACACTGTTTCAGGCGGTGGAACAACATCGCGCAAACCCACATAAGATGAAACTGCTAATACAACACCTGTACGAGCTAATGGCTGTTTTGGAAAGGACTGGTATTGTCCACGGTGACATAGAGCCTGGAAACATCTTGGTCGACACCAACCGCTTCGTTTTAATAGACTACGATCTGACAACCACGCCACTATCTAGGCCACTTGCCTCTCCTCTGCTCGGCAATCGCCACATGCAGCATCCCAAAACAAAGCGAGGCGGTCCAGAACTCAACGATCGTTTTTCCGCATGGATTCTATTCTACTCGCTTAAAATAATCATGCTTTATCCTACATTATGGAACATCTACGGAGCAAAGCCGGGACGCCTGCTGTTCCACGCTGACGATCTAAAGCATCCGAAAAGCTCGCAGCTATTTTCAATGCTGCGCTCACACTTCAATGATGAGGTACGCCAAAGTGCAGCGGCCGTGGAACAGCTTTGTCGGACGCCACCAAATGAAATACCACCACTTAAGCAGTCCTTCACGGGTCAGCTCATCGAGACCTTAGGCATGACGGCAACTGTTAAAAGCGGCAAGAACACAGCGATCAAAGCATCTGGAGCAGACATAGCGATAGAGGAGATTAGTAATTTCGGACTTATCCTGGTGTTTGGAGTTCGAGGGGCAGCTCTGGTTGGACAATGGGGAGTGGCTATGATTTTGCTGTTGTTCGTTGTTATTGCTGCGGTAAGCAGTTACACCAACCGGAAAAATTCCAGGCCCTAGCAAGACTACTCCTGCACGTATGTCAGCATCATCGCGTGAGTGCCAAGCTGGCCTCCGGCAGATACTTTCTCCTTAATTTCCCGGAACCGCTCCTGCGCAAGTGTTGTGCCAGGAGTAGCATCGTTTTCTGTCCCAACTGCTTCGCGCACCAAACGCAAATCCTTCAGCATGTGATCGATCATGAAACCCGGTCCAAACTCTTTGCGCAATATGCGCGGTCCCAGGTTTGAAAGCGCCCAAGAGCCAGCGGCACCTGTCCCACACACATCCACGATCAAATTTTCATCAATACCCATATCTTGGGCAATACGGAATGCCTCACAGACAGCCACCATGTTAACTGCGCACAGCACCTGATTACACAGCTTAACTGCCTGGCCCGCACCGGGACCGCCACAATGACGAATATTCTTCCCGATGCTTTCGAAGATTGGCAGGCAGCGTTGGAAAACACCAATTTCTCCGCCCACCATAATTGTCAAAGTGCCGTTTCGAGCGCCGATGTCACCACCGGACACGGGCGCATCAAGAAAGTCGATGGACAATTCCTTGAGCCGTGAATGCACGTCTTTTGCGCACTGTGGCCCTGTAGTACTCATGTCGACAACGACAGTACCCGTTTTCAGATGCGCCGCTATCCCGTGAGCCCCGAACAGCACCTGCTCGAGATCCTCAACGTCACTGAGACAAAGGAAAATAAAGTCGGCGCCGAAAACGGCTTCCAACTTATCGGCAAATATCTGAGCTGCGCCTTCTGCCGCCACCTGTACGCTGGGACGCGCAGCGGTGCGATTCCACCCACGGACTGTAATGCCCGCGCGCGCCATGTTCGCAGCCATGGAACCGCCCATGATGCCCAGACCAAGATAAGCTACTGTGTCCAACCGGTTCCGCTCTAACCGCCATGAAAGTCGGAAGAAGTATACATCGTGTCATCTTCCACAAGATTAGCAATGTATATTGGAACTAGGTCCTTCCGGTCCTTATTGCCGCAACTTGGGCATTCGAGGCTATTCTTCTCTGGTGCGAATTCAAATATTGTTTCGCACCAGATGCATTCGTACTCGCCAGGTTCCGGCGGCTTCTGGCTTGGTGGCATTTTAGCTTTCACATGAACGTCCTCGGTAATCGAGATGATGGACGGTAGTGACGCTCTTAACGACAGACGAGTTCCGCTGGAATCCAGCATTAATTAGGTCCCATGACTGTAGGTTGTGAAGCATCTGCAATGGTCGCGCCGGGGCTTTTGTGATAATTTGAAGAAACTGATCGTGACGTCCATGCCAAGCCTCATCCGTAAAAATCTCCCTGTCATCGCATGCGCCGTGTCACAGGCTCTGGCCCTGTCCCCGGCTTCCGCGGCTTTACCCCCTGATGCAGTCGATGCAACCCGGGCAACTGCCTATGCCTCACCGGGATTAGCTATTGGCAAAATCTTGCAAGGCCAAGCATCGGTTACCCACGACACATGGATCCGTTACTACCAGGCAGGCACGCAAGCGCTCGATAAGCGCCTCTATGCACTGGCCGAGCAACGGCTTTCGGCAGCACTTGCCGAACTCAGGCGTCGTAACGTTTCTGATATACGCATAGTGCAGACAAAAGAAAGCTTAGGGCGCGCCCTTCTTGGGCTCGAGGAGTATGAAGATGCGGAGCGCATTCTCACTGATGCGGTGATGCGTGCCTCCAAGCTCGGGGCATCTGGAGACGGCGCCAGAGCGCGCGCAAGTGAAGCTCTGGCGGAGACATTATTTGCACGAGGAAAATTCACGAAAGCTGAACCGATGGCAA
>JADYXS010000033.1 GCA_021772155.1 Candidatus Obscuribacter sp.
ATTTGGTTATTGTTCTTGCCTCGATGAATCGACGGCGTGCAATTGAGCAACAACTGTCATCATGGAAACTACCTGTTGAATTTTGGGACGCTGAAGGAGCAGATGCTCCTGAGCGTGAGTTGCGGAGCCACGTCAACGGTCTAATTATTCGACTAGTGCTGAAAGGCGGTAGGCGTCCCGCGTCGACCGGCGCGAGTGCGCAAGCGAATATTACGACGAAGGCGATACCACAGCCGGCTGACAGCATCAAGAAAAATGCAACCGTGCGCGTGAGCAGAGAACGCGGCGGGCGTCGTGGAAAGACTGTCACGATAGTTACTGGACTGCCGCTTCTTCCATCTAATATGACTCAGCTTTGCACTGAGCTGAAGCAACTCTGCGGGAGCGGCGGAACAGCAAAGGACGGCATCCTGGAAATCCAAGGCGACCATGTGGAAAAGATTATGACGGCTCTGCTAGAACGTGGATACAAACCAAAACGCAAAGGCGGATAACGCAAGTGGTTCTTCGCCATCGGGATTACTTTTTGTCCTCCTCTGATACCGTTCTGTCAGGCTTCATTGAATAGGTTCGTGCACATGCTGAAAGGATGAACATGTGCCAGTCCCACTAACGCGGGTGGAAGTCTTCCGACCGTTGCATGTTTTAAATGGCGGATCTGCCCTGCAAAGTTATTTGCAACAGGACATCATCCCCACATTGGTTCACATTCGGTTCACCCAGGTTCTGTAGCCTGTCTGTTATAGGATGGATGAATCGAGAACCTGCCTCGATGGTTGCATCTTAGCCATATAACTGGAGGCACGCAGTGAGCAGTCTGAGGCAGCTCTGGGAACCGCACCAGGCAGTCATCCCGCCTCTTAGGTTCTGGGACGAAGTACAATGATGAACCATGCGGTGCCGGGTTCGGAGAAATCTTTGGCTAAAGTTCTATTAGTGGAAGATGATCATGAGATGTCTGAAGTTTTGCTTCACACTTTATCGAGCCGCGGCTTTACTGTACAGGTTGCTCCTGACGGGAAGACGGCACTGGACCTGCTGTCAACCAACAAGTACGACGTGATAGTTCTGGACTGGATGATGCCCGGCCTGAGTGGAGTGGATGTGTGTCGGAACCTTCGGTCGGCAGGCAATAGCACGCCCATTCTCATGCTCACTGCCCGTACGTCCGACGATGACACCACTATGGGGCTCGATGCGGGCGCGGATGATTATTTGACTAAGCCGTTCGAGAACAAAGTACTGGCAGCCAGATTGAGGGCACTCTTGCGTCGTCCGCCGATCTGCGCGGGTGTAGTATTGAGCGCTGGTGGCATCAAGTTAGATCCGGCGAGTGGCACAGTTTCGAGGTCCGGCGAAGAATTGCATCTGCGCCCGATGGTTCTTAAGCTGTTGGAATTTCTGCTTCGACACCAGGGTCAGTTTTTCACATCTGAAGCTTTGCTAGAACGAGTTTGGCATGATGATTCGCTTGCATCGCTGGACACTGTTCGTGCTCACATCAAGCTATTGAGACGCTCGGTAGATATCCCTGGCAAACCTTCATTGATAGAGACCGAGCGTCACAGAGGCTACAGGGTAGCGAAAGCTCCAGTGACTGGAACCTCACCATGAGGAGGTAGTAAAACCACCTCGTGCAACTGAAATTCAGACAAATCTATTGAGAGATAACCGATGAGTTCTTTCGACGCAATTCTCATAGTGTCCTTTGGCGGACCGGAAGGTCCTGCGGATGTGATGCCGTTTCTGCGCAACGTAGTTAGAGGGAAAAACATCCCGGACCAGCGCTTGGTGGCAGTAGCGCACCATTATGATTTGTTTGGCGGTATCAGCCCGATAAATGGGCAGAACCGCAGGCTTATCAGTGCTCTGGAAGCTGAGCTGGCCTCTCAAAAGATCAAGTTGCCGGTTTACTGGGGTAACCGTAACTGGCATCCATTGTTGGCTGACACCATCAAGCAGATGAAGGATGCAGGCGTGAAGCGTGCAGTGGCATTCGTCACATCAGCGTACAGCTCTTACTCGGGGTGTCGTCAGTACCGCGAAGACATCGAACGAGCCTGCGCTGAGGTAGGTGACGGCGCTCCGGTCGTAGATAAAGTGAGAGTGTTTTATGATCAGCCTGGATTTCTAGTAGCCAACGAGCACCACTTGCGTCAAGCCCTTGCCGCACTGAATCCAATCGACGTCAAGGATGTACACGTCGCTTTCAGTGCTCACAGCATTCCTATCTCCATGGCTGACGGATGCAGGTACTACAGTCAATTGATGACAGTGGCGCAGACATTGTCCGAGCGAATTGCGATACGCAATTGGAAGCTTGTTTTTCAGAGTCGTTCCGGACCGCCCTCCCAGCCGTGGCTCGAACCGGATATTAATGATCACATTCGTTCGCTGCATGAGTCAGGAGTAAAGAACATTGTGGTGGCACCGATCGGTTTTGTATCCGACCATATGGAAATTGTTTACGACCTCGACACCGAGGCCCGTCAGTTATGTGCTGAGCTCGGGATCAACATGGTGAGGGCGCAGACCGTTGGAACTCACCCTGCGTTCATAACCATGATCCGGGAATTGATCGTAGACACCATAGAGGGACGCTCGAATGCCAGCGCTGAGCCCGAACTGTGCAGTGTTACTTGTTGCATTTACCGCCCTGACCCCGCTTCAAGAAATGCTCGTCCTTGAGGTTAGTTGGAGAGCAAGATCAGCGGCGTGGCTCACCCCAGTTGGATAGCAACACACTAGCGTTCACCCCCGGTTCACACGATCGCTTTACCATGAAGACATCGGGTGCTAGAGGGCTGACTCAGTGTCTATCAGGTATACAGTATTTTTTGTTGGGGTGATGGTGACGTCAGCAGTGTGTTACTCGGTTGCCGCACGAGCCGCCAGAGCTTCCGACAAGGGGCAGAGTCCGAAATACACTGTAGTGAGCCCGATGACTAATGGGGTGGAGATCCGCCAATATCCGAGTTCAGTAGTGGCTCAAGTAGAAGTGAGCGGTGATGAGAGGGAGGCTCTGAACGAGGGGTTTAGAATTTTGGCAGGGTATATATTTGGCAAAAACATTGGAAGAAAGTCGATCGACATGACCGCGCCAGTGGTGGCGCACCCAGAGAAGATCAAGATGACAACACCTGTGACTTCTCGGTCGATGGACAATACTATGACAGTATCATTTTTCATGCCCGACGGTTACTCATTGAGCTCACTGCCAGAACCGCAAGACAGCCGCATACACTTCGTCCAGCTGCCAGCGCGGAAGCTTGCTGCGATACGGTTCTCCGGCTCATGGAACCCTGTGGCATTTGCTAAGCATGCCGAAGAGCTTGTGAAGCGTTTGCGCCTGAGTAATCTAGAACCCGATGGCGAGCCCTATTACGCGTATTACAATCCGCCCTTCACACCACCAATCCTTCGGCGCAACGAAGTACTCGTTCCAATGTCGGATGAGGACGTACAGTCCGGCTGAAAATTAGAGGTGATCAGATGAGTTGGGACGCGGCCTCAGCAAAATCAGATGGTTCGCCCGTCTATATAGTCTTGGGCGCCAACGGAGGCGTGGGATTCGATCTCACAATGCGTCTGTCTAGCAGAGGCGCGCGAGTGGTTTTGGCCGGTAGAGACACGGATGCGTTGGCGCTGGCAGCAGATGCCGTCGATGCAAAATTTTTTCAATGTGATGCTTCAGACTTCAGTCAGATGAAGGATTGTATTGAGACCGTGCGTGGAATACACGGTCGGATAGATGGAGTGGCCAACTGCGTAGGCTCAATACTTCTCAAACCAGCCCATCTGACCACAGCAGATGAATGGTCAGCACTGTTGGCTGTTAATCTGACTGCGGCATTCGCGACTGTGAAGTATGCCGCCAGAGCTATGATGGGTCAGGGTGGTTCTATCGCCTTGGTCTCCTCTTGTGCAGCGCGCGTAGGGATACCCGATCATGACGCGATCGCCGCCGCGAAGGCCGGAGTGGAAGGGTTGGTCAGGTCGGCTGCTGCCACATACGCAAGGCACCAGATCCGGGTGAATTGCGTTGCGCCTGGACTTCTGCGGACCAACATGTCAAATGAGTTAACTTCTAACAAAGCGCAGCTTCAGGCATCACTAGAAATGCATGCACTGGGGCGAATCGGCACTGCTGCCGATGTAGCTGTCGTCATGGACTGGCTACTCGGGGACGATAGCAGCTGGGTAACTGGCCAAAGTATCGCAGTAGACGGCGGGCTCTCATCTGTCAGGAGCCGAAGGGCACATCGGCAACTGGATCCAAGGGCCGCATGTTCAAGTAACGACACGAAGTGATTGCGGAAGACTCAAAGATTTACTACTAGATGGCAGGACGTTTTATGAAAGTGAAGAGCCGCAGGCCAGCAAGCTCTTCGGGAAGGCACCACCGCGACTGCACAGAAGTCAAACTTGTGTTTACTTTTCTGCGGACAAAGCACCATAAATGGAGCCATGGTGTCTGGCAGAAAAGCAGCCGAGGCTGTGATATCGGATCTGGCACAGCGATTTTCAGTCAGGGTCAGCTAACTGGACTACAGGCAGAATCTCAAGTTGGGTAAGAGATGATAATGTATCGATCTAGTACACCACTCAGAGTGGTTGTCATTACCAAGGGCAGATATCGGTACCGACCATGTTCATAAAAGATCAACTTAGCCAGACGGAGCAGCTTTTGCTGATGTCTCGCGCGGTCGAGTCTGCTCGCAACGGCGTGGTCATAACCGATCCGAATCGCTCGGACAATCCAATCATTTATACAAATCCGGCCTTCACAGAAATGACGGGCTACAGTGCAGACGAGATTCTGGGGCACAACTGTCGATTTTTGCAAGGAACCGATAGGGAGCAGCCAGCACTAGAGGAATTGCGGCAGGCGATTAAGCAGGAACGCGCTGTCACAGTGGTGCTTCGCAACTACAAAAAGAACGGCACCAGGTTTTTCAATGAACTGACTATTTCGCCGGTGCGAAATGAGCATGGGCAGCTAGTTTCTCTCGTCGGCATCCAAAATGATATTACAGCTCGGATAGAGGCCGAAGCGCGGATATCCGACTTCTACGCGATCGTTTCTCACGAGTTAAGGACGCCAATTGCTAAGATCAAAAGCTCTTTATCGGTAATCGCCGACGGGGAAGCAGGTCCAGTGAGCGACACCGTGCGCCGATTCGTGGAAATTTCTGCGAAGTCAGCTGATAGCTTGTGGAAGCTCATTGAAAATATACTGGATTTCAAGAAACTGGAATCGGGTAAGTTTCGGCTGCTAAAGCAGCGATTATCGCTGGCGGAGCTGGCAGAAAATGTGGTGGCAGAGTTTCGGCCGGTCGCTAATGAGGCTTCCATTGAACTTACTTACCAGTGCCTGGCAAGTCCGCACGTGAATGCCGACGGGCAGCGTTTGGTCCAGGTGATGGAGAATCTAGTTAGCAATGCCGTCAAATTCTCACCTGAAGGTTCTGAAGTGACTGTGAAATTGCTGCTGACAGATCGGAACTGGGCTCGAGTCGAGGTCTGCGATCACGGCTCCGGAATTTCAGCGCACGATCTTCCCAGGCTTTTTGAAAAGTTTCAGCAATTGGAATCACCTGACCGGCGGTTGCGCGGGGGTACAGGTCTTGGATTGTCTATTTGCAAGGCAATTATGGAAGCACACGGCGGGCATGTCGGGGTCATTAGTCGAGAGGGGCACGGAAGTACTTTCTGGTTTGAAATTGAACCGCTGCAGTGACATATTTCTCATTGCACGCCGAACTTAGCTTTCCGCGCGAACTACGATCGTCCCCAGCGGAGACATACATATGCCTTGCAGAGCTTGGTCAAGGGCATATCGTCCAATTTTGAACACATAAACGCCCGCAGGCTGTCGCTTACGGGCGTTTCGATTTATAGATGGGGCAGATGACGGGATTCGAACCCGCGAATACCGGAACCACAATCCGGGACCTTAACCGCTTGGCGACACCTGCCGTAGGTTGATGATTATACAACGATGCCTTCGCCGAGCGAAAACCCGGCGCACAGCACTTAACAGTCTTGTGTGGATTAAGGAGAAGTGGCTGCAGGCTTGGGCTGCGACTCCATGGATGGGCTGGCATTTGCCGCTGGTTTGGCTTCTGCTGGCACGGTTGGGCCGGGCGCCGGTTGCTCAACTGTGCCCGGTTGAGCTGCCGCTGCCGGGATGTTTGTCGAAGTGGGTGCGGCTGCCGGCGGAGCCGCAGTCGGTGGGCTGTCTGTGGAGGAGGACGGGGCAGCTGCAGGCTTGGCCGCTGCAGGATCCTTCGCGGACTTCGCTTTTTCTTCCATCAGTGCAGCCTCAGCTGGGCGCCCGGCTTCACGCATCAACGCCCCGTAGGTGTCGTATAGTTGCCCCAGATAGGCGTTGTCGTGTGCCGGAAGAGCTTCTTCTGTCGCCACACCTTCTTTGAGCAGTTGCTCCGCGCCATTGAAATCTGCAGTGAAAGTCATCAAGGTTGCAAGCTTTATCCGCACCGTCTTTGTGCCTGGGCTATTGAGCCCACCTTCTTTCGTTTTCAGCCCATAAAGCAATCGATAAAAGGAGAGTGCTTCCTTGTTCTTGCCTTGCTGATCGCACAGCGATGCCAGCGTTTCGACAGTCTTAGTCAACTGCGGAGCTCCTTGCCCCCAACGGTGCGTATCAGCGGCGAGCACTCTTCGATAGCAGGTCTCAACGTCGGCCAATTTTCCCTGTTGCTTGTAAATCTCGGCCTGTTTTCGCGAGATCTCCGCGATTGCAGGATCTCCAACGCCCCACATGCGCGCGCGAATCGGCACTGCGCTAGCATGTTCTTTTAGCGCAATATCTTTCTTGCCTGCTTTGGCTGCTTGCGTTGCCAGCGTGTAACTTCGATTCGCTTGAGTTGCGTACTGGCTTGCGTCTTCTTGTGAAAGCCGTGGTGCTCGACTGGAACCCGACGGTTGCGGCACTGCTGCGCCACGCCCATATAGGCCTTTGACCGCATCGCCTAGACCGCCCATAGAGCCACGTGGGGCGCCACCGTAGACACCGCCCATTTCCATCATTCCTTGACAGAAGGCTGGGGCACCTGTGAACAGTAAACCTGCGCCGAGTGCGAGTGCGGAAAATTGTAGTGATTTCATCGTGTATAACATCCCCTACAGACTTCTTCATTTAGCGGGAGCCGACAGGTAGGGCAACTCGGCATTGCAGGCAATGCACGCTGCCCTAGGGACAAGCCCCTCCCCTACACATACCCGTCAGCATGGCGCAGTACGCCAAGTGTAACCGTTTTGGGACTGATTGTTTCTAAGTTAGATCTTGAAGTTTTCGGACTAATGAAGCCGAGACCTTTCGAGGCACCAAATGTGCAGCCGCTACGGCAAGTTGGTTTTTCAATCCGCAAATGACTACGGTTTCGTTTCTCTCGAGACCGTCAACGCCCAGTTTTGCCACTGTGACCGAGTCCATGACTGCGCCCTTAAAAACATCGGTCTTGTCCATTCCGGAACGGACTTGGAATTCGGTGATGGTTGCACCCGGGCACAAACAGCTAACTTTTATGCCGGTCCCGCTCACTTCGTTAGCCAGTGCTTCCGTGAACGACAAGACGAATGCTTTACTTGCATAATAAACTGCCATCATTGGTCCCGGTACGAAAGCAGCTGTAGAAGCAACGTTCAGCACGCCACCATTGCTTCGTTCCAGCATTCCGGGAAGAAAAATGCGCGTCAACTGAACCAAGGCGCTTATATTCACTTGAATGATATCGGCATGAGTTTCGATGGGAACTTTGGCAAATGGTCCGTTAAGGCCATACCCAGCGTTGTTGACCAGAACATCCACTTGCAGTCCGACTGCTTTGACCGCCTCATGAACCGTTTGTGATGCCGTAGAGCAGCCGAGATCCGCTGCCACCACGTGAGATGCTCGCCCGTAGGTCAATTTGATTTCTGCTGCCAACTGTTCAAGTGCGTCTTTGCGCCGAGCAACGAGGACTAAGTCGTATCCTTTCGCTGCGAATAGTTTCGCGAATTCTTTGCCAATACCGGCCGATGCTCCGGTGATCAGTGCAACAGGCATCAGTGCCCAGCCAATTGGAAGATTGGTGTCAATGCCCGCGACAGAATGCCTCCGACTCCAAAGGCGCAGACCCAGGACCCAATCCAAATTGCCAGGGCAATCTTCATTCCGCGTTCTTTCACCATCACACCGACAGTTGCGATGCATGGCACGAATAGCGTGATTACGATCATTGCTACAACAGCCTGCTGGGCTGTTAAAGCGACATCGGTCAGTCCGAAGGCGGCGAAATCTCGTCGCACAATGCCCAAGATAAACGTGGTGGGAATACGCGGATCATCGGGCAGCCCGAGCAGATTCACGGTGATCGGTTTGAGGAAGGTGATAATCACAGTTAGGAGCCCTGTCATTTGAGCAACCGTCACCACCAATCCTGCGATGCAGAACATTGGGATGGATTCCATCATGAAATTCGAAGACTTTGACCAAGTTTTGCCAAGGACGTTCTTGGCACGCGGCAGTCGCATCGGCGGCAGGTCGATCATCAACGGCTGCGATTTGCCCGGCAACAATTTGTGCAGTAACAATCCTGTAAGTCCGAGCATGCCACCGATGACGGTGCCATATACCACCCACGGTAGCAACCCGCCGCATCGCGCCAATGTGCCGGAGACGACGCCTAATTGCGCTGAGCAGGGAATAGCAATCCCGAGCAACGCAGTGGCGATAATTTTCTCTCGTTTCGTTGTTAGCAACCGAGTGGTGACGGTGGCCATCGTTACACAGCCCAATCCTAGAATTAGAGGAATAATTGCGCGTCCGTTCAAGCCGATCTTGTTCAACCAGCGATCGACAATCACGGCCAGCCGAGGCAGATATCCGGAGTCTTCCAATATCGACAACCCGAAATAGAAGCCCAAAACCAACGGAAGCAGCAAACCAAATAGGTATGTAACGGTTAGTGTAAGGATTCCGTACTCGCCGACCAGAGTGTTACCTAAGGCCGAAAGTATCGTTTTAAAGTGCCAGAAGTCGTAACGGACGTCGGCCGGCTTAACTTTGGTTAGTGCGGTGGAAAGATCTGCGCTGCGCTGGCTATCCGTTAAGGTCCCAGCTGGGAAATCGAAATCCTGCCGGTCCACTGTAATTCGCGTTGGAACGACGTTTGCCACCAGCCGGCGAATATTTGGTTCATAAAAGACCCGCAGTCCATCCTTTTCGGTGTAGTTGACCACCGTACCAGCGACGAACACCCCGAGCAGTTGGTAAAAAATCAGATAACAGACAAAAATTGCCGTTAAAGACCCATAAATAGGATGCAACAGGATGCGACCCAAACGGGTGCCGATAGTCTGTGATGCCACTGCCTGCTGGACGACCTGGGCAAACACCTGATCGACACGCACGCGACGGGCTTTATAGATGGTTGATTGGTTGTTCGGAACGTTCACACCAAGCGCGGTGGCTGAATCTGCGTCGCCTTCCAGCGCCAACAATAAATGCTCTTGCCGGCAGTCGGGCCGCCGATGAGCATTCAGCAAGTCCATCGTTGGCTCGTCGACAATGCCTTGTGTCGCACTGGGCAAGGCTGCGCCGATCTTGTCGATGCCTTCGTTGCGGACTGCAACGGTGCAGATGACCGGCACGCCAAGTATCAGATTCAGTTGAGTAACGTCAATTTTAAGCCCGTAGTGCTTTGCCTCGTCCCATTGGTTAATGACGACGATCAGCGGCTTGCCCAGAGCTATCAGCTGGAGTGTCAGAAATAAATCGCGGTCCAGGCTCAGGGCCGAGATGACGTTAACTACGACGTCGGCATTTATTATGTACCCGCGAGCGATTCGCTCTTCGTCGTTAAAACTCGAGACTCCATAAACGCCTGGAGTGTCCACTAGCTCGTGGATTCCGAGACTTCCTTTGGATACGTCAATGGTCGTTCCTGGATAATTTGAGACATCGGCCTTCAACCCGGTGAGGGCATTGAAGACCGCGGATTTTCCCACATTGGGGTTGCCCACCAAGACAACACAAAGAGTACCTTTCGTCTGGCACGTCGCGTTCGGTTCGTCTGGCGACAAACCTTCAACCGCTGTGGGCGGTGATGACATAACCATCCAGGTCTCCAAGAGAACTTATTGAGAAATATTATCAATTGCTGAGTCATGTTTCCATTAGAAAGCGGAAATGCCCTGATTCTGTAACAGCGCGCAGCTACCTAAAAACAAGTTCTTTATAACCGTTGCAGTAGCTGTGATATAAAGGGCAGTGCTCGATGATTTGTATTCATCTGTCGACCGCAGTCCTACGCGGTTTCGGTAGAGAAAATGTTTGATGCGAGGGTTCGTGAAAGTATTGCCCAAACAGGCTATTAGAGTTTTCAGTTGTCTATTGGCTTCGTGCTTGATTGGCGCTCCGCTAGCTATGGCTGCGGATCAAGCGGTACAACCGATTACCAGTTCGGATACTAAACATGGCCCAATTGTCGCGAAAGCGCCGATTCCGACTGAGTTGGTGCTACCCAACGGTTTGAAGTTACTAATGTTGGAAGACCATACTTTACCTGTGGTGTCTTGTCTTGCTTGGTACCGCGTAGGGTCCAGAGATGAGCGCAGTGGGAGCACCGGTATCACACATCTGCTGGAACACATGCTGTTCGGCAATGTCGGCACTTTCCGCAAGGGCGAAATTGGGGCATCGATAGCGCGAGTTGGCGGGCAATTCAACGGCTACACAAGCGATGACTTTACAACGTTTTTTGAGACACTGCCTGCTGCTAAATTAGAATTGGCATTGCGTATCGAATCGGAGCGGATGCGCTCAGCTAAGTTTACTGACGCTGAAGTTCAGGAAGAAATCAGCAATATTCAGCATGAGTTTGAGAATGAAGCAAAAGATCCCGTAGCAGTGGTGTCGCACGAAGTGCGTTCGATGTTGTATGCCACGCATCCCTATCACAATCCAACCATGGGCTGGCGCAGTGACGTTGAAAGCCTCACTGCTGCTCAGTTGAAGACCTATTACGACCAATATTTTTGGCCTAATAATTGCACTTTGGTGCTTTCCGGAGATTTCGACAGCAAGAATGCCGCGCAATTGGTGCAGCGATATTTCGCTAGCCTGACACAGTCACCGCAGCCGGTGCCTCAGGTGAAAGCGGAGCCAGAGGCGCCACGTCCAGAACGCCGTTCTGTGGTCAAGCATTCCGGCAGCAAAGAAATCCTACAAATGGCTTTTAACGCACCAGCATTTGATGATGCCGATGCCCCTGCGATGGTTGTGCTGGAGAAGCTTTTGAACGCTCCTTCGGCTGGACGATTCAAATCCAAATTGATAGACGCTCGTGTTTGCTCGACAGCTACCTGTGCCTTCGAGGCGAAGCGCGATCCCGGCTTTATTGCAGTCACGTGCATCGCCATTCCCGCCACGCCAAATGCGCAGCAGAAAATAACTGATGCTGTAGATGCAATACTTTCGCAAATTCGCACCCAACCAGTCTCTGACGCGGAACTGCGTCGTGCTCGAAATCAAGCTGAATTCGCCTTCTTCTCCGAGCGTGAAGGTCCATACAGAGCAGGTTTCCACCTCGGATACTTTGATAATTTGTCCGGATGGAAGAACGCCTCGACTTGGCCAGACAAGATACGCAACGTGTGCCCTGCCGACATCCTAAGGGTCGCAAAGCGCTATTTGAATCCAGAAATGCGCGTAGTTTCGTGGCTCTCTGGAGCAGCAGCGAAGCCCGCGGGGGGGATCAAAGGACCGGAACCAACTGTTCCGCCAGCTAGAACGAATCCTACTAAACCCGAGCATGTCCGGCTCACCGGCTATAAAGAGGACGATAACTCTGTTGCTCCCGATGGAGACAAAAGCGCCCAGTCTGCGGTATCCGCGCCGATCGTGACCACCAAGGCATCTGTTGATTCGCAAGAGTCTGGGAAGCTGTCGAATCAGCAAGTAATGAAGCAGGCGATTCAAGGAATGCCCGGCGCGCTACCAAATGCGGTGCAGAAATTGCCGTCTGCAGTAGGCGGAGCGCCTGCCAACGTCTTTAAGGAACTGCCGAACGCTGTGGAAGCAGTGCCGACTGTGATCAAAAATCTGCCGTCTGCTGTTGGTAACATCCCCTCTGTCATCAAACAAATTCCATCTACGCTTGGTAGTGTTCCTTCGGCTATACGTGAAATTCCTGGCGCTCTTGGTCACATGCCGGGAGCTGCGGCGAATGTTGTTAAAGACTTACCGGCAGCTATCGGAGGCATCCCTGGTTCGGCAGCTTCAGCACTAAGAGAACTTCCATCGGCAATCGGTGGAATACCAGGTGCTGCAGCTGGAGCGATAAAGAGTGTGCCGGCAGCGTTGGGAACGTTTGCCACCGATCTTGGTGGCATTCCCGGAGCAATTGGACGCCAGCTCGCCGGGATTCCGGAAAATAAATTGGTGAATGGCACCTCTCACCGAACGCTAAAGAACGGAATGACTCTGATTGTTCACGAAAGCCAACTGTCCTCTATTGTGCAGGTGGCCGGCGCGATTCGCGCTGGTTCTGCGTATGAACCAGCAGGAAAACGCGGGGTCTCACGCGTCACTGCGGCCTTGTTCAATCAGGGAACTGCTCGCCGCGGCGTCACTCAAATAGTGACGCAACAAGAGGACTTTGGAATACAACCTTTTCACATGCTGCGATTCGACAACGACGTGGAGACGGTTCAGTTCGCTACTCGTTGCCTTTCTAGAGACCTGGGCAGCCAGTTTGAATTGATTGCCGAAACTCTCATGACGCCTTCGCTTAATGACGGTGACTTCGACAAAGCAAAGCAGGAAACGATTCTTGATACCCAGCGTTGTGAAGACACCAATGGACGTAAAGCTGAGCGCGCGCTGTACAGGAGCTTGCTGGCTCATGGTTCTCCATTCTCGCCGGAAGACCCGTCGCAAATGGTTAAGTCGGTAGGCTCTTTGACCGTTGTTGATCAGCGCAAATTCTTGAGCAGCTATGTGGTGCCTTCTGCCACTACATTGGTCGTTGTCGGCGATATTGACCCGGATAAGGCATTGCGATTGGCTGAGAAGGCTTTCGGAGCTTGGAGTGGCAAGGGATCGCAGCAGAAGATTACGGCGCATATGAATGCACGGCAGGTTCTGCGCGCAGCCGTACCGACGAAAGACAAAGGCAAGACTACGATTGGTTTTGGAAAACTGCTTCCCGTTCCGACTTCGAGTCCGGAATATAGCAATGTGCTGATTGCCGATACCATATTCAGCAAGCATCCGCTCTTTTCTAGACTGGGTCAGAAACTGAGTCAAGATCCAGTGTTGGCGCGGGCCGTTGGTGGCGATTCGATTGATACCAATCTCACCCAGATGGCAGACAGTTTAGCCTGGTCATTTGCGATCGACGTCGAACCGGCCTCAGTACCAATTACGGTATCAGCTTTGCAAAATCAGTTGATGGAACTGAGTGCCAATGGTGTCAAACAGCAAGAGTTTGTGGAAGCCCGGCGTTATCTACTTGGCGCAATTCCGGTGCGGACAATGTCTACCTTGGGAAGCACAGCACGCTCACTCGTCCATGAATCGATCTACAACCAAGATCACAATCACCACTCAAATTTGCTGGCTAACCTGAGGGCAACCAACCTCGATTCAGTAAATAGGATGATTAAGCACACCCTTAGACCGGAGACTGCCACCATGGTCGTCGTCGGCAATAGTCACGCGATTCGTTCGACGCGCAACCGTGTCAATGCGCAGACTGCACGATTTGCCAAAGAAGAGCCCGAGAACTTAGCTGGCAGCACGTCGAGGGATGATTCGAGCAACTCTCCGGCTGATACCACTCATTAAGGCGTACTCACATTAGCGTTATCTAACCGTATTTGCGTTCATTTTGGGGTGTTGTCACGAGGTATATTCAAGTGGTGCCCCTAATGGGTCGCGTGATATATCGCTTTGTTATGTTTGCCGCTTAAAGTTCGCAAACCCAGTATTCAAGCCAAACCCGGTACTCGCGTGCTTACGTTTGGGTTGTCAATTAATTAATCTGGTTCGCTCAATTAGGACTTCTTCGGAGGACTATAATGTTGGCAATGAAATTTGTGAATCGCCAAAAGGCAATCTCTTCTATCGATTGCGGCATTCAGAAAAATGGTTTGACTTTAACGTCGATACATCCATAATACAGCCGTATGAGCAGCCCGCCGCTCGGGCACGCAATCAATCGGTCATTTCTCACCGGAGTACAGCATTGATCAGCGAACGAGAGAAATTGGAATTCGAATCCCTGCCTGAGTTCGTCCGCGAACCGCGTACCAGCGCTCGGGATTCCTACACCGCCCGCCCTCCAGTGCAGCAACCTGAGGCAAGCGAGTTTCCCCTACCTAAGAGTGCTGAGCTTGAGGCCTTGTGGCCTGGCGTCAGCAGCGACTTCTTACATTCACCCAGGAAGAGCGCGAGCTTCTACCTGACCCTAGGTTTCATGGGTGGGGCGATAGTGTCGTTGATCGGCGTCTGGGGCGTATCTGCAGTCACTCATGTGGCCTCCAATCCGTCATCTAAGAAAGAGATTGTTGTAGCCGCTGGTTCACAAGCCACTATATCTGGTGCGCCTTCTAGTCCAGTTGTCACTGCTGCTGGTTCTACCGATCCAGAAGTCCTTTTGCCAATTAGCCCAACTTGCGAAGTCGGTAATGGAGACACGCTTGCAGGCATCGCGCTGAAGCACTACAAGCGTGCCACGCCTCGTCTGTTGGATGAAATTTGCCGCGCCAATGGTATGCGCAACGCTAACGTCCTGAACCTCGGACAAAAACTCGTCCTTCCTGTATACAGACCACAAACAAGGCAGATAGCTGGTGCCACCAGTACAGTCCAGCAGTGACCTGCAGGAAATCTTTGACCGACTGTCACAGTCTATTCCTGGATACGAAATTCGGCCCCAGCAACTTGAGTTAGCCGAGGCGATTGCCCGCGCGTTCGAACAGGAACGCGGTGGCATCTTCGAAGCGGGCACCGGCACGGGCAAGAGTCTTGCGGCCTTAATTCCTGCGGCAATTGCAGGGAAGCGCGTGGTGGTTTCTACGGCCACCATATCGCTGCAGGAACAGTATATATACAAAGATATACCAACACTGCAGAAGGCGTTGGATTTTGAGCTGAAGGCTACCATGCTCAAGGGGCGCGGCAACTACCTTGGGTTACGCCGATATGAAGAGCATTTGCTGGAAGAAGAAGTCGATTCAAAGATTATTCGGTGGCTGAATGATACTGAATATGGTGACATCGGCGAACTGGATTTTTCACCGCCTGTAGAGACATGGCTGGAGATCAATTCCGATTCTGACGACTGTCTGCGGAATAAGTGTAAGAGATTCGAAGAATGTTTCTACTTCAAGGCTCGGAAGCGAGCTGATGAGGCGGACATTCTGGTCGTTAATCATTCTCTATTGCTGGCGGATGCCGCGAGCGATGGCAATATTCTGCCACCATACGAATTGTTGATTATTGATGAAGCGCACCAGATGCCTGAAATTGCAACGAAGGCTTTCAGCCTTACCATAAGCATGCGCGGTTTGAATCGGCTGGCTTCCAGAGCTCTAAAAAACGTCGGTGCGCCTGGGCACTTAGTGCACAATATGGAAGAGTTTGGTGCTGACTTCTTCGGGAGATTGCATCAAAGCAGCCCGATCGGTCGCAATCGCATTCGCGCTGGAATCGACGCGGCGCAGGAATTGTATCTGGCTATAACAACGCTTCGCGATTGGCTTTCGTCGCAAGACTTCGATTCCGTACTTGATGTTGATAATGCGCGGGACAGATTGAGGATCAAAGCCAAGTCTTTGATCAGTACGTGTACCAGATTCATGAATTGTCTGGAGCTGGTGCAAAACCCGGTTCCGGAATGGGTTTTGTGGACTGAGAAGACTGACGCATATGGCGGGAAACTGGAGATTGTCGCGGCGCCGCTTAGTGTGGCCACTTTG
The DNA here is from genome assembly GCA_021772155.1 of Candidatus Obscuribacter sp. Lineage (GTDB taxonomy): Bacteria > Cyanobacteriota > Vampirovibrionia > Obscuribacterales > Obscuribacteraceae > JADYXS01. Next base: position 15,991 of record JADYXS010000033.1, read on the forward strand.
CTGCACGACCATGTATTCAACAAACGCGGCTTGATGTCTTCCGTTTGGATGTCAGCGACATTAGCAACAGGCGGAGAAGATCCGTTTGCTTTCTTCAAAAAACAAATCGGAGCGCCGACCAGCGTCCTTCAAGCCCAGGTTTCAAGCCCCTTTGATTATCCCCGCCAAGCGGTCATGTACCTGCCGACAATGCCGGAACCAAACGATCCGAGATTTGTCATTCAGGCAGCAGAGGAAATTGATCGCATATTGAAAGTGAGCAATGGTCGCGCTTTTGTCCTGTTCACAAGCTACAATGCGATGAATGGCATCTACGATATTCTCGAACCGAAGATCCCTTTTGAGTGCAAGCGACAAGGCATGATGTCACGCCAAAGATTGGTCGAATGGTTCAAAGAGACACCAAATGCGGTGCTTTTTGGAACTTCGAGCTTCTGGGAGGGAGTGTCCATTGACGGTGAACAGCTCAGCTGCGTGATCATCGATCGCATCCCATTTCAGGCACCGGATGATCCTGTCTATGAGGCTCGCTGCGACGCGCTCAAGAATGACGGTGCGTCCAGTTGGTTCAACGACCTGGCACTGCCCCACGCCATAATGCGGCTAAAGCAAGGCGTTGGACGATTAATCCGCACCAAGTCTGACCGCGGCATTGTCGCCCTCTTGGATGCCAGAATCGTGAAAAAAGTACTACGGACGAAATATTCTTGGCTGTCTGCCGCCCATGCCGGTTATCAGAAATCTGCAGCCTTACAGCAGCCTGGATGACCTCTTCGAACAAATTCACTACCAGGAACTTTCAAGTATGTAATGCTTGCGCAGTTCGTCAGGCAGGTGGCTCTTCTGCTATTCTTTGGCGGAAGGGAAGCTGCGAGGTGTGTGAATGAATTGTCCGGCATGCAAGAATACAAACGATCATCCTCCGGTATTACAACTTGGCGAGTTGGAGCCGGGACTCAATGTCATGAGTTGCCCTGAGTGCGCTGGTGTATTTCTCGAACATTTTCCTTACACGGAATGGGCCAAGTCAGCCGGGCATGCGGACATCGACAAGCCAGTCAAGATCAACGTAAAACCGTCCAGCGAACGAGCCGGCGCCAAGTTTTGCGCGCATTGCAAATCCTATCTAGTGAAATATGACGTGGCCGCGGACGCCTCATTCACCATTGATCGCTGCGGCAAGTGTGGTGGCATGTGGCTCGACGGTAACGAGTGGGATCAGCTAAAATCCCGTTCCTTGCACACCGATATTCATCGAATATTTTCCACTGATTGGCAGTCTCAAATACGCGCAAATGAACACGGAAAAGCGCTCGAAGATATCTGGCGCGAGCAATTCGGATCTGACTACGAAGAGCTTATGCGCATCAAGAAATGGATCGACAGCCACGCGAAGGCACCAGAAGTTTATGCCTTCTTGCAAGCTGAGCGAATCGTCAAGAAGAGCATGACGTCAAGCGTCTAGCGATGGGCTTCCGAGCGAGATTTCTTGTATTGCTCCTCGTATTTCAAAGCGTATTCTTTTACTTGGTCGAAATATTGACTGTTAGTTGCGGCCCGATAGCGTATTACGTCGTCGATGAGCATTTTGGCTTCCGGGAAGCGCTCTTTCGCGAGATACCATCCGATAAGGCCAAATTTCAAAATCATCCGCTGCTCATTCATATCCGGATTACTACCCGGGTAGCGTTTCAAAGTCTCTTCGATCAATGTTACTGCAGGACCATTCTGTCCGATCCTCGCGCTCCCTTCATAATATAAGTGCACCAGGCGCATATAGGGAGCTACATGCGCCGGCGCAGGATGCGAGTTGAGGCCCAAAGCCTTTTGGGCGACCGTTATTACCTTGTTAAAGGCGGCAACACTTTCGTCTTGGTGCCCAAGAGCTTTAAGGGCGCATCCACGTTTGTGATAGCAACCGACAACGCGAAGGTAACCGGAAAGTAAAACGCCCTTGTCCACGTGCGGGCCGTTCTGGCAGGCTTCTAGGGCGGTGCTTAGCTCTTGGAGCTGCTGATCATCTAGGTCGCCATCGCCTCGAACATCCCAGTAGGATAATGTTTCGTAGGGCGTTCTCAAACTTGCAGCATCATTCACACTGCTATTGCTGGTATGCCCGAAAGTGAGCACCACGGCCGTAGTTACCGCAATGACTGCAATGGTTATTGCCAGTCCCAAAAATGTCGAATTAGTCTTCCTCCCGCGGTTTGGAGTATCTTTTCCTGTGACTTGGGCACCAGGTTTGTGCTCTTCGGAATCAGGCGCATTGTATTCAATATCTGGTGCCTCAGTAGCGATAAGCTGCTCAAGATCGTATTCGAGAGCTTTCACTGATGGGTAGCGATTCTGAGCATCCTTGGCCAGGCATTTGTCGAAGACCTGTTGCAGCGGCCGCGACAATGTGTCCCAGCGAGCTGCACCGCTGACCGGTTCATGGATGTGCTCAAACATGACTGCGAAGCTGTTGGAGCCGGAAAATGGAGGCACCCCCG
>JADYXS010000291.1 GCA_021772155.1 Candidatus Obscuribacter sp.
ACATAACAACTTTTCGGTCTTTGGTAACTGCGTCCGGTGCCCGTATCTCCGGGTGCCACGCGAAGATATGCTTGATTCATGTTGGTGGTTGGGATCCAGCACCAGTGCTTCAAGCTGGGATCCGCGTCAACTAAAGCCTTTTCAAACCCGGCATTGGTTGACGCGCCTGTGGTCACTCGAATGGTGTAGGGGCGACCGATATCAGGCAGCGATGTCCTGATCCTATTGGCGCCTTTCACTTCCTGGGCATTGAAACCCTGTCCCGAAGCGGCAGAAGTCGTCGCAATGGCCACGAATAGTAAGAAGATCGCAAAGGAAGCTCTAAGAAACATTTGATCCTCCGGCAAGAAATCAATACATCTGCCGTACAAATTGTGGAATGTCGTCACGCTGACTTTAGTAAGTGGGGCCTTAGCGTGAGGGGAGTTTAGGACCAATTTGTGAAATATTTATGGCATGGCATCAATTATGCAAAATATGTCGACCACTTCTTCCAGACCAACGCCGACCGCGTCATCCATAGAAACGTCAGTTGCCGCAGGCCGAAGCTAGTCGAATCGTTAGAATTCGACTAGCTCCAATCAATTAGAGTGGTTATTGTTTGAAGCCAGAGCTTAACGTAGCGGACTCGCGGTCCTTGAACAAGACAGCAACATGTAAACGCTCCAGGTGCTGATCCACTGTCTTGGCGCCCTGCTGAACCGGATTCTTCTTAAAGAACTCAAGGACATCTTTTTCCAGCTTCGAATCGACCAAAGCTGTCACGCCTTCGATCATGCGTGGAATTGAGTTGTCGGGGAATTTCTCAAGCAACTTCTTCCAATTGTTCTTCAAAAACTCCCAGCCAAGCTCGCGCCCCAGGTTGTTCATCATTACGGAACGCAACAGGTAAGGTGAATTCTGTGTGCGCACTTCACCGTTGATAGTTCGCTCTAATGTTTGCCCAAGCAAGTCCTTATCACGGAAGCTGGCAAGTGAGTACAAGTAACGCTCTTCTTCCTGAGGAGTTTTGGCAGACTTGAATTCATTTAAGAACTCGTCGTACTGTGCCTTATCTCCGGAACTAGCAAGGATGCTTACCAACGCAGGCACCACATTTGGATCAACTGCCGACCGATCGGCTTTGAACTTGCTGTAGTACTGGCGAGCCTTCTTCTGAGCATCCGGGTCATTGCCCAGCGTTCCAAGAGTGCCAATCAGCAAACCTCTCAGCTGCCCCGTCAATTCGTTATCTGATGTTTGTGGCGCCCAACCTAGCTTTTCGTGAGCCGGTTTGATCAGCTTGCGTACGAAGTTCTCAAAGTCCGGGCGCGCCTACTCCGGCAATACACGATCAAGATAGCTAAGAGAACCGGTGATAACGCTCCAGACATTCTTGTCTGTCTCTTGAGCAAACAACGGCAAGAGCTGCAGGTATTGTGAAAGAGGAGTATTCCCTGACACCACCGCCGCCCAGGTATCGTTCACCAGATTAAAGCGCTCGACTGGCGAAAGAATGCCAAATACATCGGCAGTCAACTTGGATTGCAAATCGCCCGAATAACGTGTTCGGTAGAACCCGTGTCCACCTTCATTTACTACGAGCCAATCAATTTTCTCCGGCATCTCGATGGTGGCAGTTGCATCTTTCAGAAGCAATTTCTTCGTAATGGTCTTGCCACCAACTTTGGCACGCAACATGATCGGCACATGGAATAGCTGTTTCTTCTGCCCAGCTTCCGGTAAGTAATAGAATCGCTCTTGCGACAATTTGAGATTCTTGCCTGACGCGTCAACTTCAACGGAAATCATTGGATGCCCCGGATGGAAAATCCACGAATCCATCAATTCAACTACCGGCTGCTTAGAAGCTTCTTCCAGAGCGGCCCACAAATCGCTAGTCTCAGTATTGGCGAACTGGTGACGGTCGAGATAGATGCTGATGCCCTTTTGGAATACCGGCTCTTCTAAATACTGCTCCAACTGTCGCAGCACTGATGCTCCTTTCTCATAAGTCAGCACATCGAACATTCCGTTCATCTCTTCCGGCTTACGTACTTCGTATTCAATCGGCCTGGTGCTCTTTAGGCCGTCGACGATGAGGGCTGCTGCCCGCGAGGCGCCGAAAGTGTCCCAGCGTCTCCATTCCGGCTTCCAGGCATTGACCGCCATCATTTCCGCGAATGTAGCGAAAGCTTCGTTCAACCAGATACCGTTCCACCAGCTCATCGTAGTCAAATCACCGAACCACATGTGGGCAATTTCGTGTGCCACCACATCTGCAACCCGCTCTTGTTCGGCGTGAGAAGAATTCTTCTGGTCCACCAACAGCGCCGTTTCCCGGAAGGTCACACAGCCAAGGTTTTCCATAGCACCAAAGGCAAAATCAGGAATGGCGATCAAATCCAACTTGTCGCCAGGATAAGGAACGCCGTAATATTTGGCGAAGAACGTAAGCGAGTGCACCGCGATGCCTTCTGCGAACTTGCGCAGGTCCCCTTTACCTGGAACTGCCCAGACACGAACCGGCTTGCCATCAGCCATGACCGGATCGGTTGCTTCGAATTCACCGATAACGAACGCCACCAGATAGGTGGACATCTTCATCGTTGCTTTAAAGCTAACTTCCTTCTTACCGTTGCCCAGCTTCTTGTCATTTTCGATGCTCGAGTTAGATATGGCCGTCAGGTTTTCATCGATCTCCAAGGTCACTTTGTAAGTTGCCTTGAAGTCCGGTTCGTCCCAGCAAGGGAAGGCGCGACGAGCATCGGTAGCCTCGAACTGTGTGGTTGCAATCACTTTGGGATTGCCTTGCTGATCTTTGTAAGTGCTGCGGTAAAATCCATGAAGCTTGTCATTCAAGATGCCGGTAAACTTGATTCTTAGCTGCCACTTTCCGGCCGGAATCTCTTGCTCAAACTTTAGTTCCAAACGCTCATCAGCTTCGTTCAATGAAATCGCGGCACCATATTTGGTGCCTTGTTGATTAAAGATCTCAGCAGACTGAACTTCCAGCTCAATGGCGTTCAACAGCATCTCTTTCACCGGCTGGCGCACGTCAATATGCACAACCTCAACGCCTTCAAATTTAAAATTCGTCAGATCCGGCGCCAGCCAAATGTCATAGTGCCCGGGAACTACGGTTCTTGGAAGCCTGTAATTCTGCGTTCCAGGTTCAGCAACGGCTGTATTTTTGGACATGAAAGCCTGTCCCTCCCTTGATTAGCCAAAAGAATGAGAGGTAGCTTACCATAGACACCCTGGAAGATTTCCTCCAAGCTACTGTCGTATTCCAGTAAAATATGCCAAGCACATCACAAGGGGAAGTTCGAGATGGTCGAAGTTCAAGTTTCAAAGGTTCAGACTTGGCGCCAACTGGCACAACAGTTGCGTATTGACAGCATACGCTCAACAACTGCAGCAGGTTCCGGACACCCAAGTTCATCGATGTCAGCGGCAGATTTGATGGCCGTATTGATGTCTAACTATCTGCGCTACGACTTCGACAATCCACATAATCCCAACAACGACCATCTGGTGTTTTCGAAAGGGCATGCCTGCCCGCTGCTGTATTCAATGTATAAGGCCGCCGGGGCGATCAAAGACGAAGAGCTGCTCAGCCTGCGGAAGTTCGGCAGTCGCCTGGAAGGGCACCCGGTTCCGATCGTATTGCCCTGGGTCGATGTGGCCACCGGCTCGCTCGGACAAGGGCTGCCAATGGGCGTCGGAATGGCACTTGACGGTAAGTATCTGGATAAATTGCCGTTCCGCGTTTGGGTGCTGCTCGGAGATAGCGAAACAGCGGAAGGATCCGTTTGGGAAGCACTAGCCAGCGGATCACACTACAAGCTGAACAATTTGATTGCAATTATCGACATGAACAGGCTTGGACAACGCGGCGAAACCGCCCTGGGCTGGAACTCAACGGCTTATGCAGAGCGCGCCCGCGCATTTGGTTGCCACGCCATCGAAATTGACGGACACGATTTTGAGGCCATCGACAAAGCCTATGCCGAGGCCCTGAAGGTTGAAGATCGCCCGACAGTAATCATTGCCAAAACTGAAAAAGGACACGGCGTTGATTTCATCGCCAACAAAGACGGTTGGCACGGAAAGGCACTGTCCAAAGAACAGGCAGCGCAAGCGCTCGAACAACTTGGTGGCGAAAAGAATATAGTCATCAAGGTGCAAAAGCCCGAAGATCTAAAACCAGCATCTGTTTCCGTCAAAGGAACATTTGAAATGCCTGTTTATACAAAAGACACCGCCACTCGCGAAGCTTACGGCGATGCGCTGAAATCACTGGGCGGCGCCAGAGCGGATGTTGTTGTGCTCGATGCTGAAGTATCCAACTCCACCTACTCCGACAAATTTAAAGAAGCTTACGGCAATCGATTCTTCGAAATGTACATCGCCGAACAGCAGATGGTCGGCGCGGCCATCGGCTTATCCACTCGCGATAAAGTTCCGTTCGCCAGCACGTTTGCGGCATTCTTCTCACGAGCCTTTGACTTCATCCGCATGGGTGCTATCTCGCGAGCCAATATCCGTCTGGGCGGCTCGCATGCAGGCGTTTCGATCGGACAGGACGGACCATCACAAATGGCTTTGGAAGATCTGGCCATGATGCGCGCTGTTCACGACAGCACTGTCCTCTATCCTTCAGATGCAGTGTGCACTGTGCATCTGGTCAAGCAAATGGCCGATCGCAAGGGCATTTCTTACATGCGCACCACGCGTGAGAAGACTCCGATTCTATACGACGCAAAAGAAAAGTTCGAGATAGGCGGAAGCAAGGTCCTGCGCCGCTCCGGTCAAGACAGAGCGACACTTATCGCGGCTGGTATCACACTGCACGAGTCAATCAAAGCTTACGATCAGTTGCAGAAATCCGGTATCAACGTGCGAGTGATCGACTTGTACTCGGTGAAACCTATCGATACAAAGACGTTGATGGAAGCTGCCAAAGAGACTCCCGTCTTAATCGTTGTTGAAGATCACTGGCGGGAAGGCGGACTCGGAGACGCTGTGCTAGATGCCTTTGCAAATGGCTCGGGGCCTTTGCCTCGCGTGATCAAGCTAGCGGTGAAATCGATGCCCGGTTCGGGAACACCGGACGAATTGATCGACGCGGCAGGCATCAGCGCTCGCCACATAGTAGAAACGGTCAAAGGACTTTCATCTTAGACCGCTCAGGGCAACTGTAAGTCAAAGGGAGCAGCGGCAGCTGCTCCCTTTTCTATGGCTAAGAAATAGTTCACTTGGTAGTCAGGTCCGACTGAAGGGCTGAAGCCAAAAATAGAGATCGGCAAGTCAGCCCAGGCCCGTTAACGGCACATCTTCAAGACAAAACTAGTGTCCGCTTGGCGCAGGCGCAGCGCTTTCAGTTGACTTCTGGCTGCTGTGCTCGTCTTTGGCGGATTGTCCTTGATTGGCATCTGCCGGCGTATTGCCTTTGCCGCTCAGATATCCGGTCTTCTTTCCCACCATCCCGGGCCATTCAATGACACCAGCTGAACGATTGACGTCGAAATCCGGATTAACTTCCTCTTCGGCAATGACCTTTTCTGATTCCGGTTTTGCCGGTGCCGGGGCGTGTGAATCGCCCAATTGAAGAAGGCCAATCACCGTCAGCCCGGAAATGACCAGGAACCAAATCCCGACGCGTTTTCCATCGCGCGAGTTGACGTCTTGTTTTCCTGCCTTTAACTTGTCATCTGTAACCATATGCAAAACCTTCGATACCTCTATCAGCTTGGACGAAGCATATCAAAGCCAGAACGGTTGCGCTACGTGTTATTGCCGGCCGCCAATCGCGAATTGGTTGCTTGGGTCAAAGCGTGATCGATAGAGTGCCAGTGATCAACTGCCACCCCCTCGTCAGCAAGCACAGCCATCAAGGCCTGCTCGATGGCCACCATACACTCAGTTACCTCTTCGAACCCACAAGGCTCGGCGCTTCCGCGAATTCTTCTGACGTTGTTCAAACATTGGTTGAGATCGAAATCGCTGCCAGTCCTTCTTGCGGAATCCAAAAGGAAGGACAAAGACTTCAACCAAAGCGGAAGCAAGCGCGCGTACTCGCTGAGCAGGTCGCGCAATGGCTTGTCCTCAACGGAAGGTTGTGCAGCCACTGGATTCAGCTCAAACCAGAAAGTAGATCCGGCGCCGAATTCGCTGCGAAAACCTATCGCCCCACCAAGCCTTTCCACAATGGCCTTGGAGATAGCCAGCCCAAGCCCTGTACCGCCGCGCGCCCGGGAATCGGAAGAATCAAGCTGTTGGAAAAGTCCGAATAATTTATGAACTTGCTGCGGCGGGATTCCGGGACCACGATCAATTACCGAAAAACGAACTCGGCCATTTTCTGCCGGTTCCACGCTTATAATCACGTCGTTGCCTGATGGTGAGAATTTGATCGCGTTTGAAATCAAGTTCGTCAGCACCTGCACAACTCGATCATCGTCTCCGAGAAATTCACGCTCATCGCCGATTACACTTACTAGTTCCACGCCATTTTCCTGCGCAAAACTCCTCAATGAACTCAAAGTCCGGACGATGACGGACTCCGGTTCTAGCGGCAGCAAAACAAGCTGAAGCTTCCCAGCTTCCATCTTACGCATATCAAGAATATCGTTGATCAAACGAATCAATCGGTCGGATTCATTGCGCGCGATCGAAATGAGTTCGGATGTATCATCAGACAAAACTCCGGTCATTCCCCCTTCAATCAACCCAAGGGCCGCCCTGATAGAAGTCAGAGGCGTACGCAACTCGTGCGAGACCATGGAGTAAAATTCACTGACTCGTTTTTCGACTTCCTTCTTTTCAGTGATATCGTGGGTAACACCACAAATTTGGTAGACTTCGCCGTTTTCATCAAGTGCCGGAAACGCTCTAGTCCACAACCAACGCACTTCGCCGTCAGGACGCCGGATCCGATACTCAACATCAGTAGCAGGTTTTGAATGGGGATCATCGGCGCCCATCATTCGCAGAAGTATCGGACGATCTTCAGGCAGTACTGCATCGAGAAATGTCAGCGGATTCTCCAGAAGTTCTTTGACCGTCCGCCCGAAAACATGCTCATAGGCGGGACTTATATAAAGGTGCTTAAGGCCACCAGGAGACGTAATCCACATCACACCGCGCATGTTTTCTGCGAAGTGATTAAACAGAGACTCTCTTTCCCGCAATTGCATTTCGATTTTATTTCGGTGAACCCCAATTGCAATACCAGCTGCAATGGGCTCCAGACCGTGCAAAGTCTCTTCGTCAAGAGTGCGCCGAGCAAAAAGTCCGATCACGCCAACGAGCTGATCCTGCACTAAAAGAGGATGCCCTATAAACGACGTCGGCCCTTGCTCGTCAGCCCTATTTCTATCGAAGACCTGATCATCGACCAACTGATTCGTAAGCTGCGGTAAACGTTTCTCAGCAATTATGCCAACGATGGTCTCGCCGAGCCGGATACGCGCGTGCTCCCCGTCAAGACTTTCGTGAAGGCCTGCGCTGGCCCGTAAAACAAGGAACTTGTCCGGCTCATTAAAAACCCAAATGCGGGCAAACTCCAGATCCAGATGTTTGACCAGCGCGCGCGCACAGCGGTTAAGCATTTCCTCAAGGCTTTCACAGCACGTGAGGGCAGTGCCAACGTCGGCTCCCAGCGACAAAAATCGCTGCTGAAAGTTGACATCGCCAGAGATGTGCTGCATACCACTTCTAATATAGTCCGGCGCGGCTCAGTTTTGACTGTAATCTTTCAATAATTCTGTTATTTCTTTGGGCAGCAACATCGGGTCAAAGGGCTTCATGATTACCCCGACCGCGCCCAAATTGAGATATTCCGCAATCTCTTCCGTCTGTACTTTAGCCGTCATCAATATCACCGGCAAGTTCGGATTCCGGGCCTTAAGCTTGGTCAAAGTGGTCACACCGTCGATGCCTGGCATCATCACATCGAGAACAACCAGATCCGGTTGGTCGCAGACCACTGCATCGAT
>JADYXS010000292.1 GCA_021772155.1 Candidatus Obscuribacter sp.
CATCGAAAGGGAAGGCATAGCCACTCCGGAAACATTGATCAAGCTTGTTCCAGCGGAAAAACTTGGTTTCGTAGTTAAGTCATTGACGGAAAGCGGTGTGTCCGTGGAAAAGATTCTTGCTGCGATGAAGCCGGATCCAACTCAACCGAGGCTGGGCAGCGATACAGCATGGAAGCGAGCTGATGCGGCTGTGGAGGGGTTGCTCAAAGGAAGCACCGACAAGGATTCATTGTATGCAATGCTCTTTGCCGGCGGCCACATCCAAGAGGCTGCAATCAAAGCCCTGAAAAATCCAGGTCCGGAGCTGCGATCGGGGCTTGATTTTAAGATTGTATTCCTCCTTTCTCGGGCCGAAACGGAAGGCAAACTTCACCAGGCGGTGGAGCTTCTTTCCGAGCGTGCACGTATGTCCCAGTCAGCAATTACAGAAAATCTGACGCCTTCCATGGAGGGCAAAGTTAGGGCTATCCTGGCACAGGTGGAAGCGGCAAACATGAAAAAGGTTGGCACGACGCCAGAGGTTGTTCGGGCAGCATTTGAAGAATTTAGTGTGCCGCCGGAAAAATTGGCAGTATCGTTACTCCAGAAAGAGGGAGTACGAGTGCTTGCGATCGGCGAGGTGCACGGACTAAACTCGCCGCACCGTAAATTCGTCAGCAGCATGATGGATGAGTTAAACACAGCAGGGGCGACGCATCTGGCTGTTGAACTGCCCACTTCCATGCAAGCTGATTTGAATGAGGCTCTTAAGATCGCATCAGGCGCACCGGCTGACATCAAGCCGCTTCAAGACCTGATTCTCAGCTTTAATGCCGATGCCACCATGGGCGATAAGAGTTTTATAGACCTTCTGGTTAGCGCGCGGAAAGCTGGACTTGAGGTGGTCGCCGTCGATGGACCGATGGCTGATTTTGAGGTCCGTGACAAAATTATGGCCGATACGATACAAGGTATTCTAAATGGCAATGAGCACCACAAGGTGGTTTTCTTTGCTGGTGCCGAGCATACCGCTCTTGATACCCCTAATTCTTCAGGGAAAACCCCGTCTGCAGTCCAGCTTCTCGGCGCCAGCGGTATCTTAGCTAAAACTATCGTGGAGCAAGATGGGCGGAGTATTAATGCTGCGCTCAAGCATATAGGCCAGACGCTGGCAACTCCGTCCGGGGTCTACACTTGGGGAATAGCAGGACTCGATTCATTACCTCTATCGCTAGATATCATTCGCGGCCGCCGTCTAGAAAATTGGGATGCCGCTATTGTCTATCCCTCCCCCTGATTAGGCAGGCACTTCAAGCAACATTTGAAAATCCACTCCATGTTTCAAAGCCTCAGCAGTGTATTTGCATCTCCAATTGGTCGGAAAGGAATTGCCATGGTCGCAATTCCGCTGGTGTTTTCAATTGCATTCATTTTGTCGTTGCGATTGCTTCTCAATGAAGCTTCTATAGCTGCGGACCGCGAAGCGAGGTCGAAAGAAGCCATCGCACTGGCAAATACTTTCGGCTCAGAGATGATTCAGGTCGGGGCTGCATTCTACATTGCTCGAACGACGGGAAAGCATGACAGCTTTTTGTCTAAAGTCGACCGTATCCGGGGCAAGTTCAAAGATCTGGAAGCTTTGATGGCGACTTCAAAAGAACGCAAAAGCCTGTTGGTTAAGTCTCGGGCCAATCTGGAAGAACTCTTTAATTTCATGGCGACAAGGTGGGAAAAGACGCATACCGGTCAGGAAGTAGCATCTCTGGCTGAGCATATTGAGATGAGGAATAAACTGAAGGTCTTGTTGAATTCGATCATGGCGGATATGACCACGCTGATCGACGAGGAAATGCGCGATCAGCTGCATAATCCGATGACCTCACAAAAATATCGAGTCTGGATCGACGGCTTGCTATTTGCCGGAATTGGGATCAACTGCCTTTTGGCATTGGCACTGATTGCATCTTTCAGCAGCGGGATAACCAAGCGCCTTTCAATAGTCGGCGATAATTCCAGACGACTTGCAGAAGAGCAAGAGCTCAATCCGGTGCTGATTGGAAGTGATGAAATTGCTCAGTTGGATGAGGCGTTTCACAGCATGGCTGAGAAATTAGCAGATGCCCGCTCACGGGAAAGGGCCGTGCTGGATTCCCTGATTCTAAGCGAGGCACGCCTCCGATCGATGCTTGATACCATTCCGCTCGGGCTACTTGTTGTCGATACTGAAAATCGAATTACTTTCCTCAGTCCTAGTGCGGAGCTACTCTTCGGCTATAGCGGGGCAGAGTTTCAAGGGCATCCGCTGTCGGACTTATTTGTCGGCAGCGGCGCACGTTCTACGCTTTCTTTAACGCTAGGACTGACCGCTGTTGACTCTCAGAGCAGAGAGGTGCAGGCATGTAAGAAGGACGGTAGTCGATTTCCGGTGGAAGTTCTTGGTACCGAATTCAATACCGCAGAAAGAAATAGCAAACTTTTGATCGTCACCGATGTGACGCAGAAATATGAGGTGAAAAAGCTCAAACAGAGCTTTGTGTCGATGGTTAGTCATGAGTTGCGAAGCCCGCTTATGTCTGTTCAAACCTGTATGAAAATGCTCACGAAAGGATTCTTCGGGGAGCTCAACGACGATGGCCGACAATCCGTAGATATGGCTGAAAGCAGCATCGTCAGGCTAATTGCGCTGGTTAACGAAATTCTTGACGTGGAGCGCATGGAATCTAGCAAGATAAGTATTGAACGGAAAATGATTTCCATGCAGTCCATTCTGGACCTTGCGCTGGCTTCCGTGGCGACTCTGGCGCAGAGCCGTTCGATCTGCATTGAGTCAATAAATGCCGATGCTGAGGTCTTTGCAGATCGAGAACGGGTGGTTCAAGTCATCGTAAATTTGCTTTCCAACGCCATCAAGTTTTCGGACAACGATTCAAAAATAGTTGTAGATGTTGAACAGGAGATCAGTTTCACTAAGGTGTCGATAACTGATGGGGGTCGAGGGATTCCAGCGGAGCACCAGGAACTGATTTTCAATAGATTTCATCAGGTAAGGCAGGCAGATGCCAGTGAGAAGGGCGGAACCGGACTGGGACTGGCCATATGTAAAGCGATTGTCGAGGCGCATCAGGGCGAGATTGGTGTTGTGAGCCAGGAAGGTCGCGGAAGCACTTTCTGGTTTTGCTTACCCCGGCAGAAAGAAGCGGCCTAAGCCGCTTCTTGTCACTGATTTGATGGATGACAGCTCGGTCAATTCGCGCAAGGCAAGGACAATGAAGAATTTGCGTTGAAAAAGCCCGGAACTAATCTTCAAATCGTCCTCAAAATTGATCGATATAGTTTCACCTATCCGTCTTTCTAGTGTAACCAAGGGCACGGGTGGCTCACGAGCCGCCCCTACAGGACCGCACGGCTCACGAGTCGCCGGTACAATCCGCTCCGACACGCCCACACAATTGAGACACTGTCCGCCTTGAGGTGATGAACTTGGAACTCGAACATGGCCATGAGCTTTCCAATCCAAACAATTTTTGTCCCGACGCGTTGGGCGCGGCGGAGGCTTTTGGCTCGAGTTTTTGTGATGCTTTCCGAGCACCAGCGACAGGTGTGAGCCAGTTGCTTGGAGATAAGGAGGCGGCAGAAAAGTACTTCCAATTTCAAGAAGCTTCATCGAAGCAAACAGGTATGGGCGCATTTCGCGCAGCTGGATCGTTGCTGGGAAACGCCGGTTTGTTCATTGGCGCAACCGCCGCGCTGCGCTTGGTGCCTGGGCTGGGGAAACTTGCCCCATTGATCACGGGCACCGGCCTGGGATTTTTGCGCCCGGTGCGTGAGACTGATCATTCCGCAGCTCGCATAATTAATGCTGGTGTAGGCGCAGGCACGATGCTGTTCTTGGAAAACGGCGTGAACATGTACGCAAGGATCGGACTTGGCGGCCGTCTCTTTAACAGCCAGGTGAGCCTGCTGGCGCAGGCGGGGGCTTTGAATACACAAGCAGATAGCATCGTCCAACATGGCAAGGCGGCCAGTTTACGTGATACTGTATTTGGTGGCGCATCTTGGGCGGTTACAGGTACGGCCCTGAACCGGCTTGGCGAGTACCAAAGCAAACGGCGTTACTTCAACGCCGATTCAACAGTCGACAATAGCTCTTTGGGAAACGACTATGCTAAAGCAACGCGCAATCTCGCAGTCGCCGATGGCAGCCGTATTGTGCCGTCCTTTACTGTTAAGAGTCATAGTGACGGTCCAAAAGCAAACCCACTTGTGTTGTCCGATACAAACGCCCAGGCACGGTTCTACCAAGCCCACCAGCCGGCAGTGGTGCGAATTCGAACGAAAGCTGGCGGCGTAGGCAGTGGCTTTTTCGTAGACGAATCAGGACAAATCGGCACCGCAGCGCATGTTGTCGTAGACTTCGCCGGCAAGCCACGAGGTTTAAGAGTCGATTTGGCCGACGGTCGTACGTTGCCTGCGCAGATTGTAGCTTTCGATCGTGTCGCAGACACTGCGGTGCTCAAGGTAGCCGGGACCAACTTCCCGTACTTGAAATTGGGCAACAGCAGCGATGCCGTTGCCAACTCTGCTGTGTACATCTTGGGACATCCCCAAGGCGCACGCCTAACTTTCCTGACCAGCGGCAAAGTGGTTAGTGAGGCTTTACCGCGAGGCTCACACCCGGCCTGGGTCGCAGGGCGACAAATTCAATTGGGCAGCGATGCCCAGGCATACCCCGGCAACTCCGGCGGACCGATACTCTCCTCCGACGGCAAAGTTCTGGGAATTCTGACCAGTTGCGGTCTGAATTCCGCGGGTTCAGGGACAATTGTGGAACGACTGCTCCCATTGCTGGCTTCTGTGGAATCGCGCGCGCTGACACGGAAGTCGTCTTAGTTTGGCCGCTTTCAGGAGAGGGGCGTTCCGAACCGCCGTGGCATTTTGCGAAGTCGAACAACTATAGTAAATAATAGAGTGCGCCAAAACATACCTCTAAAATTGAGGCAGGCAGGATGGGCGCGATTCAGCCATGGGTTGAATGAATTCGGTGGCGACTGATGCACCGGATACGGTGTTCGC
>JADYXS010000034.1 GCA_021772155.1 Candidatus Obscuribacter sp.
CATCAGCGAAGTTTTTCGCATTTATGACCGGCAAGTTGCTAACGTTGAAGCCGCCGCCAGTTGTAACCGTAGCACCAGAATTGTTAGTTACTAGATTATCGTCGTTGTTGTCATCACGGTTGTCGCCGCCACGGTTGTCGCCGCCACGGTTGTCGCCGCCACGGCTGTCGCCGCCACGGTTGTCGCCGCCACGATTGCCACCATCACGGTAGCCTCCGCCACGATTGCCTCCGCCACGATTGCCACCATCACGGTAGCCTCCGCCACGATTGCCACCAAAATTGCCGCTTGTTGCTAACTGTGTGTCCAGGCGAGTATTTATGCCGGACAAATCGCTGAGAAGTCGATCTACCTGGTGAGGTCTGATGCCACCTGCCGAAGTCTTATATGCTGTTGAAAGCGAGGCGATTTGATCCAAATCATGATCCGCAACGGATGCTTCGGCATTAGTGATTCTTCCAGAAGCAACCAGTTGATTGATCCGGTTGGCGATCTGTTCACGCAACCTATCTACTTCTACGGTCGAAACTGTCGGGCTTGGGTTTGGCGTCGAAGACATACGCGCGGTGATGCGATCATCAACTTGGTCAAGACTCTGGGCCAGTTGGTAGACTTGAGTACCAGTCAATACACCGGAGCCTGATTGAAAAGTCGCTTGTTGGGCGGCAATCCTTGCTAGATCCGACTTTAAATTCTCTGCTTCTCCGGCGCTGATTCGTCCTGTCGTAAAGGCTGACTGAATCTTCGTTTCAATTGCTGTACGACGATCATTCAGGGCCGGTATAGCAGATTGTCCGATCCTGACCTGTTGGTCGATATTCGCTTTTGCGGTGGCCAATTTCCCCGACAACAATTCTATCTGTCGAGGCGTGAGATTCGAACCAGTGTCGGCCCGATAGGCAGCTTCGATGACAGCAATTTGCTGCATTTCTGCTTTAAGTGTAGTGGCGGTCGCCGCGCTTATTTGGCCAGCTGCAACTGCTGTATCGATTTGAGTATTCAATTGCAACTGCAGTGCGTTGATATCAGGAAGCGAAGCTACTTTATGTTCGATGGCGCCACCGAGTGCTCCTGCAAGGACGTTTATCTTGTTGCTAAGTGATATGGACTGACTGATCCCAAGTCTTCGTCCATCGACTTTGGCTGCATTGATCTGCTGGGTGATTGTTGCAAGCTCTGTGCGAAAATCGGTGGCTTGTGCCGCATTGATCTTAGAAGTGCTTGCTGCCGAATTGATTTCGACTTCCAGTTGCGAGCGTCGAGATTCAAGATCCGACCAGGTCATTGCGTATTTCCCAGACATATTTTGTATAAAGCTAAATACATCTTGAGATTGAGCAGGTACTGCAGACACCAAATATAGTGCCGCCAATAAAGAGACGGTGTGAGCGCGTTTCATTTCTCCCCCTAACCGGAAATGATTCTGACAGTGGCGAATAATCACCTGACTCATTTTAAGCATACGCGGGCAGTGCAAATACCCCTATAACGGTAGGGAAATGCAGAGCAATGCTAGCGTTTGGTTGGAGCAGAACTTAACAGGATCTTAATTTCGCGGTCCAGCTCCTTAAGCTGTTCCATCTTGTCTTCTTGTCCGAAGTAGACTGCGTTATACGTGTCCATGAAGGCCGCCAACCGCTTTGCCAGAGTTTCGTCACTCTGTTGGTCGCGTAACTTTTGCAGTAATTTGGTGACGATATCACTGCCGGTATCAGCGGGGGTCTTTGCAACACCGAACTTCGTCAGGCTTTTCACGATTCTGTCCTTCATCTTCGTTGCCGGATGGCGATGAGCCATCGCATGAATTGCAGTCCGTATGACACCGTTGGCAGCTTGTAACCCTAGATAGAGTGCAAATGCTGCAACAGCAAGTGAAATTGCACCCAAGATTTTGCCGACCCAAGACAGAGCTGTTGTTACAGCATTCACGGAGGAAGATTTGGCCTTATCCGTGTAGGCCGTGATTTCTCGCTGTATCCGCTGGTAGTTGTAATAGCTCTCCTCTGGGCGTGACGGTAATTGCCCGCCTGGAGTAGGGTCAAACGGCACCCAGCCGTATGGCGGCATGTAGACTTCCGCCCAGGCGTGTGAGTGCTTTCTCTTGACGTGTGTTGCACCAGTCACGGGGTCAAAGTCACCTGGTAAGTAACCGGCAACAAATCGTGCCGGAATCTCTACAGCGCGGCACATCATTACAAAAGCGGAGGCAAAGGCTTTACAGTCACCTTTCTTTGCGTCGAACAGGAATGCATCAACGAAGTTCGTTTTTGTCGGCGTATCAACTGGTTGTATCGAATACGCGTAGCTTTTTCGCAAATGTAGCAGCAGGCGTTCCGCTCGTCGGAATCGGTTGCCATCTTCTCCTGCAAGCTCTGACGACAATTGAAACAACTTTTGACTTTGGTTGTCTGGGATTTCCAAATAGTTATCGATACCGTCCGGTTCCAGTTCGGTGACTGGTTTCGCAGTTCTCATGTCGTCGAGAGCATAGACCGGCAGCTGAGCCAGCACCGAGTAGTTTGTGCCAGCCAACAATGGGTTAGATGCTTTGATGCTGCCGAAGGCATCCACTGTCACCCGTTGAAGAAGTGAGAGGTGCTGCGGGATGCCGGCGACCGGCACGTAGTAACCAAGGTTCGACTCAACTTTATACGTCTGCACTAAATCCATGATTGGTACAGCGTACGAAAATTTTAGAGGAGCACACTCTAGGGCAACACCGTTCGAATTTGGATCAAATTCCCAAACATTTCCGGTGCCTTTACGCGACCACTTGCGCCCATTGAATGTGTCCATCGCCATAAATTTTGTATATACCTTTCGTGTGCAAGCAAGAGAAAACATCGGCTCCTCAGGGTCCTTCATGGCCTGACTTAGGGAAATCGAACTTTCGTCCAAAACCTCCGTGCGATTTTTGCTTGTTTCATTTTGTCTGGCTTTGTTGGCGGTTTCTTGGGGCGCGACATCAACCTTGGATTTCTCTCCACCCATTGCTGAATCTTTCGGGTCGGCACCGTTTTTGCTCGCTTTTGCTGTTTCCGTTTCAGCAGAACTAACCGACGGCTTAGTAGTTTCTTTAATTGTTCCGGTTTTTGTTCCTTTTATTGTTGAAGCCTTTTCCCCTTTCTTAGGCTGGTTCGATGCCCGTTGCATCGAGGCTTTCGACTGTTTGAGATCGTGCGGCCGTTTGTTGGCAGCAGTGGGAGTTTTGCCTCCACGGTGCTTGTGTGTATTATCGTTGCCCACCGTTGGTGTGGCTGATGATCGAGCATTTTTTTTCTTAGGTGGTGAAGGATCGGTTTTGTGTTCAGTAGTTTTCTGTGATACTTTGTTCCGTCGTGCTGCTTCTCTTCGACGAGCGCCGTCGAGTTGATTCGGTCCGGGCGAACGGGCAATCGGATCCTGGTTGGGCAACAGGTTCACAGTTTGATTCTTTCTCATCTCGTAGATAGTTGCGGTTGCAGAAGCTCTGACTCTGGCAGAAACGCTGTCAGCTTCGTTATCCAACCTTGGGATGATGCAAAATAGAGCGATGCTGATCAGGGGCAAAAGTAGGATAGTCAGCGCGACGGCACTATTAGTAGTGCCTTGAGTTGTTCGCTTTATAAATGTTGGCTGCTCTGATTGTGTGGCTTCGTTTCGTGCCTGCGACTGACAGCTGAGCATCAGTAGCACTCCGCCAAGGCAGATGTATAGAAAAACTATGCCGCCGAACAACATGCTCTTACCGGAAGTGGCAGCAATGCACAGAAGCAGCAGTCCGAAGGTGGCAGACGCAATGATGTCCGATCTTGTGCGTAGCTCAAACGAAGTGAGAACGCTCGTCGCCACGAGCGAGTGCATCAACGGTCGCAAAAACTGAAACTGCAATGCATAAAGATTATCTATCCAGAGTTCTTTTGTTAGGTTCACAACGATCAGTAACACGCCTAGCTTGATCAGTTTAGTTACGACCGGTGGCGTCGCCAGCATGTAGTGGTAACTGAAAACACCGCCGCCGATACAAAGCCAAACGCACAGCACAAGCACTGCCATTTGCATGGGATCGAATTGAATTACTGGTACAGCGGATTCGCCAAAGATGAAACTTGCTGTGATAGCGATAATCGCCATCAAGCAGCAAATGACGCGCAGAGCAATGGAGCTTTCTGGTGGTGCTTTCTTCTTTTCCACTACAGAGCCTCCAGATCGTCTTCGCTGTAAATGGTGGCAACGATGTCTCCAGTTATCTTGGCGGTGCTAAGCTCGTGTCCTTCGGCTGTGAACACAGAAACTAGGTTGACCGGACTTGTTACCTGATCGCCAGATTTCTGGCTTCGGAGGAGTCGTTCCGTGGATGGTACCAATGCCAGTAATTGGCGATTCGTCTGGATCTCCGGCACTGGAAGGTTTCTACTAATTGGCTCGACCCGGGCGAGAATCTCGGACAACATTTCGATTGGCGGCCTCGCCAGAGGTAGATCCTGCATCAGCGTTTCCAGTTCCGCCGAGCCGAGTGCCGGCCTCAAATACAGTTCCGGAAGTATGTCGCGGTCGTATCCGAAGTGCACCAGAGAGTGGGCGAGGCACACTGCCAGCTCGAACTGTTCGCGGTTCTGCCAGTTTGCCGTAAGGTCTAAATACAAATCAAAGATCGGCAGTGTCTCTGAGTCAAATTGACGCACCAGGAGTTTAGACTGCTTTGCACTAGAGGGCCAGTGGATGTGCCTTAGGCTATCTCCGACACGAAACTCTCGCAGCCCGCGAACACTAGTTGATTGAGTGAAGGCCAAGACTTCCGAGAAGGCCATGCCCATGGTCGACAGCATACCTTTTATCTGAAGCAGAAAGTTCCCTCGCATGGAGCAGGTTCGCGGATAGACGACGATGGTGTCTGCATGGTGCACGCTCTTTGCCGGCGTGATTTTGCGACTCCACCAGACCAATCCGAACGGGAATGCACTGCAGACCGTCACATGGCTCATCTTGAACACACCACGTTGTAAACGTGGCACAGACAATGATAATGTGGTGCCTTGCCCGGCGGAATCAAGCCAAATTGATTGTTCACTAAGGTCTTTATTTGCCTGAAACCCGGTTACTTCGCGACGCGCAAGAATTATGCGCGCCCGCAAAGCATTGATCGGCACAAGATATCTGCCTGAACCGATCCATCGGACGTGGCGAATCACGACAGAAATAAAGGCATCATCCGCGGCGATTCCATTATCCGGTAACCAACAATCGACTGCGATTGTGGAAATGATCAAAAATGGCAGGATTGCGCCTAATACTGCAACAACGAACATTGCGCAGGACAGCAGATAAAGCCACTCGTTAGCTAAAAAGGCTGCAAGCAAGTAAAGAATAACACCAGCAAATATTGAAGTAATTAATTTTGAATCAACTGAAGCACGCCATGAGTTACCGAACGAAATGCTGAATGCATGCGCGACACCTAGGCCCGAAGGATCGTGATCCTCCTGCGTCAGCGGTTTGTTCCTGAGCCGGAAATTAGCCGGGAACGGCCACCGAGTCCAGAACGCTTTGAATGAGGTCTGCATGACTGATCCGTTTCGCCTTCACTTTCGGCACGATTCTATGTCCAAGTACACTCGGCGCAATTTCCTTAATATCCTCGGGCGTTACATAGTTTCGCCCGGCGATAAATGCCGCAGCCTGTGCCGCTCGAAGCAGAAGCTGGCTCCCGCGAGGGCTTACTCCAAGCACGATCGATGGATGTTGCCTGGTTGTATTCACGACGGCTATGATGTATTTAATTAGCGTCTCATGTACAAAGACCTTTCGTGCCGCCAGCTGAGCCATTTCTACTTCTTCCGTCGTAAGTATGGGCTGTGCCGTAAAAGTGTCTTCGCTGAGAGTTTTGGCCAGAATGAGTGCTTCTTCGTCCGGCTTGGGGTAGCCCAGTGACAATGCAATCATGAATCGGTCCAGTTGCGCCTCCGGCAAGGGGAACGTGCCTTGTTGCTCAATCGGATTCTGCGTGGCCAGCACGAAGAAAAGTTGCGGCAATTTTCTGGTGATACCGTCTGTGGTGACCTGTCGCTCTTCCATTGCTTCCAACAAGCTTGATTGTGTTCGCGGCGTTGCTCGATTAATTTCGTCGGTCAGCAGAATGTTAGTAAAAATGGGACCGGGCATGAACTTAAAGATGCCTTCCTTCTGTTCAAACACCGATACTCCGGATACGTCGGAAGGCAGCAAGTCCGGAGTACACTGAATGCGCTTGAATGTCCCCATGATGGATAACGCAAGACTCTTCGCCAGAAGCGTCTTTCCCACTCCGGGGACATCTTCGATGATCACATGCCCACCCGCAATCAAGGCAATCACTGCTAGTCTTGCAGCTTTCGATTGACCGACGAGTACGTTGTTTATATTGTTGAGCAGAGCCTGAGCCTTCGCGCTCAGTGCCAGATGCTCGGGTGATTTTTCAAGGGTACCGGCTGGCTTCACGCCCTCAATGACCTCAATTAGCATCCAATAGTGGCTCTATTCCCGCGTCCATGGCGGCTTAATCCCGAGCCAGTCGCATCTTGAACAGCGATGACCAATTCCCTTTTGCCAGCCTGGCTTCCACCTTCAGCTTTTTTAGCTGTCCCGGTGGACAATATCAGTCAACAGTATTAATCAGAAACGTATGGGCTAATGGCAAGCAGTGGGAGTTATTTATCGAACGGCAGCCATGTAAACCGAGTATGGTGGCAAGGTGATGGCATCCAAGCTTTCAATTTTTGACTGCGAACTGCCGCTGGTCAACAGAGTTTTCGCCTCGGATGACTTGATTCCGTGTTGTGTCAAGTCAAAGCGCACTTGTTTTGCAGCGGCAGTCATATTCATTGCCACAAGCACGTTAGTTTGGTCTTTTCTCCTCAAATAGGAAACCACATTCTCATCACTCTCGTTCAAAGCTATGTACGCGCCTGTTCTGAGCGCTTCATTGGCGGCTCGAAGCTCAGCCAGCTTTCGATAAAAGCTAAGCACAGAGTTTGGATCCTTTGATTCTGTTTCGACATTGTGCGTTTTAAAATTTGCTCCGACAGGTAACCACGGTTCTTTCGAACTAAAGCCGGCGTTCGCCTCGGACGTCCATTGCATTGGGGTTCTTTCGCCATCTCGACCTTTTTCCTTGGGCCAACCGAGTTTCCCAATCGGATCTCGTACGTCTTCTATCCGCGTAGGATCATTGTTCGCCATTCCGAGCTCTTCGCCGTAATAAAGAATGGGCGTGCCTCTTAGAGTATAAAGAAGAGTTGCTAGAATTTTGGCAACGTGATCGTTGTTTCTGCCGTCTCCATAACGATTGTAGGCGCGAGTTTGATCGTGGTTGCTGAACAAATAGACCGGCCACCCGTTTGCAGGATTATTATCAGCTTGACCTATTTGCTTGCGGAATTCAGATGCAGATAGCTTGTCGATGTTCGCGAACATGAAGTTCATTGGCAACTGAATTTCGTCGTGATTTTTTCCATACATCCGCGCGAGATCCGCAATGCTTCTGCTATCGGTTGTCTCGCCAATCATTACCCGGTGATTCGGATAGGTATTGAGCACCGTTCGCAACTCTTTCAGAGAGTCGTGGATTTCGGGCAGCAGATAATTGTATTTGTTTTCCATGTCCGCATCGCCAAAGCGATTCTTAGCAGCGGATTTGATCGGATTATCTTTTAGCTCCGTGTCTTCGAACAAGGTATTGACTGCATCCAGGCGAAATCCAGCAACTCCCTTGGCGAGCCAGAACTGTGCCGCATCATACATCGCCTTTCGCACTTCCGGGTTACGCCAGTTCAGATCGGGCTGCTCCGGATAGAAAAAGTGATAGTAGTATTGCTTGGTTTTTCGGTCGAATTTCCAGGCTGAATGACCAAACAATGCTTGCCAGTTATTGGGTGGGCCGCCGTTCTTACCATCGCGCCAGACAAACCAATCTCGTTTTGGATCTTTGCGCGATGACCTTGAGGCTTTGAACCAGGCGTGTTTGTCTGATGTGTGATTCATCACGAAATCCAGCACGATTTTGATGTCCCGCTTCTTAGCTTCATCTAAGAGCTTGTCGAAATCAGCCATCGTTCCGTATTCAGGGGCAATTGCTCGATAGTCGGAGATGTCGTACCCGAAATCCACTTGTGGCGATGGGAAGAAAGGAGTTATCCAGATTGCCCCGACGCCAATGCTTTTGAGGTAGTCGAGCTTTGATGTGATGCCGGGGATGTCTCCCATGCCATCGTCAGTACCATCAGCGAAACTCCGCGGGTAGAGCTCATAGAAAATCGCTGTTTTCCACCACGGTTCCTGCGTTTGACTGGAAGCTAGCGGCTGCGTTGAGTGCTTCTGAAGCCCGGATTCCGTCTGTGGGTTTGCGTTAGTGCCCATTGAGGACAGCACCAAGCATAGTATTGAGGCCGATATGGTAAGCCGTTTCATAGGTGCTCCGCCAATGCATTAGTCGATAAGATATCAACTTGACATCACCCCAGCGGCAATATAGTCTTGCATCGAGCCGATCATTTTTACTATTGAGGTCTTCATGCGCCATAGGTTAACTGGCATCGCAGTGCTTGCTGTTTTTGTTTTGGCCGCGTCGATAGCAACAAGCGACGCTAAAACTAAGTCATCTGCAGGAACTAGCTCCGGCAATGTAACGTACAAAGCCGCGCCTGAGGCTACGTTAAAGTACCCAGACGGAGTAGTTGTGCATCGTCACGCCGACGGTTCGGTGGAGGTCAGCGACCCTGACAGCGTAGAGTCCGTAACTCCGGTTCATCGCCCCGTGAAACGTGCCGTTAAGCATCGAACAGTCGTTAGGAAAGCGGTCAAAAGCAAACACAGGTAAGCGTTAGCCAGCCAGACGCCTCAAAATGTCCAGGTTTTTCCTGTCTGGACCTTTTTTGTCAAATCCAGGCACTTCCAAAATCCAGGGAAGGTGCCTTAGTCGCGGATGGTTCAGCATACGGCGGAAGCCATCTTCGCCGATGTGACCTTCTCCGATATTCTCGTGTCGGTCCCGTCGTGCACCGAGCGGCGTCTTCGAGTCGTTGGCATGTATGGCATAAAGCCAATCGAAACCGACTTCCTTCTCAAACTCTTCCACAGTTCGCTCCAATCCATCTGCTGACGCCACGTCGTATCCAGCGTTGAATAGGTGGCACGTGTCCCAGCAAACGCCCAACCTGCGGTCGTGCCCCATCGCAGATAGAATGTCTCGAAATTCCGAAAAGCGATCGCCAATGGTTTGACCTTGACCGGCGCAAACCTCAAGGAGCAATTTACACTTGCCGTCGTATCCCGTCATCACGTGCTCCAATGCCGCAAGCACCCGCGTTAGCCCTTCTTCGTAAGTTGCTTGCCCGGCGGAGCCGGGATGGAAAATTAGCCCATCTGCGCCCGTTTTTTCAGCCATGCGAAGGGCGTTGTGCAGGTTGTCCATGGACTTTGCCAGGTTCTCGAGGTTTGCGGAGGCCAGATTCACCAGGTAATTGCCGTGTACGAATACTGGACCAAGTGCTTCCTTTTCCACTCCTTGCCGGAATGCTTGAATGTCCTGTAGCGCAGGTGATGGTTCTTTCCAGGTCTGGGGCGAGCCAATGAAAATTTGAATCGTCTGGGCGCCTATTTCCGTCGCTTTTGCAACAGCGCCTTTAATTCCGCCATTTACGTGAGCTCCAACGGTTATTGCTGCGACCTTGGTCTTCTTTGCCGGCACAGTTCATCCTCTTCGTTAGGAGCATGATAATAACAATTAAGCCCGTGCTTGTCCCTCCTCAAGAGCCGGTGGGTATATCCTGCTAGAGGTTTTAACGTTGAGCAAACTGCTTCCCGGAACGATCATTGATGGCAGCTTTAAGGTTATCGGCGAGATCGGTAGTGGTGGCATGGGTGTTGTGTATCGTGCTTTGCACTTGATCATGCAGCGGGAAGTTGCAATCAAAGTGTTGAAGTCCGAACATAACTGCACGGTGGACAAACTACAGCGGTTTCGTCGTGAAGCCCAAATCATCAGCTGTCTTGATCACCCGAATATAGTCAAAGTCTATGCAATTGGCATGGTTACAGACGAACAGCCGTACATCGCAATGGAGTTTCTCGATGGAAAACAGGTCAGCGAGATCATTGGTTGCGAAGGACCACTTCCCTGGCAAAAGGCCCTGCCGTTGTTCAAGCAAATTTGCGAAGCTCTGGAATATGCACACAGTATGCAGATCATTCACAGAGACATAAAGCCCAGTAACATCCTGCTGTTGCCGCATGAGTCAGATAAACAGTTCAAGGTCAAGTTGCTAGACTTTGGAATTGCAAAGTCATTAATCGAATCTGGTCCGAAGCTCACGCTAACCGAAATGGTTCTCGGCAGCATTTCCTATCTCAGCCCCGAACAAATCAAGGGACTGCCTGCAAATAAACACTCGGACATGTATTCTTTGGGCTGCACATTCTTTGAGATTTTGGCCGGTCAAGCCCCATTCATCGGGGATACCGTGTTTGAAACCATAGCAAAGCAATGTTCTGATCTGCCACCGGCAATCGGGCAGATAAACCAAAGCGCCACTTGTCCGTCGGACTTGGAATACATTGTCCAATTCATGTTGCGGAAGGATCCGAAAGAACGTCCAGAATCGATGAGTTGCGTTCTGAAAATGCTCGAGCAAATTGAGCAAGGAAAGAGTGTCAGTCGAACTCCATCGAAACCGCCCCAGTCCCCAAGGCAGTTTTGCGCGCGATTGATAAAAGCTGTACCGCTGATGGTGTTTATATTTGCGCTTCTCGGATTAGTTGCCATCGGTGTCAGTCAAGCCTATGCATTCTTGCAAGCGCCAGTAGTTTCTATATCTGTCACGGACAAAGAAGCCGTACGACTTTGTGAACGAGTCAAAAGTCTGAAAAAAAATCGTGATGAACGCATCTACCGACACTATAGCGAGCTTCAAAGCTATTATTTCAAGCGCGCTCAGTATATGGAAGCGCAAATCGTTGGAGAAGCCGCTGTGAAGTGGATGTCGGAAGTTGCTCCTGAGCACGTGTGGCGCGAAAGGATTTTGCGGATTCTTGGAGCCGCTTACTGTGCCACAGGAGCTTACGACAAATCTCTGAAATGTTCTCAGGAGATTTTAGATTTGCCAACTGGCAGGAGAATAGATCCGAAATTCTCAGCGTATTACGGGAAGCTTGGTGTATACGCTGCACAAGGGCAATGGGAAGAGGCTAACAAGTATATTCCGTTTCTAATAGAGCAAGCAGCCGACAGGCGAAAAAGCTTAACTGAGTGTTCGAACATATATAAATGGTCAGTTCTGGCAATGAATGGCATGCAAAGGCAATGTGATGCGCTCGTTGCTGCACGACGCTATTTAGAAATGGCAAGGGAAGCCGATAATCGGCTTGCTATTCTTGAGGCCCGAGCGCTACTTCTGGATGTGGAAGATGCCATCGCGCCCGGTGCCAGCGTCACCAAGCAGCTCGACGAGCTTCGAAGAGAACTCGAATCAGCAGGAAGCAGTGAATCAGCATCAATTGGGTTCACTTCGCTGGCGCGCGTGAGCCAGCGAAATGGCGATAGGCACGATGCGACCCAGCTCTACAAAAAAGCTGCGGGTTTGGCTCTTCGCCCAGTCAACTCTAGTCCGGCCGAACGACTCCATGGCTACACCTTGGCGTTACAGATCTTGAAGGAGTGCCGGGGAATAGCTAGCACCTCGTATAGGGGCGAGCTCGCCCTCAAAAGTAAAGTATTGGACACCGATCGCAAAGAGTTTGAAACCAAGGCGAACTTGCGGACAAATGTCAAAGTGCCAATTTGAGGTAGGTCACGCAACAATTAGGCCACGCTTGTCCCTCCATCGGTCCTACGGTATTTTCAGCAAGAGGTTTAACATTGAGCAGCCTGCTTCCTGGAACGATCATTGATGGCAATTTTAAGGTTATCGGCGAGATCGGTAGTGGTGGCATGGGCGTTGTCTATCGTGCTTTGCACATGATTATGCAGCGGGAAGTTGCAATTAAAGTATTGAGGTCTGATCATAACTGCGAGGTGGAAAAACTCCAGCGGTTCCGGCGTGAAGCCCGAATCATCAGCTCTCTTGACCATCCCAATATAGTCAAAGTCTATGCAATTGGCATGGTTACAGACGAACAGCCGTACATTGCAATGGAGTATCTGGCTGGAAAACAGGTCAGCGAGATCATCGGTGGCGAAGGACCATTTCCCTGGCGGAAAGCCCTTCCGCTGTTCAAGCAAATTTGCCAAGCTCTAGAATATGCGCACAGCATGCAGATCATTCACAGAGATATAAAACCCAGTAACATCCTGCTGTTGCCGCATGAGTCAGATGAACAGTTCCGCGTCAAGTTGCTCGATTTTGGAATCGCGAAATCATTGATTGAATCTGGTCCGAAGCTCACTCAAACGGAGATGGTTTTGGGAAGTGTTGTCTATATTAGCCCGGAGCAAATTCAAGGACTGCCTGCGAGTCAGCACTCGGACATGTATTCCTTGGGCTGCACGTTCTTCGAGATTTTGACTGGTCAACCTCCTTTCATGGGGGATACCGTATTTGAAACCATAGCCAAGCAGTGCACTGATGCGCCGCCGGCAATCCGCCAGATAAATAAGAGCTCCGATTGTCCCTCCGACGTGGAGTATGTCGTTCAATGCATGCTGCAGAAGGATCCCCAAGACCGTCCAGAATCGATGACTTCTCTTCTGCAAATGCTTGATCAAATTCAAAAAGGTAAAAGCATTAGCCATGCCGCATTAAAACAGCGACTCCCGCAAAAACAGTTTTCGGCGCGGATCTGGGCAGCAGTAGCAGTATTAATTGTGGTGCTGGTGGCAGTATCGTGGGTTGGCTACACCACAACTGCAAAGGGTTCGCTCGGGTGGATTCAAGCAAATCCTACGACCAAAGCAGACGGTGAAGCACAACGCCTTGGTGCGTTAATAAAGAGTCTGGCTGACAGTAACGACACGATCATTTACAGGCACTACACCGATCTACAGAAGCATTACAAGCTCCACCAGCAGTTCCTGAAAGCACAACTGGTTGCCGAAGCGGCTCTAAAACGGATGTCCCCGCGTGACAACGTGTGGCGCAGGCCGATGTTAGCCGCTCTCGGCGAGGACTACTGTGCCACCGGCCTTTTCGACAAGGCCGCGCAATGTTTTGCTGAAAGTGCGCAGATAAAACCAGACGGACAGAACTACGGAATGCTTCATGTCTATGCTGCTCAAGGACAATGGGAAAAGGCTGCTCCGTTCATTCCTGTAGAAAAAGCGGACTTCAGAAATAGGGACACAACTGGGCCGCCATATGTCATCAGGTGGTCAACACTGACTTTGAACGGTTTGGGACGTTATCCGGAGGCGTTGAAGTGGGCGCGACGTAACTTAAGCCTTGTGGGCGAAGAACATCGCAAAGCCAGAAGCTTACTTGAAGCAAGAGCGTTACTGCTTGATGCTGAAGAGGCAACTGCAAAAGGTGTTGATTACAGCAAACAAGTCGACCAACTTCGAGCCGATGTCCAACAGGCAGCAGGCGGTGAAGCGACGGCAATCGCCTTTATTTCGCTGGCGCGCATTAAAGAGAGAAATGGTGACATTCGCATGGCGACACATTATTACAGGAAAGCCGCCGACCGAGCGGTCGCTCAAGAAGGTGCAAATCCGGCTGCGCGTCTTCGTAGCTACCTTTTGGCCTTACAGTCTTTGCACGAGTGCAAGCCTATTGCTCGCTCAATGGAAGTGCCCACGATTGATTTCAAAATTGGCGAATTTGAGAAACAAGTGAAATTGTTGAAAGACGCGGCCAACGACCGGACGAATGTTGCTATACCAATCTAATCTTAGGCGCTATTGTGACATGAACTGGCTTGCAAGTATTTGACAGAACATGCACCACAGAGTAGTTTACGGGTAATAGGTTTGCCATTTCAGCAAGCAACTTAGAGTAACGGGTGCATTATGGAAAAGCAGTTGGAACCGACCCCCAGCTCGACGGCCAATATTTTGACTGAGACGATTGAAACGTTTAAGGCCATTATCCTGTCACCGTCCGAATTTTTCCAAAACATGCCTCTGGACGGTGGCTTGCAAAAGCCTGTTGTGTTCTTGTTGATAGCCTCTGTGGTCTCGTCGCTTGGAATACTGGTCATCTCGCAACAGCCGCTGCAGGCTGTGCAAGAATTGGGTGTGAGGCTAGTTACCAGTTTCGTAAGCGCTGCTTATTTGTTCCTGATTTGTCGTGGAGTGGGCGGGCAGGGCACGTTTGAAGGCACATTCCGAGCTTTTGTCTATGCGTCGGCTCCGGCGATCTTTTCATGGGTTCCGCTGGTCAATGTGCTGGCGGTTATTTACACGCTGTTCCTGCTAAAAATGGGGCTTGAAAAGGCACATGATTTGAGCCCACAAAGGTCTATGACCGCAGTTGGCATTTGGCTTGTGACTCTAATTGTCTTGATTGTAATTGTAACCATGGCGACTACTGCAGCAGTGTTCAAGCCAAAGGAAAGCGGCATTCCTGGTATCTAGCTTGGACCCTACGCCAAGGTAAAGACCAATCGTTCAAGTTCTGTTTTGACTTCAAGCATCGTTTGATATCTATCGGCAACATCCCGAGCTAAGGCCTTGAAAACGATGGCTTCAAGCGCCTCCGGGCAATTGAGCTGCGGATTGATTGATGCAAATGGCTTTGCGTCTTCCACCGTGCGGCGATACATGGTGTCCAATACGTTTGCTCCAACGAACGGCTCCTTGCCCACTAGCGTCATGTACATCACGCAACCCAGAGAGAAGATGTCCGTTCTGCAATCGAGTTCTGAACCCATGCATTGCTCGGGACTCATGTAGAGGGGGCTTCCCAGCACATCGCCATTTTGAGTTATATGCATGGCTGGATTACTTTCCACTACTTTAGCAATACCAAAGTCGACGAGTTTCAGGCTCTCTACTCCAGAGCTGTCTTCGATAATCAGCAAATTGCTTGGTTTTACATCGCGATGAATCACACCCTTTGAATGTGCATGTGCAAGAGCGTCGCAGGCATCAATGAAAAGTGGAATTGCTTCAGCTGCAGTAATGATGTTACGGCAGACGATGCGGTTCATCAACGTTGTTCCGCCAGCATAGTCCATTACTAAATACGGAAGTCCGTCCGCGTTGATACCAAAATCGTAAATTGCAACGATGTTAGGATGAGAAAGAGCGCTCACAGCCTGGGCCTCGCGCTTGAAACGAGCTACGCTTTCGGTTTCAGAAACCAATTGAGGGTGCAGTACTTTGAGTGCCACCATGCGACTTAAGTAGAGATGATTGGCTTTGTAGATAACGCCGGTACTGCCGCGACCCAGTGTCATTACAATTTCGTAGCGTTCTGCGAAAACTGTTCCTGCTGGTAATTCGCCGATAGGAATGCCACCACTGCTGGTGGACTGCGATCGGCGAAGCAATGCTTTGATTCTTGCAAGCAATTCCTTTGGATGAAAAGGCTTGGTCAGATAGTCGTCGGCCCCGGCGTCAAAGCCCGCCTCCTTTTCTGTCACAAGCTTCTTGCCGGTGAGCATGAGAACCGGAGTATTGCCACCACTGGCGCGATAACGTTTGCAAATGTCGATGCCCAGAACCTTGGGCATCTCCCAATCTAGGATAATCAGGTCGAAGTTGCGCTGCATTAAGGTGTTCTGGGCATCTTGACCGTTGTCAAATGCTTCGACGACGTGCTCATTGGTGCGCAACAGTTCAGAGATCATGTCGCGCAGATCGTCGTAGTCTTCAGCCAGCAGAATCCTTGCCAATTAGAAACCTCGTAAGGCAGGCTCCCTCGACGATCCCAAATACGGGTCCATCACCTGATCAATACCCTAAGAGAGTCCCCAAATAACCGTGCCCGGCTGATTTAGATTACAAGCGTCGGCAGCGGCCGATGTGAAGTGTCTTCGATAAGCTTAGATTTACTGGCTTTGGTCAGATTTTTGACTTTCCATTCAAACTTCATCGCTTCTGACTTGCTGCAGAATTCCCAGCAAGCAACCAGAGAAACAGGCCCAAACGAGCGCGTGTACTTAGCGCCTTTACCTTGATTGTGCTTCTGTAACCGTTGGCCGACATCATCTGTCCAGCCGGTATAAAGGGAGCCGTTAGAGCATTCCACGATATATGTGAAGTACGGCACGTCCTACGCCCTCAAAGCCGGACATAAATATACCATTAAGGAATCATTAATGGAGCATCCGCTTTTAATTTAAGCCCGAATATAGCTGCGAGATAGTACGGGCATCCCGTGGCCCGAGTGCTGACACTTGGCCGCCATTCGATTGCCAGTACATTATGTCGCCACTGTTTGAGCAATGGCGCAAGCCAAGAGCATGACCGATTTCGTGCAGACATATCTTCTTCATCTCGTCGTCGGATACCGGTCCACCATTGCTAGTTGAGACGATTGTGATGTCTGAGTGAACGATGTATCTCATGCCATTTGGGCCCCGAGAATATCGTGACCGCGTTTCTCCTGATTCCGGTTCGGAGGACGCTACAGTCGGTTGCCACGACACTGTGATATCGGCATCATCGGGGTCGTTGGTCTGTGACCAGGTAATTCTTCTTTCACTGGCCGCGGACCATTCATTCATTGCTGTTGCGAACAATCCGCGATAGTTGCCCGCCCCACCGCCGATGAATACCATCAGCGGTAGACGATTTGGTGACCACCTTTCTCCGCCGCCTTCGAGCATCTCGTTAAGGTAATCGCCGGTTTGGTTAGTGTTTGGTCTGGCCGGAGCGGTCGATGTTTTTCTGCCGGGCAGAGTGCGCGGAATTCTACTACCTAACGCACTGCCATATGCTTTGTTGATAGCGTGTTGATAACTCGCCGACGCACCGTACCAATGCTGATTGCTCAGCTTGCCGGCCGGGCTTTTGATTTGAGTGGACATAGTCTTGATCTGTGCGCTATTGGGCATTTTCATTTCTGCTGCATAGCCGGTGGCAGAGGCTGGTGCAGCTAATCCTATCGCTGCTATAGCAACGCAAGCGAACATACCTTTTGGCATTTTGGTTGATTCCCTGGTAATCGTGCCCATGCATTTTATGCACGAGAATCAGGAACACGCCCTTTTTCAATGGTGAAGTGTGTAGCTCAACTGGCTGTTCAAACGCTTCAGTTCAGATTGCGCCAAGCTAGCTTCGCGACTGTATCGCCCTTTGCTCGCGGCAAGAATTTCGATTTGCTTCTTATACATTGCAGCAGCCTTGGTCGGCTGTCCGGCACTTTCATACAATTTTGCAATGGTGGCGTACTCTGTGGCCAAATCCGACTGCTTGTTCGCGGCAATTTCGGCTGCAATTGCTTGCTCCCAAGTTGTTGCAGTTTCGCTGACTTTTCCACATTGGCGGAAGAATGACGAGGCCTCTCGGTGAATACCAGCGCTGTGCAAAGCTAGTTGCTCCAATGCAGGAGCTGTAACGTCCTGCGACTGTTGCTGCAATTTTTCCTGGTATTGAGTAACTTCGACAGCGGCATTGTCCGAGGCTTGTCGATACCAGTGCGCTGCATCCATAAACATTCCGTTATTTCTAAATTCTCGCGCGATATTGCGATCGCTTTCAGATGGCAGGCGTCTTGCGGCTTCCGCTTCCTGTTTGCTGAACTGGTCTAAACTGATTTTGCCTTGACAGGCGCAGGCACTGGCCGACAGGTGCCCCATAAATAATGAGACCGCAAGCGAGGTAATAAGTGCAGGTTTGACCATATGATCAGATCCTTCCGAAGCTCTTCAGTTGAGACTGCCACAGCTACGGAAAGTTCCAATTGCGCAAGCGCGGGCGTCCGCCTACTACGTGGTGCCAGTGTACAATGGCGGGCGGGACACCTGAGATATCTTGAAGTAGGAATCACAATGCAATTCTTGCCAGTAGCCCACGCTCCCTGGCGACGTTGAACATCTTGCGAAAGAAAAATCCGGACCCGAGCATGTAAAGCCCGTTCAATCCAAAAGCCATCCATAGCTGAAGGGGATCGACCGGGAGCCCTGACAGTGCGGCTCTCATGCCCTCAAATACGTAGGTTGCCGGCATCGCCATGGCAATCGGTTGCAGCCAGACAGGTAAAACCGCAACTGGATAGAACACAGCGGCCACTGGCTGGACTAGGTACGGAACTGCCCAGGCGAGCGCTTCTGCGGAATGTCCCCAGCGGATGATCAGGGCGGTGGTGATCATTCCCATCCACCAACCCATCAACAGCAGATTGATGAAGTAGGGCACCAGCAGTGTCCCAATGGCGAACAGATTGAATGAATAAAAGACAATCGCCAACACGGAAGTAAGGGCAAGGACGACCACAGCTTGCAGCAAGCCGACCAGATAGGTGGCGGCAATAAATTCACTGATGCGTATCGGGGCAACGAAAATATTGATCAAATTCTGCGACCAAATATCCTCAAGGAAGGAGACCGTTACTGCTTGTTGGGAACGATACAGTATGTTCCAAAAGATGATTGCCCCGATCAAAAATGTCACAGTGGAAGGCACTGCATGCTGCATGGTTTGCATATACCGTGTGAGAAATCCCCAGACCAATAAGTCCATGACTGGCCAGAAAAATAGATCCAGTAAGCGGAATGTACTGCGCGAGTATAGATATCGATAGCGCAGAATTAAACCGCTGATACGATGCAGATTCACGATTCAGCACCTATCTGCACGTTCCCACCCCGGGCGATGTTGATGAAAACATCTTCAAGAGATGTCTGACTGAACTGCTCGAGAATCATTTGCGGGGTGCCCTGCGCAAGTACCGCTCCCTTGTGCAAAAAGAAAACTCGATCGCAAAGTTCTTCAATGTCGCGCATGTTATGGGAGGTGTATAGAATAGTCATTCCTTGAGTGTCTTGCACTTGTCTGATCATCTTGCGAACTTTATCGGAGATGTCCGGGTCAAGGCTTGCAGTCGGTTCGTCGAGAAGCAAGAGCTCGGGCTTGTTCAGCATCGCCTTGCAAAGATTAACGCGAGTTTGCTCCCCGGAAGAAAGGAAGCTTGTCAGCTTCTTGCGCAGGTGGGCCACCTCAAAAAGTTCAATTAACTCCTCGATTCTCATTTTCGCATCTGGCACGTTGTATAACCGTGCAAAAACCATCAAGTTTTCCCACACCGTCAGGTTGTATGGAAGGCGAATATAGGCAGACGAGAAATTGCATCGTTGAAGAATTTCGATGCGATGCTTGAGTATATCGAGACCGAGTATTTTTACGGTGCCGGTAGTTTGCGTCAGAAGCCCAAGCAATATGTGGATCAGCGTTGTTTTGCCGGCGCCATTGGCACCGAGTAACCCGACTATCTCTCCGCGCTTGACCTCAAATGATACGTTTGCAAGAGCAACTGTACCCTGGAATTCCTTCCTGAGATTTGCCACTTCGATAATTTTGATCTCTTCATTCACGGTACCTATAGTACCTGAAGCTTGTTAGGCGAGGTCGGAATTTGGCCGGTTTCGAATGTGGCCGTTGTAATCTCCATTCCCGTTGCTTGTTCGCAAGTGGTGGTTGGCTATCTGTTCACGCAGTTCTCGTTTGGCATAATGGACAGCCGATTTCCGCATCTCGTTAATGATGATTGTCGCAACTGCGCTTGAGAATACCAAAAAACCATTCTGTTTTTGCCCGACTTTAGTCATCGAATCAGTTCTCATCAAATGTTTTTCCGAGTCAGGCTGTTCAGCGCTGTCTTTGCGCAACAGATCGATTGCGGCATTTGCAAGTGAACTGATGATGAACATTCCAATGGCAGTACCTGCGGCCATTCTTAGCGATTGTTTGCCTAGAGCGACAGCGTCTGCGCGACGGCGACGAAGTTCGTCCAACTCCTCAGATAAAATCTCACGCTTGCGCGTTATCTCGCCTCGAAGTTGCGCAACTCGGCTGTACCCGCCATTGCCCTCTATCTTATCTGCCGCTTCGCCCATTCCACATCCTCCATTAACGTTGTCCGAGTTGTCCGCATTGGATCTGTTTCAGCTCTTTGCCAGCCGAATAGCGCAGCGCCAGCTGCGATGGCGATCAGCACGATACCGACCATTAGTGCCACCAGCCATGTCAGGTCCGGTGCAAGAGCAAACACCATACCAATCAGCAGCATGTTCAAGCCTAAGATTCCGCAAACCGCTCCAACCACTGCTCCTTTGGCCAGGTCAAGCTCAGCAGCGAAATCAACCTTAGCCTCGGCCTTTGCCAGTTCCACTTCCATCTGCACCAGCGATTTGGCGTCGGCACTAATTTGCTGAATCAGCTGCCCAGTTGGAAGTCCTCCTGGTCCTGTATGAGCCGATAGCTCTTCTGCGCGCCTGATGAGTCTGTTATCCCTGTCGTCCATAGCCCAGCTCCCGTTTCGTCTCACGCCCGAGACGAACGGAGCGCCCAAGCAGTTCCATTGTGAATGTCACTGAGTGCTCGACATTTCGAAGGCACGCTTATTGGCTGAAATGGAGCTCTTGCATTCGCCTTTAAATGTGGTAGCGCTTGCAATGGCTGACTTTTACAAAAGCAGCAAAACCACAGCTATAGCCCGCTGCTGATAAAGTCAACGTGCTAGAAAGAGCGGTATAAAGAGGCAACTGTTTTGAATCAATCCAATCGAGAGCTATGGGCGCGCTTCGTGCGCGTGGCAAAACCATTTTGGTTTGCCGAGGACAAACTCGCGGCAAGAGCGCTACTCGGCATCTTGCTCTTCCTTATGATTGCGGTGAACGGTCTGAACGTCCTGATCAACTTTGTTGGCGGGGATTTTATGACTGCTTTGGCAGGAAAAGATTCCCCTAAGTTTTTCAATTTGCTTTGGATTTATGGTGGCGTATTTGTAATCGGTACACCTGTTGTGGTGTTCTACAGCTGGGTCAAAGACAAGCTTGCCCTTCGTTGGCGCGAGTGGCTGACGAACCATCTGCTTGCCAAATATTTGTCCAATAGAAATTTCTATCGCCTCAACCATAACAGCGAGATCGATAACCCTGATGAACGTCTGCATCAGGACATAAGCACGTTTACCTCAACGGCATTGACACTGCTACTTGCCTTGCTTGGCTCCTTAATCACTCTGGTTTCATTTGCTGGGATTCTCTGGTCTATATATAAGCCCCTTTGCGCGGTGCTAGTTGTTTATGCAGTGGGCGGAACCATTGCTACGCTTTTCTACGGCAAACGTTTGATCGGCTTAAATTTCAACCAGCTAAGAAAAGAAGCTGACTTCCGATATAGCCTTATCCATGTGCGCAAGAACGTTGAATCGATTGCCTTTTACCAGGGTGAAGAGCAAGAAGGCTTCCAGATTCGCCGCCGTTTTGTTGAGGCGATCAGTAACTTCAACGCCTTGATCGGTTGGCAGCGGAATCTGGGATTTCTGACTACCGGCTATAGCTATTTCGTTGTAATCATTCCGTCGCTAGTGATAGCGCCCCTTTACTTCGCCGGCACCGTTAAGTTTGGTGTGATAACGCAAGCAGACATGGCATTCGCTCAAGTACTGGCATCACTATCTATTATTGTCAGTTCATTCGAAACGATCAGTTCCTTTGTCGCTGTGGTTAACCGGCTTGGTGGGTTTGTCGAAGCGTTGGACGAGTCAGAAAAACAGCAACCAGAGGAATCTCAAGTTAAGTTGCAGGCTGCGACCCAATTGAGTTTTGAAAAACTGACCGTAGCTACTCCTGATGCACTTCGAACATTGATCAGCGACTTGACTTTGGATTCCAATGCCACCAGTCGTCTGCTCATCGTCGGCAGTAGCGGTGTCGGCAAGAGTTCATTGCTGAGAACTATCGCTGGGTTATGGACGAATGGCAAAGGCACAGTGGCCCGCCCAGATCTCAAAGAGCTTGTGTTCATGCCGCAGAAGCCGTACATGAGTTTGGGGACTCTGCGTAGCCAGTTGCTTTATCCGCACGTAAATGCAGAATCTACTGATGAACAGCTTTTGACGGTACTGAGTAAGGTGAATCTCGGCGATCTGCCATTGAAAGTCGGTGGCTTGGATGCGGAACTTGATTGGAGCGAGTTCCTATCAGTCGGTGAACAGCAGCGACTAGCATTCGGTCGTGTGCTTATCCACAAACCCAAATACGCCATCCTTGATGAAGCTACAAGCGGGTTGGACGTCGGCAACGAGAAGCACCTGTATCACCAGTTGCAACTGGCTGGTACCAAATTCATAAGCGTTGGGCACCGCACATCTCTGGCACAGTATCACGAAAACGTGCTTGAAATTTGCGAAAGTGGTGGCTGGAAAACACACACTGCTAAGGATTACGCGAGCAAACAATTTCCACAATTCTTTGACTTGCCGGCTGTAGAAGCCGTTCCTGCCCGCTAGTAGTCTGCTTTCACTGCTGTTGCAGTCCGCCAATGGGCGGCCTGCTTGATTTTGGAACCTTACCGGAAAGGTGGCGTCGAAGTACGCCCATGGGACAGAGGCTCCTGTAAAAGGGATGCTAGGCAGCGCATTATGATCAAAATAGCAGCTCCAAGAGCGTTCAGCAGGCGTGTGCAACTAGTGCTCGGCTGGACGTTGGTTTTGGGCATTTGCGCGAGCTTGAGCGTTTCGCGCTGCCCGTCCAAAGAAGGCATGATGTGTCTTGACCGAGCTGTAGTTGCTCCGCCGGCCGGCTCACCGTCGGTGGTGCCATCTGTCGTGACAAGGGGTGCCTACGATCGAGCCGCGCCCGTTCCGCAGTCGAAAAACAGCATACCTGGGACTAAGCCTTCGTCCCAGCTTCCGCCGAAGCAACGCGTGGTGGCATGGTTCACACAGTACGATCAAATTAGACGTGACGCGCACATGACCCGCGCCGAAAAGTCCGATGCCATTCGACTCTGGGCATCTAGTTATGTCCAAAGAAATGATCGTGACAGCCAAGATGCACGCGCTATTTTTTCTCGCATGGTGGTGCGCTATGACAGCGCGACTAAACATCTGACTGCCTTATCTCAGATACCTGAAACTCAGTCTCTG
The DNA here is from genome assembly GCA_021772155.1 of Candidatus Obscuribacter sp. Taxonomy (GTDB): domain Bacteria; phylum Cyanobacteriota; class Vampirovibrionia; order Obscuribacterales; family Obscuribacteraceae; genus JADYXS01. Next base: position 22,986 of record JADYXS010000034.1, read on the forward strand.
CAAAAAGGCTATCTGGAGTACTTCCGGCGGGCCCACGCGAACTTTCGACGCTATGTTGAGACCTTGAACAAGCAGTCAACTGGTGTGGCTCTTGCTCAGATGCATGAGGGGAGGCAGCAATTGTCAGCCTTGGATGCTCGAAACAAGAGTCTTGATCGACAGTTGAGACTGAAGCACAACATACCGGAATTCGTACGTTAATGGTTCAAAGGTCTGATCTTAGCGAATCAGAGGCACTTCCACTGCAGCTACCTGGCCAGTCGCTGCGAGATGGCGGATTGCAGCAGGTAAGCCTTTCTTGCTGCAAATTTCAGTTACGCGATCACGCAATCCGATAAGTGTATGCGGTAACTCGCTCTTTATTGCTTGGCGCACGATCCATTGCGGAACGGGTACGCCAGGCTGAACATACATGGAATAAGTGACAACACTTTCCTTGCCACCGTCGCTGGGCTCGACTTCCCACATCCCGCGAAAATCTTTCAAGTCACCTTCTGTCGATCGAAATGTGATTCGACGATTGTTTTCGTACTTCGATTCGACCGTGTACTTGATCGGGGGCAAAAATCCCATGTCGACTTTGCACTGCATGACAGTCAAATCCGGGCGATCCATAACTACCTTTGTAGTTTTGAATCGGGGAGAGATCGTCTGCTCAAACTCAAAGGGGTTTGCCAGTACCGGCCAGATCTTGTCCGGCGGGTGCGCAATAACGATCTTCCCGACCACGTATTCAATGTCGCCATCTTTTTTATAAAAAACGCTTACGTCGCTCTGCTTGCTTGTCTTCACACGGATTTCGTCCGACGTGGCAGAAACCGGCTGTGTCATCGTGAAAACAAACGTCGCAACTACCGCGACTGCCATCCGCCAGATTTGCATCAACACACCAGAGAAATAAGGAGCAGTGGTCGGAACGACGTGACACGGAAGAGTAAGTTCCCAAGTAGGAGCCGCCACCCGAGGGTACGTCAGATTAACATTAACAGCAAATGAGGATTTATTTATATGCGCCAAGTATACGGCCGGTTTGTGGAAGATTCCGGCGCTCTTGGGCAATTCGTCTTGAAATTCTCCAAATGCGACCTTACCCGGATGGTTCCATAGGTTTTTCCGCTGGTGAAAATTGGTGGACGTAGTGTTCATGTTTCTTTTTGTTGGACATGGAGTGCATTCAATCGACTGTTATGTCTTAAACAGGCAGGCGCAGTGGCCTGACCGTAAAAAACAGTCGCAGCCGTTAGCATTTCTCTCACTAATGGTATTGGGTGGAGTTTTCTGCTGCTATATCCATGCGCATCATTGGCTCCATGTCATCGGCCAGCAGCACCGTAATGCTGCTATAGATGTCGCCAATGGATGCATTGATAATTTCTCCGTGATTACCTAGGTCACTACGCACCATCTGCGCTTCGTCGTAATTGCCGCGTTGTGCAATTATTCGCGTTGTGCCGATAGACTTTTCGCCTTCACTGGGCCTTTCGTTTACAGCAACGGCGTAACCACTCCTGCGCAGAAGATTTGCCATTCGTACTGCCAGTGCCGGAAATGAACTGACGTTTTTCAGGGATATTGTCACGCTGCTGCGGTCCTGCGGTGCGTCCTGGGCACCATATAGTCGGTCTATAAGACGACTGGTCTCAAATCTATCGGGCACCCAACTGCCGGAATCACCAAAGCGTCCGGGCAGCATGGTGAATCGAATCTGGTTACGGGGAATTGATCGGACAAAATTGAACGTTTGCAGGAGTTGAGCATCGCTCATGTCAGTAAGCATGCTCCGCTTGGCGATCTCAGTAAGATGGGGGAAATGTGGCCAAGAAAGCGGATTTAGCAATTTGTTGATCATTGCGTGAAGAAAAATTTGCTGGCGCTGAATACGTCCGATATCACCCATGTCATCATGCCTGAACCGGACAAAGCCCATCGCTTGATTCCCGTTGAGCGTGTGTACACCAGGCTCGAGATCTATTTTGAGCTTAGCTGTCCAATCCATGTAACTCATTTTCTTCGGTACTTCGACGGTGACCCCGCCCACCTCATTTATGGCATCGACAAAACCCTGGACATTTAGAATCATGGAGTGGTTGACCTCCACGCCCAGCATCTTAGCGACAGTTTTTTTTGCCAGCAAAGGTCCACCGATTGCATTAGCGGCATTCACTTTCTGCTTACCGTGGCCGGGAATCTCAGAGACGCTATCCCGCGGGATGTTTATTCCCTTTATCGTGCGGTGCTGTGGGTCCACCATAATCAACATCATGGTGTCAGACCGCCCCGAAAATGATTTGGGGTCGCCACGCTGAACCCTCGGTGCCGAGTGCAAATAGGAGATGTCTGTGCCCATTACCAGTACTGTAAATGGTTCATGCGGCACGCCCAGATGCGACCAAGAAGGACCGGTATGGCTGGGAGGCCATCGCAGGCAGTACCAGGCAAGGAACATTCCGCCTGCCAATACTATGGTACTAAGTGCAAGAAATCTCAGTAAGGTCATCGGGCCCAATTGTCGTTCCATAGAATGCCCTTTCGTCTGTTGCAGTCTCGATGAACGACGGCTCTTCCGTGCTCCTGTTCCTGTAGTATTTTATGGATGAGTCAGCAGCCAAGTAATCTGAGCCAGATAGCCGACGACGCCTTTGCTACCAAAGGAGAGATAGCCGCCTGGGCAATGTATGACGTGGCAAACTCCACTTATACAACCATTGTCACAACAGCTGTTTACAACGCCTATTTTGTCAAAGTAATAGCAGCATCGTTGGCTGGAAGCCAAGGTACCAACGGCTTACCTACACTCTTGTTGAGCGTTGTTGTCTGCGTATCGAGCCTGCTGGTCGTCGTCTCAGCTCCCATAGTCGGCACCATCGGCGATGCTAGCGGCCGCAAGAAGTTATTGCTCTTCTATGCAACGGCTGCCTGTGTGCTGGCGACGGTTGGCCTGGCATTTGTCGGTCCGGGCTCATTTCTCATTGCCATGGTTCTTCTGGCTATCGCAAACACGGCATTTGGCACTGGTGAAGATCTAATCGCAGCATTCTTGCCTGAGCTTGCACCAGCGGAAAAACTCGGACGAATTTCCGCTTTCGGATGGAGCGCCGGCTATGTTGGAGGGTTGGTATCTCTTGCTGTGGCCTATCTTTATGTCCGCTGGGCTCAGTCTCTCGGGCAAACCAGCCAGCAATTTGTGCCTATTGTTATGTTGATTTGCGCCGGGCTTTACACTTTGGCGGCAATCCCGACCTTTGTCTGGATGAAGGAGCGCGCTCTACCGGATGCCACCATGGCCGGGCAAAACTATATTCACATCGGATTTTCGCGATTGAGGGAAACTTTGGAACACGCGCGCCACTATCGAGATCTCTTTCAATTACTACTGGCAATTCTGGTCTATCAGTGCGGAGTCGGCACGGTTGTTTATCTTGCTTCGATTTATGCTCAGCAAGTCTTGAAGTTCACTGAATCTGACCTGCTTATTATGATTCTCGTTGTGAATGTGACCGCCGCTGTCGGCGCTGTAATCTTCGGATTCATTCAAGATAGATTGGGTTCGATAAAGACTTTGTGCATCACAATGCTTCTGTGGATGGTGGCCATTGGCTTGGCCTACGGAGCCCAACAGAAGATGGATCTTTGGCTTGCCGCCAACATTGTTGGTCTATCAATGGGTGCCAGCGGCTCAGCCGGGCGGGCTTTGGTTGGCAAGTTCTCCCCTCCTGGCCGTTCCGGCGAGTTTCTTGGACTTTGGGGAGTTGCCGTTAAGCTCGCCACCGCCATTGGTGTTCTTACTTTTGGTCTGGTTTCATTTGGCACGAGCGACTACCGGTTGTCGTTACTGCTGACCGGGGTTTTCTTCGTAGTTGGATTTGGCTTACTGTTGCGGGTAAACGAAAAGCGAGGCCTGAAGGCCGCGCATGGTTCGTCTGAGTAAATTGAGTTTCTACAAGTTCTAATGCCTAATGGCTCAGAATCTCAGGCGCCACATTAGCCAAGGCGGCAGTCAAATTCAAATGTGCCGTCTGTGCGACAGGCAGCATCTTCGTCAAAGCGCTGGTCAAATCTAGAAAACGAGCCTTTGCCGGCACTGGCTTTGCTACGGCAATTGCAGGAGCTGCACTGGGCTGCAAGGCTACTGCAATGATCGGTGAGGCGGATTTGGTGTTGCGTTCGGCATTGGCAATTTGGCTTGTGTTCTTCACGCGGAAAATGGTTGTGCCACCATATCGACGACCGGTGACGAGCTTGCCGATGTGGTCACTTGCTTCCCGTCCGTTACCCAGATAAACGGCTATGTGCCCGTGAGGGTGAGCAGATGATCTGCCGTGAACCAGAATGTCTCCGGTTACCAGACTCTTCATCGGCACTTTTTTGAATCGATGGTCTTGTTCCAATTGGCGCTTGGCCATGAAGGCAGAGCTGCCGCTTAGGGCGATACCGGCCCCTTTCAATGCTCGCTTCACACCGCGATAGCAGAAGCCGACGCTAGACATCGATGATGCGACGCGATTGGCTTGTCTGACAATTTGCTGGGACAATGATGCGGTTTTGTGTTTAGGGGCTACAGACCCGGCGGCAAGCGCTTCGCCTGGAGATGTACTGGTGACTATGAACGTAGTAACTGCTACGAACGCAGCATAAGATAGGCGTTTCAAGGAAACCTCCCTCACGCGAAACAACGACTCCTTTCTTCTAACATGGTCCTGGCCGGCGCTGTTAGTAGATACCCCTGCTCTTCTGTTGGTAACAGCTGTTCAAAACGTCCGAAAGGACCAATAGGGTGGCTATTCGGGGGGGATCGCTTTTGTTAAGAGAATGTAAGAAGCCTCGGGAAATCCCGATCGTAAGCCCCTCTATGGATGAGCTTATGGTGCCGATTATGGATAACGACAGTACTTGCAGGGATGACATGAATGATGTCATCACTGCAAGTGCGACTACACGGTGATGGGCGAATGTGCTGCGAAAGGACGAGTGCATAGCTACGAAGACCCGAACGAAACATGAGCGATGGTTGCAAGTGAGCACCTGTAAAGAAGCAACATAAGCGCACAAGTGGTTCTGTTGCGGATTGAGGAGCTCTATAATTACGAGCCATGAGGCACGTAATAAACGATATTCAAACGCGTCTGAAGGACGCCACGGTCAAGGCTTTCGGTACTGAGGTCGATGACATCCAGCCGGTGGTGGATCACGCCAGCAACCCGACCTTTGGTGATTTTCAAAGCAACGTCGCTTTGACATTGTCCAAACAGCTCAAACGGCAACCGCGACAGATTGCTGAGCTGATAGTTGACAATCTTGTGGTCGATGGCGTCTGCGAAACTCCAACGATTGCCGGGCCAGGATTCATTAACATCCGCCTCAAGCGTGAGTTCTTGGAATCTCAGATCAATCAGTTAAAGAATGACCGTCGGTTGGGAGTTTCTCTGCCTGTAAAAGTGAAAAATGTCGTCGTTGACATGTCGAGCCCTAATATCGCTAAAGAAATGCATGTCGGGCACTTGCGCTCGACAATTATTGGCGATTCCATAGCGAGAACTTATAAGTTCCTGGGTCACAATGTTCTCAAGCTCAACCATATCGGTGACTGGGGAACGCAGTTTGGCATGCTGATTGCCGAACTGAAGGAAAAATTTCCTTCGGCGTTAACCACACCAGACTCTCTCGATCTAGGCGATCTTGTGGTCTTTTACAAACAGGCAAAAAAGCATTTTGATGAAGATCCGAAGTTTCAGGAAACTGCCAGACAAGAGGTAGTGCGTCTACAATCCGGCGATACGGAAAGCGTAAAGGCTTGGCGTTTGCTATGCGTGCAAAGTCGAAAAGCCTTCGATCACATTTATCAAATGCTCGATGTTCAAGAATTGGTTGAACGTGGAGAATCGTTCTACAACGACATGTTGGCTGATACCGTGAAGGAACTCGAAAGCAAGGGACTTGTCGTTGAAAGCGACGGTGCTAAATGTATTTTCCTCGATGGTTACGTGAATGAAGATGGTAGCCCTTTCCCCTTGATAGTGCAAAAGAAGGACGGTGGATACAACTATGCCACCACCGATCTGGCGTCAATAAAATACCGAATCAACAACGACAAAGCAGACGAGCTTATCTACGTTGTTGATGCCGGACAGTCTCTGCACTTTGAGATGATCACTAAAGCTGCTCGGCTGGCTGGTTTTATTCCGGAACACGTGCATGTTGAGCACGTACCCTTTGGCGTAGTTCAGGGCGAAGATGGAAAGAAACTCAAGACCCGCTCTGGCGATGTTGTGCGGCTACAGGACCTATTGGATGATGCTATTGTGCACGCCAGAGCAGATCTTGATCTGCGGTTGAGTGAACGTGGAAAAGATGAGCCCGAGGAGTTCAAGGCTGAGCTTGCGAAAGTGACTGGCATCGGCGCAGTGAAATATGCCGATCTCAGCTTGAACCGCATGACCAACTATATTTTTAGTTTCAAGAAAATGCTCAGCCTACAGGGCAATACTGCACCATATATGATGTACGCCTATGTGCGCGTCCAAGGCATCAGCCGTGAAGGCGAGATTGACTTTGATAAGCTCCGCAATGTCTCGGTTAGCTTGGATGAGCCTTCCGAACTGGAACTGGCTAAGCAGCTTCTGCGCCTCGATGATGTATTGCAATCTGTTGTTGAGGATTTCTTGCCGAACAGAATCTGCGAGTATCTGTTTGATCTCGGGCAGAAATTCAATCAATTCTACGAAGTCTGCCCGGTGCTAAATGCTCCGGAACCCCGCAGGACATCACGCTTGATCCTATGCGATTTAACGGCCCGGGTTTTGCGTCAGGGATTAACTCTACTGGGAATTCCAATTGTAGAGCGGATGTAAAAGCCTTTCTCGACTGGAGTAGGCTCGGTCGTGATCAAAACCAATTCGCCGACAGTATTTATTGCTACTGCGATTCCTAAGCTCTACAGATTATTGCTGTTAGAGGGCAGATGTAAGGGCATTTCCTCTACCAAAGCCAACTGGTTCGTAGTCCAGTTCCAATTGCTTGCTCTCGGCCACTTTCGCGTACCAATTGCCGCTTTTCTTGATGGTGCGCTTTTGGGTTATGTAGTCTACATGAACGATACCGAATCTCTTTGAGTAGCCGTGCGCCCATTCAAAGTTATCTAACAGGGACCAGGCGAAATAACCGCGTACATCAACGCCATCTTGAATTGCCCTGTGGACGGCGTAGAGATGATCACTTAGGTATGATCGCCGCTTCTCATCGTCAATTGTGCCGTCTTCTGCGACCGTATCGCGGAAAGCAGCTCCATTTTCTGTGATATAGATAGGCGGTAACGTGTTGTAGTCCCGCTTCAAGCGGTTAAGGAGCCGATGAAATGCTGGGGCGTGGACTTCCCAACCCATATCTGTATATTCGCTGCCGGGGATTTGTTTAATCACACCATTGCCGCCGACGACGTCGCGGAAGTAATAGTTGATACCGACAAAGTCCATCGGCGCAGAGATGGTTTTCATGTCTGCCGCTTCGAATTTCGGAGCGTTTTTTCCGTACTGCCACAGTGACTCTTCCGGGTAATTTCCCTTGAACAGAGGATCTAAGAACCATTGGCCATTCTGCTGCCACGCTTTTTCGGCGATTCGAAAGTCGAAGGCTGAGTCGGTTTCTGGTTCCACCGCACTGAGACTGAGCACGATACCGCATTTGGTATCGCTCCTCGAATCCTTAATAGCCGCCATAGCTTTGCCGTGTGCAAGGAGCAAGCCGTGAGCGACTTGCAGAGTGGTTCGTTCGTCGCGAATGCCGGGTGCGTGCACTCCTGAAAGGTTGCCTAAGAAAGCCACGACCCACGGTTCGTTGATCGTCATCCAGTTCTTGACGCGATCGCCAAATTTTTCTGCCATCTGAAAGGCGTAATCAGCAAAGTAATTTGCTACGTCTCTATTGGCCCAACCACCCAACTCTTGTAGCTCATATGGCAAATCCCAGTGATAAAGTGTGATCCAAGGGTCTATGCCTTTCTTGAGCAGTTCATCGATCAGGCGCGAATAGAAGTCGACACCCTTTACGTTCAAAGAACCCTTTCCGGATGGAATCACACGCGGCCAGGAGATTGAAAATCTATAGGCGTCAAGATGCAGTTGCTTCATCAACTCGACATCAGCGGCGTAGCGATGATAGTGATCGCAAGCCAGGTTCCCGGTATCACCATTGAAAACTTTGCCCGAGTTGTGGCTGAACCGGTCCCAGATCGATTCGCCCTTGCCGTCTTCATTCCAAGCGCCTTCGATTTGATAGGCGGCTGTAGCAGACCCGCACACGAAACTCGCAGGCAACTCAATGATCTGTCCAGCCATTTCTCATCCTCACTTCCGGAGGCTTAAATACTATCAGGTGCTGTCGGCGATTGCTTTAAGTGGCGCAGAAGTAAGTTCGCAAGCAGCTTGTGTCCTGCCGGTGCAAAATGTACATCGTAAAATACGCGCTCTCCACGCCTTGCTGCCGAGGCAAATTCTTCATCGGTTTGAATCAGGTCGATATTGTGCTTCTTCGCTGTTTGAGCCAACAGAGCCGTCTCGATCTTGTTTTCGCATACGCCGCTGGCCGGTAGGCGCACCAGCACTAGTTTGGCACCGATGTGTTTGCACTCCTCCCGTGTAAGCAGTATGAGCGACTCTGCAAGTGGCCAGTAGTAATTAGTGGCAACGACTTTGTTTTCTTCTTGCGAAAGCTGCTTAGGTGCAACATCGGTTTTGGCTGTTGAGGCGCTTGTGGCAGCACTGGTAGTGCCTGGTTTGGTTGGAGGTGGCGCGGCCTGCCAGCGCTGGCTTAAACAGTTCTTGCAACCCTTTGCTGAGGTCCTGCATGGCGATGCTGACGACACCCCAGATGCGGCTGTGTTCGCGCAGCCAGGAAGTTGCGCGCACCCTCTTGCCGTCTCGCGACTTGAGCCATTGTTCTTGCAAGGCACTATCTACGGCCAATTCGCTCTTGCTGTTGAGAAAGAACGTCGGGCGAGCAGCTAAAAAGCCACCATTAACGTCAGGCACCAATCCAAAGACCGCTTGCGGGCGGATAGCCAGAATCACAATGTCCGGCTTGAACGCACTTGCCTGATTTTTCAAACGCAAATATGACTGTCCGAGGTTGTATGCCGAGGCACCAAAGTTGAGGACTTCATGCTGAGCCAGCGCGTTTTCTGTCATCGAACAGAAATTTTGCGATGGATCAACTTGCAGTGCCTCCACGAATGAATCGCCCAGCACCGCAATTCGTCTAACGCCCGGCAATTTCGCCAAAGTCCGTTCGCGATCGTGCATGCCGAAGCTGTTGAAAGACGAGCGAGAAAACCCTTCACTGCGCCATGTAACGTGTTTGCGCTCCATGCCGATGAAGCCGATGTTCTTATCCGGCCTCAAATACTCTTGTTCGCCAATCCCGCCCAGTGCGAAGGCGCCTTCCAGCGCGCCAATAACGGCGATGCTGAATGCGCAAATTGTTAGGAATCCACGAGCTATTCCAACCGGTGAGCTGCTGGTCTGAACTGAAGGGATTCGTACTGCCTGAATCGTGGGCAACGAGGACCTCGCGCGCGAGATGAGTTGCCAATGGTATCAGGCCGCCGGTCCGGATTGATTAATTATTTATCCGGACAGGATGGGAGGGGCTCTTTGCACAGCCACGTTGGACAAGATGGGCTGTCCCTGTTCGAAGCTTTCAGCAGGGAAAATTTGCCTACAAATCTGACCTTCATGGACAGAATACGCTGTTCGAACGTTATTCAGAAAAGCCAACTGATAGAGAAGGTAATGACGGATTAGTCGGTTAATCCGACCAGATTGGAATCTCTGTGATGCGCATTCCCTTGCCCAAGACGAGCTTTCCATCTTTCAAGGGCCTTGTGGCGCTTGCGTTCGCCATCTATGTCCAGTGCCTGACGGTCGTTTGGTGTGAGCAGCTTGTCGAAGACGCGATAACCTATGTTAGCTGCCGCCTTGGCAGTCTTGTAGCCGAGTTCTTTGGCCACATCTGCCCATGAATGACCGGAGTTAAGTAAATCCATCAGGCGAGCCTCTTTAATCGAGAATTCTTCGCGAATAAAGACATGGCGCATTTCTCGTGAAACAACCATGACCTCGCCGCGAAGCGCTATCTTTAGCTCGGATAGCATTGCTGGAATTTCGGACATCGGCGCATGCTTGCAAAGATAACCGTCACAACCTGCAGCCAGTGCACGTTCTCCATCAGCAAAGTCTCGGGAATTAGTCAGTACCAGGACTGTGCCGTTGAACCGGCGCGTCTGGCGAATTTCTGGCACCAATCTTAGTCCTGCCAAAGTGCTGACTTCAGTTGCGCCACGCCATATAGGCATTTGCAAATCGACAAGGGCGCAGTCGACCTGATCTAGTCCACCCGCTTTGATCCAGTTCATGGCATCTTCTTCGTTCCAGTGAGTTGCCACCACATTGAAAGCCGGATCCTCTTCAAGGCATTCCTTGAGAATTTGGGCGAAATCTCTATCATCTTCAATTATGACGATATTAGGCATAACTTTATCCTCGGCGCGAAACTGCTAGGGCGTTGAGAGGCAGCACATTGGGGTCTGCTACGGTTGTAGCGACGGAACTTGCTGGGAGTGAAACTGTGAAAGTGGTGCCAACATCGTGCTCGCTTTCGACGGTGATAGTGCCGCCAAGACGGTCTACCAGAGTCTTAACGATGCTAAGTCCGAGACCTTCACCGGCGGAAGACGTGGTGAATCCGGAGTTGAAAATGTTTGCCATGTTTAGTTGCGAAATGCCAGACCCATTGTCAGAAACCGAGATTTGATGATGGTTTGCTCGTGTGCGAGCGCTTACCTCTACGATTGTTCCGGCGGGGTTATGCAATATGGCGTTACACAGCAAATTGTCAACGATCCTTTCCAGTTCAAGCCGTGAACAGGAAGTGACCATTGGATAAGTTGGTAGATGGAGCAATATGACGCAATTTTGCATCTCGCCGACGGATCGCTCCATCTGCACGCTATTAGTTAGAACTGTGCAGATGTCGGAAAGCGCCTGACGAGGAGGTTGCTGCAGGCTGACTTCCTGGTTTGTCTGGCAGTAGCAGTGAACGAGTTCGGCAATCAGTCCAAATAATCGATCGGATGTTCTTTCGATGTGCTCGATACGATCTTGGGCGGTCACCGAATGCAGTCCTTCCCTCTTGAGTTTGGACAGAGTCCAATTTAGCACCGTAACTGGTGCTTTGAGATCATGGTTGATTCGGCGAACAAACTCGCTTCGTCGTTGTTGATCGAGAGCTAATTCTTTGGCTTGACTTTCCGCAGCTTGAATACGTAGTTGTGATTCGTGTGTTTCTCTATTGGCTCGGATACTCGCTTCCATAGCCATTATGCGGGTAAGCATCGCGTCTAGCCGCTCGCGCTCGCGTTCGTAAAGCACTCCGGCAAGGGTTCCGACTGCCACAGCTATTGCCGGGACTACAACCGGTACGATAAGACCAGCAAAGGCAAACCAGAGGAATCCGGCAAAGTACGCCGCGCACGAAAGAAGTATACAAAGGCACCAGTCAGCCCAAAGTCTGTAAGCCGGATGGCACTTCAAAGAGTTATTCTGCTTGCGAGTCAAGCTGAACACAGTGGCAGCTATAATGCAGCAGGCAATCAGATAAACTGCCTGCGCTGGGGCGCTTAGTCGCTGCAGCCAACTTGTGCGCGAAATCGTGTCGATGGAATGGGCGAGAATTTCAGCGCCACTCATCAGATTGACGCCGACGTTGGTTAGGGGCGTGGCATAAACGTCTTGTACGCCGTCTCCCAGTATCACTACGGCATCACCAACGGTGACATCCTCGGAATTTGCGGACGTAATCTCCTTTTGCTTTTCCGGGTCAAGCAAATACGAAAACGGTCGTACTGGATAGGTCTCACTGTTTGGAGGTGAGGCAAAGTCAATATCGATCACCGATGGCAGTGCTTTTGCCGGCGGCTCTGCCATAGACCTCAAGGCCTTGACCGCGATCGACTCGCGGTCACGTTCCGCATTTGGCAGGTTACAGGCAATCCTGCGCACCACTTGATCTTGATCGAGAAGTACAGTGGTAAGTCCGGTGTACTTTTCGGCGGTATCCGTTCCGGGCTCCAGCTTTTGCAGCTGCGATAAAATGCCTACCGGCATTGTCATCGCGTCAAGTTGCATTCCGCCGTTAAAGCTTCGTCTGTTGATGGTTGAGGCCATGAGGACTGGGATGGATCTTCCACTGAATTTGCCTGTGCTGCAGTCATGGATTGCAGCGGCAAGATCTTTGTCGTGGTCTGAATATTGTGGGAAATCGTTGTCCAGAATTATCAGACGAGCGCCGTTTTGCGCAAGGAATCGGACTGCCGCGGCTACTGTCTTGCGCGATACAGGATGTCGCAACAGAGGCTCCATCCACGGATGCTCGGCTACCGCATCTGGTGGCGGTTCATCTTCCAAAAGGTGATTGAAGATGATGAATTTGTGCTTTACCGGAGCGTGGTTATCGGCTATCGCCCAACTGAGCGTGTAGTCCCAAGCCCAGATCCGGTGAGGGATTTCGTGCGCCTCATGATATTTCCAAAGGGCAACCGGATTCAGTCGATGAAGTCCGGTTTGAGACCATTTGAGCCACGGGCGAGCTTCGAACATACGATTGGTCGACTGCAGTTCGACGCGATCAAGACAGCCGCTAAAGTTGAGCGCCAACGCGCTAAAGCTCGCAACGATAGCGCAAAGAGTGAACAATCGAAGTCTATTTTGCCCTTGATGTTGCTCTGTGCAGCTTATCGCTATATCGCTGTCCATGCCGTCAGTGCCCGAATAACGAGCCGGCCAATCCACCGACTGTTCCGCCAAGCCCACCTATTGCCCCGCCCAATCCGCCAAGCAGGCCGCCGGCTGTTCCGCCCACAGCTCCCCCAACTCCGCCAACAGTGCCGCCCAGTCCACCGACTACACCGCCCAGTCCGCTGACAAG
>JADYXS010000293.1 GCA_021772155.1 Candidatus Obscuribacter sp.
GTGACAACCTTTCCGCCCTGCTCAACAGACTTAAGTTTGCCCATGGCAACTTCACCCCAGCGGTCGGAAGCGCCGGTCATGCCTTCACCCTGTTGCGCGAGTTTAATCAGGTTTGATTTCTCGTTCTTCTTAACCAGTGGTGCATTGAGCTCAATCACCAGGGCTGTTTTTCCGTCAGTCACTTTGTGCTTGACGATGTGTCCGTCGCCATCAGTCGTCCAAACTTGATTGAGTGTGTTTGTGCCGTCACCCCACTCATAAAGACGAATTGGTTTGGCTATGCGAATCATTTCCGCTCCCTATGGCGTCAACTGGATATCAAGCACCTTTTGCAGGCCCCAACAAAATAACATACTTGGTGCAACCGGCGCCCGCTCACGTACTAAATCTTTAACGGTGCCCTGCCAAGCGTTTGAACTGGGTTTCGAAAGATGTCATTGGTACTTGAAAGGCACTGTTCATCGCTGAGGGATCGCCAATCAGCTCGGTTGATATTACTCGCATTAGATCTTCTGAAATAGGCGCCCGCGGGTTGATTTGGGAGACAAGACGAGCGATAAGAAATCCTAGCTGTAAGGGCACCTTCACGGTAGGTTTTTTGCTCGCCGATGAACCTGCTGCGGCCATTTCCAGCATTTCAGTAAGACTGTATGCCTTTGGTCCGAGCAGATCGTATGTTTGTTGGACCGTGTCGCGATTGTACAGACTCTGAATTATGCAAGCTGCAACATCATCGTTCGACACTGGTTGAATCTGGTTCAAGCCACTGCCCATCACCGGAATGAACGGTATCTTCGTTACTGAGAAATCCAAAGCGCGCATTAGATGCGAACCCGGACCAAAAATCAGTGATGGGCGAAAGATTGTCCAATAGAAGTTGCTGGTGCGAATCATTGTTTCGCCCTGCCATTTAGTTTGAAAGTACTTGGAGGTGCTGAATTGGGTGGCTCCAAGACAACTTGCATAGATGAATCGCTGTATGCCCTGCGACCCTGCCAGGGCGACGATGTTCAGCAATCCCTCAACGTTTACTGACTCCAGTTCGCGATCGTTGGTGTGCATGGCCGCTGCCAGGTGGACGATAGCCCGGCAGCCAGTCAACGCCGCGCTCACCTTTGTTTGATCGCGGAGATCGCCGGTTACGATCTCGACGCCGGCACGACGGAAGTGTGGCAGAGGATTGTCGATCCAGTCAGTGCCACCACGCGTCAAAATGCGTACCTGTTGCTGACTATCAAGCAAGCCTTGAACAACACGCGAACCAACGACGCCACTTCCACCGGTAACAAGAATCATCGATCACCTTTCCGCCGTGATTTTAGCTTATCGGCAACAGGTTCACTCCTTGACCGGAGATAGAACGCTGCATTCTTGACCCTTAATAGGGATATGGTCAGCCTGGATTGATTCTCTGGGGCGCGTGACGACGGGCTCCTACTTGTCTGGAGGCGCCACAATCATGACAGGAGGAGGCTAAGTCTTTACGGCCAAATACCCATGCCGCTACCCATACCCATGCCGCTGCCCATACCCATGCCGCTGCCCATACCCATGCCGCTGCCACCCATGCCCATACCGCCGCCGCCGAAGCGAATGCCGCTTCCGCCAAAACCAAAGCGCATGTTAGACGCTCCCATGCCGTAAGGTGACCCAATTGGTGAAAGACCGCTATTGAATCCGTTGTAGGCGCCGCCGCCATAACCAGCTGCTCCACCTGCGCCCTGGCGCAGTACTTGACCGGTGACAGGATCTATGACGTTACCGGTCAACTGGTCTATCAGCAAGCCACTTGTGGGATCTTGGATAAGGTTGCTTGTCATAGGATATGCGCCCATCGGTGCACCCATGATAAGGCTTCCCAGTCCATTGATAATTTTTGAAATCCCACTTGGTCCGCGAGCGGGAGCAGGCATTGGTCCATTGTCTTCATAGTCCGGAGCAACCTGTGGCACACCGGTTTGCGCAAGGCGTGGCACGGATGCACCGGGAGTTGAAATCGGTACGGCAGACAATAACCGTTGGACGCGATCAGGCAAAGCTGTGGTGCTTGGGGAGCGATCGCCCGGGAATACAGTACCTTCCAAGCGGGTCAGTCGGGCTGGAATTGGTTCGCCCGCAAATGATTTACGAAACAGTTCATTTTCCAGCAATGCAACTTGTTGACTTAGTCCAATTGCAGTTGGTGGCACGCCCGCACTACGCACCACATCTGGTGCCGTCTGGGGGATGCCGCTTGCTGTCGGAGGCAAAGAGGAGGCAACTTTGCGCGGTGGAGTATAGCCATAAGTTCCGCCAGGCTTGTAGCCGTTAGGATCACGTGGGGCTCCACCGCCTCCGTAGCTGCTGCCGCCGCCATAGCTGCCGGAACCGGATGAAGTCATGTCTCCACCTCCTCCGGACCAAGCGCTGCCGTTGGACGAGCGGCTGGGAGCATTAGCATTCCGGCCGTTAAACATCGGATCATTGTCTGGATTATAGGAAGGCGTTGCCGGACGTCGTTCTGGCACGTAGTTCAGTTGACTGCTACCAACTGTTGGAGCATCGTCGTCGTCAGACCAGTCACTACCTGCAGGAGGCGTACGCGCCAGATCTATGCCTGTCGACGACTTTAGACGATCGACTCGATCGCTGAGGTCCGAAATTTCGACCGGTTTACCGTAGATTTTAACTTCCAGTCTTTCCAAGCGCTTTACGATCGGCTCGGTGGAATAGTTCTTGCCGAGAACCTTTTTTTCCATCGCTGTGACTGCCGGGTATTGGCTGCCGTCTGTTATTTGCTTTTCGCGATCGGCGATGTCTGTGTCCGGATTGCTGCTGGCTGACCGTCCGCTGGACGAATTCTGAGCACCAGCTTCGTCGCTGCCAGCGCCATCGGGACCCTGGGCTGTAGTGTTGTCAGCGGGAGCGTCGAGATTTGGCACTGCTCCAACCAGATTGTTCAATCTGGTTGTTGTATCCCCGGACTTGCCTTCACCGAAGACCAGTTTCTCAAGGCGGCTTAAGCGCGCATCTGCATCGTCTTTGGCGAAGTTATTGTGAAAAAACTTGACTTCAAGCTTGGCCAAGTTCGGGTCCGATTCCACTCCGGCGAACGCCAAGTTCGGTATTGCGCAAACGGCGAAAGTTAAGGCCAGTGACAAAATCGTGGTTTTCGTCGTAAGTTTCATCCGCGTGCCGCCAGGTTAACTGTTGTGCTTTGGGTGGATCGGAAACATAGTTACCAACGCAGTTTCCGTGATTTTTAGGCGCTATGCAATAGTCATCTTACCATGGTACTGAGAACGTCCTGTCCTGATTTTCACTAGGTTTCATGCCTAGTAAACCTAATGTTAATTGTTTCAAAGAGGTGATTTGCGTTACGATCATTGGCGGTAATTTGGAAAGGTCATGCTCACTGAGATTGAACAACCGGTTTTGCGCCCGGCTCCAGCGCTCGTAATCGATGGTAATAGTCTCTCTTTGGAAGACGTAGAGCGCGTTGCGCTGGGCCAAAACACGGTCAAACTTTCCGAGAATGCTCTCGGGCAGCTTGAGTCTAGTCGACGCCTGGTTGAGAAAATTGTTGCTTCCGGTGACGCAATATATGGAATTACAACAGGTTTTGGAAAGTTCAAAGACATTCACATTAAGGCGGAGGACTGCCATAAGCTGCAGCGAAACCTCCTGCTGAGCCATGCTGCCGGTACGGGACCGGCATTTGATGCGCCGGTGGTGCGCTCGATGTTATTACTGCGGGCAAACGCTTTAGCTAAAGGCTACTCCGGAATTCGAACGGAAGTAGTGCAGCTGCTTTTGGATTTCCTCAATAAGGGGGTGCATCCGCGCGTTCCGGAACAAGGCTCCCTCGGAGCAAGCGGCGATCTTGCGCCCCTGGCTCACCTGGCTTTGGTGCTGATCGGGGAAGGTGAAGCCGAGTTCAAGGGCGAGATGATGCCTGGCTTGCAAGCTGTCCATGCCGCCGGATTGTCACCAGTCACGCTGGAAGCCAAGGAAGGATTGGCGCTCACCAACGGCACTCAACTGATGTCGGCATTGGGTAGCTTGATCATTGTCGAAGCTGACAGGTTGGCCAAGCTTGCCGATATTATCGGCGCGATGTCGCTGGAAGCGCAACTGGGGTCGGTCCGCGCATTCAACGAACGCATCCACGAGATTCGACCGCATCCAGGTCAAATTGCTTCAGCAAGGAATTTGCGCAGGCTCCTCCACGATAGCGAGATTATGGAAAGCCACACCAATTGCCCGATGGTGCAAGATGCCTATTCGCTGCGCTGTATGCCGCAGGTCCACGGAGCGACACGGCAAGCATTGAGACACGCCCGAGAAGTGTTTCAAATTGAAATTAATGCCGCTACTGATAATCCGCTGGTGTTCGAGGAAGCGATCATGTACGGCGGCAATTTCCATGGACAGCCGCTGGCGATTGTGCTCGATTACATGTCCATCGCCATTGCAGAACTGGCAAACATATCTGAGCGCCGCACGGAACGCTTGGTTAACCCGGCGCTTTCCAACGGGCTACCTGCCTTCCTCACCAAATACGGTGGCTTAAATTCTGGCTTTATGATCGCTCAATATACTGCAGCTTCATTAGTTTCTGAGAATAAGTCGTTGGCTCATCCGGCCAGTGTCGACTCGATACCGACTTCAGCAAACCAGGAAGACCACGTCTCCATGGGCGCGATAGCTGCTCGTAAGGCGCGTTCGATTTTGTCGAACACCCGGCGCGTTTTAGCCATCGAACTTTTATGCGCCGCGCAAGGGCTGGATTTCCGAATTGGTGAAGTCACCAAATGTAGTGGCGGTAGTATTCACAAGAAGTTACTTCCGGGACCAGGTATCCAGGCTGCCCTTAAAGTGGTGCGCGATCATGTGTCCTTCTTAGAAGAGGACCGTCCACTCTACCTGGACATGGAGAAAGCAGACCGAATTATCTTATCAGGGCAATTGCTTGGCGCTGTTGAGGCAGCAATTGGCGAACTCGAGTAGTTTGTGAACGTAGCCGACGGCGCTGTGGTGCAGGAGTGCGCTTACCAGCAACCTAAGAAAAACCCACGGCTGTATCCCCAATCTTTCAGTTACCCTTTCTGATGCCGCTTCGAAATAATATTATTGAATAATTGAGTTCGGCTATTTCAAGCTCTAGGCACATCACAATAGTTAAGTTATGTGTCCTGAGCGTGAGGAGAATTGCATGAAGCGCATCAACCTGTTTGGTTTGGGTTTGGGCGTGATGATGCTAGCTCTAACTACGAGCTGCACCAAGCCTCTCACGGCCGCAGATTTTGATAGCTCCAAACTTGCTCATTACACCGCCAATGGAAGCATCAAGGTTGACGAAAATGGACTTCGGCTGGAGGGGACAGACAGTGAAGGCAATACAGCTGCCCTCCAAACTAAGATAGACCCGAAGGGCAGCGCTAATGGTGCGGCTTCGACGAGCTCGACGAATATCTTTGGCGGTAATTTTGAAGTTAAAGGACCGATCGTAGCCACTATAACCAACCAGGCTGACAGAAATGGAACTGAAGGAGAACGGTCTAACGCTGTTCGCAGTACCTTCAACTTAATTGCCAAAGACCACAGTAATGGCAAGGGCATCAATAGCACGTTCAATTTCAACCAGACCATTAGCAATGGTGGCGAATTGACAAAGGGCTCAGGTCATGTCGCCAGCGAAGATCGTCAGATACCGGCATTTTCGAAGCTGGAAAGCGCCGGCGCTATTCAGATTAGATTTAACGCCCGCGGCGACCGTGCATTGTCGGTCGAAGCGGACGACAACCTTTTTCCGCTCATTAAAACGACTGTGAATGGAGACACGTTGCACGTTTGGAGCGACAAGGCTTACTCAACTAATCAGCCAATTGTTGTTAGTATTTCCAATAATCAGTTAAATCGAATTGCCTGCAATGGCTCTGGCGACTGCAGTATCGAGAATCTTCAGGAGAAGGAACTGCAGGTAATTATTTCCGGCTCCGCAGATATAGTCGCGTCTGGGGAAGCTAAGTCGCTCGAATTGGACATTTCCGGATCGGGTAAATTTACCGGGGAAAAATTGCACGTGATAAACGCGAAAATCGATCTGGTTGGATCCGGCGAAGCGGCGGTAAATGTGGCTGACCAGATCGATGCCACTGTATCCGGCAGCGGCTCAGTTAGGTATCGAGGCACTCCTAAAGTCAACTCAGCCGTAACCGGAAGTGGCGAAGTTACGCCTGTGCCTCAAAGGTAGCTGAGCATTTTCCCCATAGACCCAGAAGGTGTGACGATTATTGTGCCGGCCTTTATGGTCGCGTCTAGCAAACAGTGCCCTGTCATGCGGTTGCCTAAAGTTATGTGTTAGTGTTAGAGCCACGAGGCTCGATTAATGCGACAATTCGCAATGCGGCACAGTGACGCATCGAGCTAGACAAAGAATCGGGCATTGGTTCATGCTTGAGACTGCTCGCAACGTGCTTTTGAGATCGCTTTCGGGTGAGGCTCGTCAAGGGTCGAATGGACAAAAAATCCAAACTAGTTATCATTGCGGATGCAGATATTCAAGTGAGACAGCTCGTAGACCGGTTTCTGACGGATGCCGGTTATACCGTCGAGCATGCCCTTGACGGTTATGAGGCCTTGGATAAGGCGAGAAAAACTCCGCCCCATGTTGTTCTAGCAGACATTCTGATGCCTAAGCTTGACGGTCTTGCACTTTGTCGTTTACTCAAAAGTGATCGTGCTACTGAACACATCGTGACAGTTGTCATGTTCAGTGTCCTTGCTTCCGAAGAACGGGCAATGAAAGCTGGTGCTGATGGTTTCATTCGAAAGCCGCTAGAAAAACACCGGGTGCTCATGGCTTTGGAAGAAGCAGCCAGAAAAAGGAATGGAATTGCATGAACCAAGCTTTGTATGAGTGCATTAGCACCGGCAACCGCCAAATGGATGAAATTCTGAATGGCGGCTTCCCTGCCAATTCGATCAATATCATCATGGGCCAGCCCGGTACCGGCAAGACCATCTTCGCTGAGCAAATGGTCTTTCATCACGCCACAGATAATGATCGCCCAATTCTCTATCTCACCACTCTTTCAGAGCCAGCATCCAAAGTACTGACATATCTGCAACGATTTACTTTTTTCGATGAAAACAAAATTGGAACCTCTGTTCACTACCAGGACATCGGGACGGAACTAGCGCAAGACGGCATTAGTGCGCTAGTGCCTTTCGTCCAACAGGCGATTCATTCCGTTGCCCCCAAAATTATAGTGATCGATTCGTTCAAGGCTTTACACGACCTGGCGGAATCGCACCAAGAAATGCGTCGCATGTTGCATTCACTGACAAGTTCGTTGTCTGCCTTTGAAACGACAGTGTTTCTGGTAGGTGAGTATACAGAAGAAGATTCCCGGACGTTACCAGAGTTCGCAGTAGCTGACGGCATCTTGCAATTTCTGCGCAGCTCGCTAAGCACGCGAGATGAACGGTTCCTGCGTGTTCTGAAGCTACGTGGCAGTAGCTACTTAGAGGGATTGCACGGATGCAAAATTACATCCGGCGGCCTCGACATCTATCCTCGTCTTATCACTCCTAAAGTGACTGAAAGTTATAACGCCGAGATAGAGCGTGTTTCATCCGGCATCGAAGGATTTGATGATGTCGTCGGAGGAGGTCTACTACGAGGAAGCACGACCATTGTCGCCGGACCTGCCGGCGCCGGTAAGACCACTTTTAGTTTGCAATTCGCTCTTGCCGGAAGCAACCACAATGAGCGTAGTCTATACGTCAATTTCCAGGAGAATCCTTCACAACTTGCCCGGTTGATTAAATTCCAGGGAGCGGACTTGGAAAAAATCAAAGCCGGAGGTTTCGAGCTCCTATATGTTTCTCCAGTTGAGCTGCAAATTGACAGCATCATTGTCAAACTGTTCGGCCTAATCCAAGAGAAGAACATAAAACGAGTCGTCATTGATTCGATCAGCGATTTCTCAAGATCATCTGGCGACCAAGATCGGCTGCACGACTATCTTTACTCGATGCTTCAACATTTATCGTTGAAAGGGGTGACGACCTTAATGACTTATGAAACGTTCGGCACTCTAATGGAAGACGGGAAAGACACTGGTTCGATCAGTCGTTTTAGCAATATGACAGACAATATTGTTTCGCTCGGGCTTGGGCAGGAACCGGACTTTCAGAGAGACATCCGTTGCATAAAAGCTCGGGCTACAAAGCATGATCGTAAAGTGCATCATTTCGACATTACCAACAACGGTATTTGCGTTTCATGAGCAACGCATGGCGCGAAAATGATTAAAGAGGCAGCGCTTTTGCTTGCACTGCCTCCTTACATTGATAATCTCGATCCGGTCTTTAGTAGTTTCGATAACCCGATCTCACGTTGGACAAAACAATGAGCAGGTTAACATCAGAACTCTTTAATCGGCTCCAAAACCTCATCGAGATGCCACGAGATAAGCGCGAAGAAGTCTTGGCGTCTGTTTTGAACACGCTTTCGGAAGAACGGTTTACCGACATAGTAAACGTGAAGCTTGCCGGAGTGACACCACAAGCGGTGCGTAAGCACGGGATGGCTTGCTTTGACAGAGCCGACACCCGCCCGAATCCGCCGGACGGCTACATTAACATCGACGAAGTTGCTGCGTTCATTGGACAGAGTCAGAATGCTGAAGAGCAAGCCGTGTTCCTTTATATATGGTTGAACTTCGAACAAATCAAAGAGTGCAGCGAAGATTTCGAAGGTCCAGAGAAAGTGTTCGATTGCGTGCTGACACGAAGTGACTTCGAGAATTTCTCCGGATGATCTGCTAGCAAGCTCTAGGCAAGCGGCGGTCCTTGTTCTCGTGGAGGCTCCGGAGGATGCGGTGTAGGCTCGTGCGGCGCAGGTTCGGTGTGAATAATGGTCGAGCCCGGGTGGGATGGATCGCGCTCAATGGTCTGAATCGTCGGCTCCTGCGCAGCAGGGACTCTGCGGTGAGTCCAGATTGCATATGCCACCACCGACATTCCAAACATAATTGCTAGTGTGATGTTTCTTCCAATCTCAAGTATCGAACCGTGAAGCTGATCCAGTTCGTCCTTCAGTCCGCCCATTTGCCCCTGTAACTTGTCCACGGATCGCGACAGCCCCGTTAACGGCACCGGCATCTGCCGAAGAGGCTCTTGCATACCTTGCAGCGGAGCAACTAAGGCACTTAGCGGCCCGGGCATCTGGCTCAATGGCGTAACAAGGTCGCGCAGGGGTTGCTGCACACCTATCAGGGGCTGAGCCATTCCCTGCAGCGGACGTCGCAGCTGAGCTACTTCCCGGCTGAGATTCCTCATCGGTGCACCAAGGCTGCTTGCCGATTGACTCAGACCTGTTACTGGTCGGCTAAGCTCCATCATGGGCTGTCGTAGATCACTTAGTGGTTGGCGAAGGTCCGCCATTGGCTGGCGGAGATCGGCCATTGGTTGGCTTAAATCTTGCATCGGTTGTCTTAAATCTGCAAGAGGTTGGCGCAGTTTGTACATCGGATCGCGCAGCCTGCATAGCGGGTCTGCAAGGTTATTCATCGGGTCGCGCAGGTCCGCCAGAGGCTTTTCGAGCCTGCCGATCTTGTCAGCGGTATTTTCCAAATTGCTGCCAACATCGTCCAGACCGCCAGTAAGTGGCTCGAGGATTCCGCCGAACATCTTTCCTAAGATCCCACGGGATTTTCGCTTCGGCTCAGCTTTTTCTTGAGGAGCCGGAACAACCACCTGCACACGTGTCGGTGGAAGTACGCCGGCCGTCCCCGGAGCATATGCCGGACTGTTTAAGATGCCAGGTGTTTGAATTACTTGCCTGGAGTTCGGTCGCAGATATGCCGAATCTGCATAAACTGCCGGTCGCGTAAAGACTCTTGCCTCAACGGGTTCGGCCACTGCTTGTTCCGTCATTCTTGTGTCGCAACCGGGGTTTGAATTGCCTGCAAGGGCAGGAACCGCTGGGCTTGCGGCCAGAATCAGCACGGCCAGGATCGTCAGTAGTAAGCGCAGAGACATTTAGCCTCCTGAGGAATTTAAGTATTGACCCATCGGCTGGAATATCCAGACGGAAGCTCAGGTACTAGGTTCCCTCGGGTTCCCATGCCATGACATAGCGCGTAAGGCAGGAGAACGACAGGCGACACCGGGCATCATGCTGTCCAGCGGAGTGATGTCCTTCGTCGGGAAGGGAAATCCCGCCTTTTATAGACGGTTTTGCGAGTACAATTCCACGATGCCCTCTATCCTCGATCAAGCGGAGATTTTTCGAAATGGCGCTTACAGCAGATGACAGGATCGAGATTCAGCAGTTGTCCGCGAAGTATGCAATTGCGATGGATGACGGAGACGTCGATGCCTGGCTGGCTACTTGGGCTTTGGATGGTGTCTGGGAAGGTGGCATCGGCAAGTACGAGGGGACCGAGAAGCTTCGTGGTTTGTTGCCGGCTCTAGGCGATCGCATACGCAACAAACGCCATGTGATGACAAATTTCGTGATCGATGGAGACGGACTGTCCGCTACCCAACGTTGTTATTTGTTGATCTTAGACAGAGCGAAACAGGCGCCGCCAGCGACAGCAGTCTATGCGGACAATCTCCATAAAATTGATGGCATCTGGCTTTTCGTGCACCGCAAGGTCACGATCGATTAAACTTTTGTGCCTCGCACATTCGGCTGGTTCCCGATGCGTTATTCAACTTTCGTTCGAACATGGGGTGCAGCTTTAGTAGCTGAGTCGAGTCAGCTTATCTAACTATGGCGGCTTATTCCCCATGGACCGTACTGCGAAGTAGACAAATAGTGCGAACAGGAAATAAAATGCCGTCCACTCGGACGCCACCAGGATTGATCCATACAGACCGATTGCCAAGAAATATCCGACGGCGTTGAGTTGCGCCGATTTTTGGAACCTCGGCAGCTTCGCAGGCAACTTTACATAGTCTTCCAAAGGCACCACATCACAAGCGACCGGTAGAACATCGGGCGACACCATGAACAAGTCATCAGGAACCAGACCGAAAACTAATTTATGATCGGATGCGAATGTCTCGCTGATAGCCGCCCCTGGAAGTAACGGCGGAATTTCTGCTCTGTCGATGTTCAAAAAGCATTTGAGCAACTGCGCCCGCTGTTTGAGAATTTTATTGGAACTTTGTTCAAGTGCGCCTAGCAATGAATCCACAAAATAAATCTTTGCAGAGAAAAATCCAGATTGAATCCATTGTCCGCCGAGAAGTTTGGCTGTGGACTCCGCGGCCTCAGGCTCAAACTCGGCCAGCGTCAATGTAGAGTCTATAATCCAGGACGGAAAGCGGTCGGAATATTCATCGACGTATGTAGGCTCGGTTGGGTGCCTCAAGGATCCTGTTGATTCAGCCGGCGGAGCTGAACTGATTCGGTGGAGTTGCAGGCAATCAAAGTCAGTTATTCGAAGACCGGCATCGATAGTCAGAATAAAATTGCTTGCCTCAAGCTCGCCATGGATTATCCCCAGAGTCGTCATCGTGGAACACAACGAGCGGAACTGCCGTTTTGCAGCGGGTAGCTTCTCCAGGTTAGCAATCGGAGCCTTCATCAGCTCCTCAAAGGTAGGACCTTCTAGCCAATCCATCTGAAGAACTGGATAAGCGCGATTGCCGATCCGGATACCATGCGGCAAATAGTGAAATCCGGGAATGAATTTATGGACCTCCTTTGTGCTCTTAGTCAGAGCGTTTAGAAACACGCTGAATTCTTCATACCGTTGTTGCAGTGATTCGTCCTGTTGCAAGAAGACTTTCACTGCAACTGAAGGACTGTAGGTCCCTAAGTACGGCCGAGCAGTTTGGAGGCGAAACAGAGCATTCTTATTTTTTGCCGTGGGGACGATCTTTCCGTTTACTCGGAGCGCGCGACCTTTTCGCAAATTCTCGTCTGTGAAGCTAGCTGCAGGAGAAGCCATCGCGCTTGCGTACTGATCTAACGTGGGCCAAATGTCTTTATCGGTGGCAGGAACGAAATCGACTTTTGAATAGCCGGAGTTGTCGCGAAAATCAATGTCGTCAGTATTCTCCACATTTGAGATCAGCCAATCCGGTAGATTTGGTGAAAGTTCCGGCAAAGTGCTATTTACTTGAAGTTGACTGCCCAGCAACGGAATGTTCTCTATTGGCGTGAGAATTAGAGTCCGAAGGACTTTGGAAAGGTGGCGAATCTCAGGATCGGTATGTTGCTCTAGTGCAGCGAAGACACGAGATCGCGTGGGATTGACGTAGTCGAAAAGTCTAAAAAGTAAGCACTCATCGCCGCCCTTTAATTGATCCAATAGGAGTGGATCGCGGCTCAGACAGACCAGCGAAACGTAAATAGACCAGGCGGCGAAGTTGTCCAAATACGGTCCAAAATGTTTAGCAGTTCTTCCTGGGTGCTGATAGTTTCGATGTCCCAGCTCTGGACAATTGTGTCCGGCAAGGGACGGTACGTACATTCCGTCGTAGTCGACCAGCCTTATTTTGGCCCCTTCAGTGACAATGATATTGCCGTGTTGCAAGTCACCATGAGCGATACCATCTGCGTGCATTTCCCTCAGAATTCTTTGAAGGTTGTTGGCCAAGGCAATCAGAGCTGTTGGATTCTGTAGATGACTTCGCACGTATCCGTCAAGTGGTTGTCCCGACACCCATTCCATCTTTAAAAGCGGGTACCAGGCGGACTGCACGCGAATTCCATGAGCGAGGTACTCAAATGCCACGGTGCAATCAAGATCGTCGTTCAAGACAAACTGACTGATCGCTTCGTAGCGTTGTTGTTGATCGACAACCGGTTGTAGGAAGCAACGAACAGCAAAATCTCGCTGGCCGCACCGCATTCGATAAACGCTGGCGAATGCTCCGGATGCCACACGTGGCAAGCCCATTGGATTGACGTAAAGCTCTCCGGCCTGCAGCTCAGGATCCCCAAAATTGTACTGGGGATTCTGCACGGCTTCGTTGTAGTCCTGCGGCGTTGGCCAACCCATTGCTAGCAATATCTCCTCGAGGATTCGTGATTATAATCGGTTGTTGCTTGGGAGGATAAAGACGCCAGATGCTTTTGGCGACTCGTTTAACTCATCGGCGGGTCATTAGTCCCGCAATGCACAGGACGATTCCAAGCAAAACAAACGGCAAGAACAGATAGTTCTGCAGGACAATGCTACCGGCCATTCCGACCGTCGCGATAATTGCTCCGGTTCTGGCCACAGGAGTCAGGTTAAGCGGATCCTGCGAAGGCTCATGCTGCAGTGCAAGATTCGGGACAGGCACCATATGCGCAGAAGCAGGCGTGATTGTCGTAGGCTGCGGGAGTAGATCTGGCGACACATACCGGCACGTATCTGCAAAAATGTTTGACCAGCCATCAGGCAACCTGCCGAAATCTAAGTTGTGCTCGGCGGCAAAGTCGCCGCTGATGGCCGCCTGAGGCCGCAGTAGCGGAATTTCGGATCTATCGATGTTCAAGAGGCAGTTTAGCAACTGTATTCGTTGTTGAAGAATCTGATTGGCACGTGATTCTAGTGCACGAGTAAACGAATTGATGGCAAGAATTGGAGCGCCAGTCAATGGGTCTAGGCTCCATGGTTGGGACACTAGAAGGGATACAGAATCATGTAGGTCTGGCGCAATCTCAAGAAGCGTTAAGGCCGTGTCCAAGAGCCATGATGGTAAACGGTCGGAAAATTCATCCACGTGATTTGGCTCGGAGGGGTGTCTCAAAGCTCCGGTCGATTGCGACCTTTCAGCAGAGCCGAAGCTCTGTATGTGCACGCAATCAAAATCAATTATTCGGAGGGTAGCATCTGAACTTAGTATGAGATTGCTTGCTTCAAGTTCGCCGTGAATGATATGCACACTGCTCATGGCGGAGCACAGAGAACGGAATTGCACTTTGGCGTTGGCTAGTTGAACGGCATCCGGAAGCGAACTGGTAAGCAGTTCTTCCAATGTTGAACCTTCTATCCAATCCATTCTGAGGATTGGATAGGTACGATTTCCAATCTTGATGCCATCTGGCAAGTGGTGAAATCCAGGAAGAAATTTATAAATCTCGCGATTTGTCAAAGCATTTAGGAATCTGCTGAATTCCTCATACCGCTGCATGAGCGGTTCGTCGTTCTCTAAAAACACTTTTACGGCGAAGGAAACACCGTACAGTCCGAACTGCGACTTTACTTTGTAGAGGCGAAACAGGGCATGTTTGTTTGTGGCAACTGGTCTGATGTGTCCATCCACGCGAAGAGCGCGGCACGTCTGGAAGGGTTCGTAGGTGAAGTTAGCTGCGGGAGAAGCCATGGCGCTTGCGTATTGACTTATCGTTGGCCAGGGGTCTTCATGCGTGGCTGCCACCACTTCCAGTTTTGAATGATTGATGTTTGTCCGGAAATCGATATCGTCCGTGTCATGCTCATTTGAAATCAACCAATCAGGTAGATTAGACGAGAGTTCTGGCAAAAATTCAGCAATTGGAACCCGATCGCCCAGTTTGGGAACATTTTCTACGGGTGTGAGAATTAACGTGCGAAGAAGTTGCGATAGATGTCGAATTTCTGGGTCAGTATGCCGCTCCAGCGCAGCGAATGCACGAGATCTCGTCGGGTTTTTGTAATCGAAGATTCTAAAAAGCAAGCACTCGTCGCCGCCCTGTAGCTCATCCAATAGGAGTGGATCGCGGCTCAGGCAGACCAGCGAAACATAAATAGACCAGGCGGCGAAGTTGTCCAAGTACGGTCCGAAATGTGTAGCAGTTCTTCCTGGATGCTGATAGTTTCGATGTCCCAGCTCTGGACAATTGTGTCCGGCAAGGGACGGCACGTACATTCCGTCGTAGTCGACTAGCCTTATTTTGGCCGCTTCAGTGACAATGATATTGCCGTGTTGTAAGTCACCATGAGCGATACCATTTGCATGCATTTCTCTCAGCATTCTTTGAAGGTTGTTTGCCAGGGCAATCAGAGCGGCCGAATCCTTTAGATGACTTCGCACGTATCCGTCAAGTGGTTGTCCCGACACCCATTCCATCTTCAAAAGAGGGTGCCAAGCCGACTGCACGCGAATTCCACGAGTGAGATACTCAAATGCCACGGTGCAATCAAGATCGTCGTTCAAGACAAACTGACTGATTGCTTGGTAGCGTTGTTGTTGATCGACTACGGGTTGCAAGAAACAGCGAACAGCAAAATCTTGCTGGCCGCACCGCATTCGATATACGCTGGCAAATGCTCCGGATGCCACACCTGGCAAACCCATCGGATTTACGTAGAGTTCTCCTGCCCGCAGCTCAGGATCCCCAAAGTTGTACTGGGGATTCTGCACAGCTTCGTTGTAATCCTGCGGCGTTGGCCAAGACATAGTAGCGATTATTCTCTAAGGGAAAGGTGAGAAACGCATCTCGGACTGTGGCGGTAAAAACGTTAGAGCTCGATTCGATTATGCCCAAGTGGCGAGTCGGTATCAAGTTCAGTTTTGTGAAAGCTCTCAAGCTCCACTGGTTTGGCTCAGACAGCACATCGTTTAACGTGAACTCGTTGATTTTGCTAGGGTCGCTAGCCCTGTTTGGCTCTGCACGCCAAGAATTTGCCGGAAATGCATCACAAACAGAACACAGTTTGGCTCTAAAGTGTTGATCAATTGGCATTGGCAGTTTCTTAGGCGGGTACGGCAACATGGCTACAAATTTCGAACAAACGGAATCATTTACTACTCAACAGACTGACAACACAAGTGGAATCGATCGGCTGAAATTGATGCTTGACGATGTGTACTCGGCTAACGGGATAGCGGTGGATAACACCACAGAAGACTTGGAACGACGCGCCTTTCCAGGAAAGATTCGATGACCTAGTCCAGGGCAGAAGAGGACTAACAACTGAACAAACGGTGCCTGAATTAGAGAATCTGCAGAGTGAACTTCAGTGTTACATCAATGATGATGAACTTCGGAAGAACAAAATTGCGGAGCTTAAGGAAGAGTTGTCTGCACCGGGTGTGGATCTGAACTCGGAAGAGAATAGAAACAAGCGAAGGCAATCGGACGACCTCATAGACCTGGAAGGTCTAAAACAAATGGAGAGGTCCCTTGATTTGCACATCCAGGTGTTTAAGTCCGTACTCCCGCCGAGCTCGGAAGAGACATCCGAACAGCAGGTAGAGGAAGCTACGCAAGAGGAATCAGGAACAGAGGAACCCTCCGTTGAGGGGCCTTTGCAAGAGGAATCAGTGACGGAGGAACCCTTCGTCGAGGAACCTTTGCAAGAGGAATCACCGGGACAGGAACCTGAAAACGCGTATGAAGAGGCAGAGCAGGAGTTCTATGAAGCACCTTTCTTTGAAGACGGGGTCTAGCTCTATTTGCCCTTGTGTTTGTACCAGTGCAGACCCAACACCATTTAAAATGGGGTTGGGTTATTGCTACCCTTACCTATAGCTGGAGCAACCTGGTAGCTCACGGCTTTGGAATCTCAAGAATGCTTTAGGGTTTGGTTCGCGGGGCAGGAGGATAGTGTGCAAAACGTCGATTGGAATCAGCGCTACATCGAATCGAACACTCCTTGGGACAGCGGCGTCCCTTCGGAGGAGCTCAAGCAGGTTATCGCATCTGGTTTAATCAAACCGTGTCGTGTTTTCGAAATCGGCTGCGGCACAGGGACAAACGCTATCTTCTTAGCGAAGTCTGGATTCGAAGTCACGGCATGTGATTTGTCAGATGTGGCTATCGAAAAAGCGAAAAGCAAAGCCGAAGACAGTGGTGCGTCGATCGCTTTTATTCAAGCGGATATCGCCACCTTGGAATACGATGGTGCGCCGTTTCCGTTTGTGTTTGATCGCGGCACGTATCACATCGTACGTAAAGGCAATCTCGTAGGTTTTCAGAACACCCTAAAGAGGCTGGTTGAGCCGGGCGGATGTTATCTGGTGCTTGCAGGCAATGCTAATGATGACGCACCAGAAGGATGTGGACCGCCAAGAATGACTGCGGCCGAACTCTGCACAGAGCTAGAGTTCGATGCCTTTGACTTGGTGAGTCTCGAGGTAGGGCATTTTCATGGAGTAAAGATCGGCGGAGAACTGCTCACACCGCTAGCTTGGAAAGGCGTTTTTCGACGACGAACTTCTCCGAGATGATCATTGGTTGATGAAAAATGTTGGCTCGGTAGGGGATGGGCTGATCGTAGCGCGTGCATAGTTTGCTGGACCGTAACGCGTGCACAGCTTTGCTGTGCCGCGAGCGGTCCCCCAGTGGTGCCCCTCCACTACCATCGCGTATGCCATCGATATCCAAATAAGTAAATGTCTTTACAGATTTGCATTAGACATGGATAATGCCACTATATGTGGTTCACAAGGTTGGCACCATGCACGACACCAGTTTTCATATCTCTCCCCCATGCACCGATATTTGTGAAACGACTTTTGACCCCAAAAATGTGGAGTCGGTCACAAAAGATTGGTTGAACGGCGTCTCGGATGCTGACTTCATAGCTGAGTATCGCAGAACGCTCTTGATGCTCAATATCAAAGTCCAGTCTGATTATTCCGAAGTGAAGAGTAAATATCAGTCTCAGGCGCGTCGCCTGGACGCGCTAGAAGGATTGGTACCAACCATCCACATGCAGAATCAACAGGTGCAAATTGTCACCCGGGAAATTCGAGCGCTCAAGCGCATCGTCACGGATCTGCAATGCACCTCAGAAAAGCAACAACAGCCGTTTATTA
>JADYXS010000294.1 GCA_021772155.1 Candidatus Obscuribacter sp.
GGATGACGTTTGGAAGCATCAGTTCCAAACAGGCCTGGCGTCGATGAAAATGGACGATGCTGAATGCGATGAGCTAATCACCGCATATTTAAACCTTGAAAGCGCGTATCGTCTGGCCACATCGATGTTTCCGCCAAATGATACGCGTGCCATCGCCACTGTCAAAGCGCTTGCCGATGCCTGCACCAAGTTGAAAATGTTCGAGCAGGCGGAAGCCTTGTACGGAAGGGCCTTGTCTCAAGCTCGCAGCAGCCACTCTGACACAGACGCTGACGGCAACTTCCTGAGACTGGCGCTTGCTCTCATGCATATCGATGCCGGGCAGTTCCAGCTGGCGAAAGCGATTTTTGATAAAGAAGACTTCGGCGCACTACCTTCGGAAGCAGAGCCACTGCGCAGACGTGTTACTGATGCTGTCCAGCTGCTAAAAGTCTTTGCTCAGGCGGACGAACTGTTGTTGCAAGCCAAGGACGCAGAGCAGTCCGGTGATATGGAAAGAGCCTCGAAATTAGCCAACAATGCCCTATCTCAGATGAAACAAGGACTGCCTCCCGGACATATCGAAAACGCGCGTATATTGCGCTATAGAAGCGCAATTCTGTCGCAGTTAGGACACGGCGAGCAAGCTGAAGACATGAAGCAACGAGCAGTGCGAATCGAGCGGGCGCATCAGGCCAAGGTCGCTGAATGGGCACAAGTGGTGAAAGAACTTCCCAAAGTGACAGCTGCGGAAGGCGTGGCTGTTGGCTAGGACCTAGCAATTGTCCGGACACGGGTCCCGATCTAGAGCTTCAATGCCTTTTCCGTCTTAACGGCAACTACCGGTTTATCGGCAGCAGGCTTCGGCTGCGTCCCGGATTGCTTGATCATCGCCTTGACCAATCCGACAAACAACGGATGTGGGTTGTCCGGCCGAGATTTCAATTCCGGGTGGAATTGACTGGCAACGAAAAAAGGATGATTCGGAAGCTCGATCATTTCGACAAGAAGCCCATCAGGAGACAAACCACAGAAGACCATTCCGGCTTTCTCTAGCTTTTCGCGGAATTCATTGTTCACTTCATAACGGTGCCTGTGACGCTCATGGATCAAGTCCTGACCGTACACTTCGTTTGCTTTTGAGCCGGGTTTTATGTTGCAGGGGAAGCGTCCCAGGCGCATCGTGCCGCCTTTGTTGACTACACTGTGTTGGTCCGGCATCAGATCAATCACCGGATATGGCGTTTTGGGATTGAACTCGGTGGAATGCGCATCGGGCATATTAGCCACATTTCGCGAGAATTCGATGACGGCCGTTTGCATGCCCAGGCAAAGACCGAGAAATGGAATTTTCTGTGTACGGGCATACTCGATTGCCTGAATTTTGCCTTCAATACCGCGGTCGCCGAACCCGCCAGGCACAATGATTCCGTCAACGTCGTTGAGATACTCGTGACTGCCGTTCTTTTCGATGTCTTCAGATAGCACCCATTTGATTTCAACTGCCGCGCCGAGACTGGCTCCACCATGCTTGAGTGATTCCACTACGGAAATGTAAGCATCGGACAGCATCACGTACTTTCCAACAATGGCAACTCGAACACTGCAGTTTGGTTTCTTGATTCGATCAACGAGTTCCGACCAGTCTTTGAGATCCGGCGCGTCATTGATGATCTTCAATCGTTCTAAAACTCTGGCTGCAAGCCCTTCTTGCTCCATGAACAAGGGCACTTCGTAGAGATGCTCGACATCCATACAGGGAATGACGGCTTTGACATCGACGTCCGTGAACAGAGAAAGCTTTTCTTTGATTGAGTTGGATATCGGGCGCTCGGTGCGACAAACCAAGATATCCGGCTGAATTCCGCGGCTTCTTAGCGTGTCTACGCTGTGCTGCGTGGGCTTTGTTTTCAATTCGGAGGTAGTGCGCAGGTTCGGAATCAGCGTCACGTGAATATAGCAAACGTTGTCCCGACCGACTTCTTTGCGCATTTGGCGAATGGCTTCAAGGAAGATCAAGCTCTCGATGTCGCCAACTGTACCGCCAACTTCGAGAATGACCACATCGGCCCTAGAGGTGGATGCGGCCTTTCGAATGAATGTCTTGATTTCGTTGGTCACGTGCGGAATCATCTGCACTGTGCCGCCCAGGTAGTCACCGCGACGTTCTTTTTCTAAAACACTTTTATATATCCAGCCGGCCGTGACGTTATTCATCCGGCTAAGGTCTTTGTTGATAAAGCGTTCGTAGTGACCGAGGTCCAAATCTGTCTCAGCACCGTCTTCCGTTACAAAGACCTCGCCGTGCTGATAAGGGCTCATCGTCCCTGGATCAACGTTCAGATACGGATCAAGTTTGACGATTGTCGTGTTCAAGCCACGCGCTGTCAACAATCGCCCCAGAGAAGCAGCCACGATGCCTTTGCCGAGAGAAGAGACCACTCCACCAGTTACAAACACATACCTGGTGTTCATGCGACCTCTCCTTAACTATTTCAACGCATCTACACAAATATAAGCCACAGGACGGGGTTTTTACCAGCAAGTGATCAAATATATGAGGGAGATCTACGAGGGAATCGGCTATTCCCCGATCTTCGGAACGCGGAAGTAGCCATTCTCTTCGGCCGGTGCGGTCTTCAATAAGAGCTCTTTACCGGGCGGGCTCACGATTTTGTCTTCACGCATGACATTGTCTATTGGAAGTGCATGGGCCAGCGGCTCGACACCGGTTGTGTCAACCTCTTTAAGTTCATTGAAGTTTTCTATAATGCGGCCCAGCTGCCTGGCGTAAATCTCTTTCTCTTCTTCGGTCAAAGCTAGGCGTGCGAGCTTGGCGACGTGCTCTACATCCTCTATGCTAATCACTCTTAGCCTCCCGGTTGAGGTCAGATTTCTGATCGGTTTTGAATCAACGAGCCATATTAACATGGCGTTCACTGCAGGACGGCGTATATGCCTCCCATAGCTCTTGACGCGGCCGTACTTTTTGTCGCATTGCTATTTATATTGGGCGCCGCTGAGCTCTTTACTAATGGGGTGGAATGGCTCGGTCATCACCTCGGGCTTAGCGAAGGCGTAGTTGGGTCAGTGCTGGCAGCTGTCGGCACGGCTTTGCCGGAAACATTGATTCCGATTGTGGCTGTTTGCGCCTTTGGTGATAAATCTCACGACGTTGGCATCGGAGCGATAGCAGGCGCACCGTTCATGTTAACCACCCTCACTTTTAGTCTCTGTGGCCTGGCTGTCTGGGTATTTTCTCGCTCCGGTCGACGTTCGCCGGAGATAAATATCAACAGAGTCGTCATTAGCCGGGATCTATCGTTCTTTATCGGTTGCTATGGCATTGGTCTTCTTTCGGGGCTTCTTAGCGACTTTCAATACTTGCGCTGGCTAACAGCTGCCGGGTTGCTCTTAGCCTACGGGTTTTATCTAAAGGCCACTTTTGCACACGAGGGTGAAAGTGGCGAAGCTCCGGAGCATCTTCACCTTGATTGGTTGTTGAAATCAGGTCGTGCGCTTTGGGTAGTGGTGGCACAGGTGGTGCTGGGATTGGCAGGAATTCTTGCCGGTTCATTTCTGTTCGTACACTACACGGAAAATCTTGCCTCAGCTTTGAATGTACCGGCCTTGATCTTGTCGCTTGTTATTGCACCAATTGCCACAGAATTACCGGAAAAAGTTAACAGCGTTCTTTGGGCCCGCAATGGCAAAGACACGCTTGCGATGGGCAATATAAGCGGAGCACTGGTTTTTCAGAGCTGCTTCCCGGTAGCCTTTGGTGTTGCATTTACACATTGGAAATTGGGTCCGGCAGTCTACGTAAGTGGTATTGCGGCAATCGTTGCTGCCTCCACTGTTCTCTATCTGATTAAGCAAAATAAGTTGCGTTCTGTCCACCTGATGTTCGGTGGACTGGTCTATGCAGCCACTATGGGCTTCATTATCTGGGATCACCTGACACCTTGACAGGAGCGATTTCCGGCTCTGGCTCGTGTGCGGCGGCAGGTTGTTCGTTCTCTGGACTGCGGCTGGAACCGAGTCGTTCTATTGCTGCTGCCGCCGGACCATTTGCTTCCTTAGTTGTCGGATCGTTGTCCGTTTGTAGTCCGAAATAAAAGAAGTCGATGAACAGCTTAACGCAGGCCGCAACGGGAATTGCAATTAGCATGCCCAGTGCGCCAGCCATTTTCTCGCCGCAGAGTACGGCAAATATCACCGCCAGCGGATGCAATTCAACTGCGTGTCCGATGATTTTCGGTACGATGACATAGTCTTCTATCCACCGTGCAATGGTGTAAAAACCGATGATAATCAGTGCAACACCTGGCCCGAATTGCCAGACGCCGACCAAGACGGCAGTGGTAATTGCCAGAATTGGTCCAAGCACCGGAATGATTTCTAGGAAGCCGCTGAGGATGGCAACGGGCAGCGCGAACTTCATGTGCATAACGAAATGCAAGAACACCCACGCCACCACTGACATCAACACAATAAGAATCAGCTGTCCGTTCACGTAATTGCTCAGCAGGCGATTCATTTGTCCGCCAAGTACTACCGCTTCGTTGCGACGTTCTTTCGGTAAATAACGAAGAAAAAACTGTCCGACAGAGTGGCTGTCAATTGTGAAGTAGATTGATGAGACCACGCAGACGAGCACAGAAAGTGCACCATGCGAAACGGTCTTGCCAAGGTGGGCAATTTCGGCAGGATTTCCAAAAGTTTCGGTCACTCCGCGCAGGATCGATTCTGTCGCATAGTTGACATCTCCGCCCCAATTGGTGGCAACGGCGAATTGATGTATGACGTTCGTCAGTATCTCTTTTTGATGTTTCGCCAGGTCTGCTATTTCGCGAACGGCAGATGGTAAGAAGTACCAGGCTGTCAATCCAAGAACCAGGGCCAGCACGGCGTAGACAATGGCTGTCGCCACGCCCAGCGGTAGCTTGGCCTTCAGCGCGAGCTTATTTATCAGCGGCAGCAGCAGGTAGGCAAATATGCCGCCGACAATTATTGGAGGAAAGACGTCTCGGACTTCATAGATGAACCAGAGAACCAGAAATGTGGCGAGCCATTTGATCATTGGGTTAGCGTGCTGCTACTGGGGCTGAGTGGAGGCTGTTGAAATCATGAATTCCACCACGTACCAGTTTACGCAGCAGCCACGCAGGACGGAAGCGTTCACCATAATATTCTTGATAAGTTTCCAGCTCCTTCAATATCCAGGCGAAGCCCTTTTCACGAGCCAGGCTCATCAATCCGCGTTTTAGACCAGTGCCAAATTGCATTGCGGTATCGACATCTTCCCAATCCACGACATTTTCTTCAATGGCGTACATGGCTTCGTTGAACATAGGAAGAATTACGCGGTAAACCTCGAATTGGCGTGAACGTTTAACTGCATGTCCATTGCCACGAGCGGCGGCCAGCAGTGGCTTCAATTCAGGGTTGAGCTCTTTCGGTTGATCTTTGGCCGGGACCTGCCCGCGCGAGTGAACAAAGAAACCGGCACCGCTCTTTTGTCCATAAAAGCCTTTCTCGACCAACCCTTTCAGGACAGGCGCAGGCTCGAATCGCGGACCATATTCTTCATAGAGGAAGTTGGTTACGTGTGCGCAGACATCGATGCCTGTCATATCCAAAAGCGTGAAAGGACCCATTGGAAGCCCGAATTCGACCACCGCTTTGTCGATTTGCTCAGCATCGGCAATGCCTTCGGCCAGCACATACAAAGCCTCGTTCAGGTACGGGAAAAGAACACGGTTTACCAGGAAGCCCGGGCACTCTTCGACCCGCACGGGTTCTTTGCCCCACTGTTTGCACAGCTCAAGCATTTGGTCGACGACTTCTTTGCTGGTTCTGACGCCAGGAATAACTTCAACTAATTTCATTGTCTGAGCAGGATTAAAGAAGTGTAGCCCGACTACTCTTTCCGGACGACGTGTGGCAGCTGCTATTTCGGAAATGGACAACGCCGATGTGTTCGAGGCGAGCACGGCATGCGAAGGGCAGCGTTTATCGAGTTCACTGAAGATTTCTAATTTGATAGCGATTTGCTCAAGGGCCGCTTCAATAACCAGGTCCACTTGCTCGAAACCGTCATAAGAAGTGGTGCCGCGTATTTGTCCGACCAGGCGATCTGCTTGTTCTTGTGTTATCAATTCTTTCTTAACGCGGGAGTCGAACATGCGTTTGACGCTCTGTAAGCCTCGGTCGACGAATTCTTGTTTGACATCCTTGAGCAGAACTTCGTAACCAGCCTGGCTGAGTACACAAGCGATGCCTGCGCCCATTGTTCCAGCGCCGATTACGGCCGCTTTCTGCACCTTCATACGTCTACCTCTTGGAAAAGTACGGTGATTTGATGTAAATCGTTATGCTAGCATAGCCTGATCGTTGGGGCACAAGCGCAAAGCAGGCGCCACGATAGATACAGACGTGGACGATATAATGACAACGCTGACAACACTGATGAGAAGAACGCCTTCCAACGAAGGTGTCGCTGATGACACGCCGAAGCACCTTGGCTGGCTGATGCTGACTGCCCTTGGGATCGGTGCCACCATTGGCGCAGGCATCTTCGTCATGCCCGGCCGCATTGCCGAGAAAGCCGGACCGGCAGGTATCCTTTCGTTTTTGATAACGGGATTTGTGTTTCTTTTCGTTGGTATTTGCTACGAGCGGTTCGCTCGCAAAGTGCCATCAGGAGTGTCCGCTTACAGCTACGTGTATCACTCCATCGGCGAAATATTTGCCTGGGTTGTTGCCTTCGGCTTGTTCTTGGAGTATAGCTTTGGTGCTTCGGCCGTCGCCATTGGCTGGAGCCAGTATCTAAAAACGGCCGTCGGTTATACCATCCCTTCTTATCTCATGGGGCCTTCGGTAGTCGACAATCAGTTCCATTTCGGAGTCAACGTTGTTGCACTGGCGGTGGTGGCAGTGGTTACTTTGATTTTGCTCTTCGGTGGCGTCACCAAATCAGCGAAGTTGAATTTCTGTTTGGTCATTCTAAAGCTGGTTCTTCTGTCGGTCTTTATGGTTGCTGGAATGCAACACGTGCAGCCGGCCAACTGGCAACCGTTCATGCCCAAGGGCTGGGAAGGTGTCTTACAGGGAGCGGCAATTGCTGTCTTCCCTTATGTTGGATTTGACGCACTTTATACATTTGCTCGCGAATCAAAAAGCTTCAAGGACACTCGTTTGGCTACATATCTGTGTATCGGACTGGTGGCATTTCTCTACGTAGCAGTCATGGCCATAGCGACGGCTCTGGCGCCGGTCTTCCCCAACGGTGATATCAACCACATCAATCCGCTTTTTAAAGGAACCGAGGCTTCGGCTCCTCTGGCCAGTTTGCTGATGGCCTCCGGAGAGCAGTGGGCTGGAAAATTGATTGCAGCCGGCGCTGTGATTGGGATCTTCAACGTGCTCCTCGTTCTATCGATGGGCGGACCAAGAATTTTCCGTAATATGTCCGAGGATGGGTTGCTGCCACCACTTTTCGCCAAGACGAAGAACGGTAGCCCGACTTATGGACTGCTCTTGAACGGCATTGTTGTCGGTTTGTTTGCTGGCTTCGTTCCTTTCGAGACCGTCTCCGATATCATGGTGTTAGGTACGCTCGTTGCCTTTGTGTTTGTCTGCATTGGTGCACTCAGGCTCAAGCTGGTAAGCCCAGTCATCGCTCTAATAGGCGCCGGAGGCTGTACATTTCTTGCCTGTAACCTGGATCCGATCGTACTGCAGGTTTACTGCGTCACCTGTCCGATCGGCTTGGTTATCTACTTCATGTATGGATTCAAGCACAGCAAGCTCCGGGCGGCGGCCTCTTTGACGACATCGGCTGGACCGTAGGTCCCTGGTCAAGTGGTGGCACAGTGGCCACCACTTGCTTCGAGAATTGGGCGCATGGTGCCCGCCCCTACAGTTGATTTAGGCAGCCATTGTCTGGCTCGCCCGATCCGCTACGCAGGGGTCTGGGTCAAGAAAAAGTGACAACAAAATCGCATCCGGCATGTTTGCATTGGAGGCGATGCCGAAGCGGACGTCGACGTTTTCGTCGTTTGCCAGCTGGCGAAGAACAAAGACCGGAGTGTTCTGGTTGTTGGCCACTGCCGCTCTTACGGCCGCCACATTGTCCCTAGCCAACAGTGAAAGTGCATCGGGAGGCGTGCTGGGATTGTGTGCCACGCGACGACGTATTTGCACGCGTTCATCCGTAGCCAGGCACAAGAGCACTTCAGCCGACGTTGCTGTGCTTCCTGAAGCCACGAACTTCCAAAACAGTCCTTGAATGTCGAATCTATTTTGAGGCTTTGTGCTGGCGCTGGCCACTAATACCAGCGGCTGAACATCGTTATCTTCGAGATCCCATGGCATGGAGGTCCAGGCGTCAACGTCAGGATCGCCGTTCTGGCTTGTCATATGCTCGTTCCTCTTACCAGATTAAGATCACACCGGTCTAATCGGGCGGACGCAGAGCCATACGAGCATGTTCCCCTGAGCAGTTAAATAGGCAAATAATCATTGGCGTTATCTGGACGCTCCTGATTTCCGCATAACCTTTTACACGGTTTCACCGCTACCCGTCCAGATTGTTTTGGACAAGAATGTGCTTATGCACCATATCTAAAAGGAACAGCGCACCATGGAAACTAGTTCAAATAGAAGGGCGGCGGAATCATATTTACAAACAGTCTCATCATCGTCGAAATTGTGTGAAATTGACGACAACGAGTTGGTACATCTTTGTCAGCAAGGCGATCAGCGGGCTTTCGAAACGCTCATTCGCAGGCATCAGCGTACTGTTTGCGGATTACTATTTCGTCTTGCTCCCGATTGGGATAATCACTCGGATCTTGCACAAGAAGTTTTCATACGCATGTGGCGTAATATTGGCCGGTTGAAAAACCCGCGCGCGCTCAAGAGTTGGATCGCTCGGATCACCACGCACCTTTTCTACGATGAATTGCGTAAACGTCCGCGGCAGCTGCGTGTGCTTTCAATGGACGAGCCAATCGGATTTGAAGATGGTAACGATAATACAACTCGTGATATCGAAGATAAATCCGCCGGACCAGAGGAGCTTCTACAACGGCAGGAATTGATCGATGTTGTGCAGGAGGCAATGAACGAGTTACCTGAGAATTTTCGCACCGTCATTGTTTTGCGCGAGATCCAGCAGCTGTCTTACGAAGAGATTGCCACCATTACCGACAGCGAGTTAGGTACGGTGAAATCGCGAATCGCCAGAGCCAGAACCAAAGTTCAACAGATGATCGGTTCCTACGTGGATCGCAAAGCCGCGTAGTGCAGGTAAGTGTAGGGAGGCGCCATGCGCCTCCCCTACACGCCAGCCAACCAATTGCCGTCAGTTCTCCGCGCGCATGGCACCGCACTCTTGTCTGTTGTGTGAATACTTACATCTAACGCACTCAGTCGGCCGGCTGAAGCGTCGAAGACCGTATACTGGACAATACGAAATTGGCGTGTTTGTTCGGATGCGGAGGTATCAGCGGTGAGAATTGCGGTGGACATGGATGAGGTCATGGCTGATGCCCTCGGTGAGCATTTGCTTCGATACAACCGTCTGTTTGGCGCCAATTTGCAAAGAGAAGCGCTGATCGGCTTTCATCTCGTAGACGTCATTCCAGAGGAGCACTTCCGGGCTGCCATAGAGCTTGTTCATGCGGAGGATTTCTTTGCTGATCTGGAAGTTATGCCCGGCGCTCGTGAAGTGCTTCAGCGCCTGAATGCCGAGCACGAGATTTTTATCACGACAGCGGCAATGGAAGTGCCTAACTCTTTTGCCGCCAAGTACAAATGGTTGCAACGCCACTTTGACTTTATCTCCCCGCTGAATTATGTTTTCTGTGGTGCCAAACACATTATTTCCGCAGATTATTTGATTGATGACAACCCGAAACACTTCAAAAAATTCAGCGGAGAAGGAATTCTCTTTGACGCGCCGCGCAACCAGCATGTTATCGGCTATCGTCGGGTGAAGAACTGGCACGAAGTGGAGCAGATCTTTTCACCGGGAAAAGTTGACCCGATTCGCGCTTAGCGCGGAAAAAGGGCAGATAGATAGGTGGCAACTATTCTTGTCTTGTTGGGCGGTTAAACAATTGAAAGTAATCCTGGCTAAATCCACAATTGCCATTGGGCTTCTGTTGTACGTGGCGTTTTTCGTGAACGGGAAACCTGCTGCTGCCATGTCCGACGCGGTTCTGATTCGCCAGTTGAAAAACATGACCTATCGAGTGCCTGGTTTTGGCGATGGTGGTTCATACCAGGTGAAGCTCAATAATGGATCTTACCTGCGTGGCGAAGAGTCAGGAGGGATTCGCGAAATTGCCCTTGGTGATATTAATGGAGATGGAGCGAAAGATGCTGCGATTTATTTTCATTGGACAACAGGCGGCTCGGGCATCTGGGGACGCTTATTGATACTGAAGAATGAAAATGGGAAGTACAGGCAGTTTAAGCAGGTTGCCGCGTTTGATGTGCAGGATCGAGATGAGATTGAATCTCTGGCAATCAAAAACGGTCGCGTCGAATTTGCCACCATAACGCATAGCGCGAACGAAGCCGCTCTGGAGCCGAGTCTATGGATTATGCATACCTATGTCCCTAAACTGAAGAAAAATGGTTCACTGGCATTTTCTGTGAAAGACATGGGAAAAGATGAAAGAGACGATAGCCTTCATCCCTATATCGACCTGGAGCCCTATCTGCAGAAATTGGACGTAGCTGCCCCGGATCTCAGCCGTCCGGAATTTCACGACAACTACTATGCAATTTTCGAGTCCAGGGTAGAATCAGACGGCAAAATAAGTGAAGTTGGGAAGTCCCAACCTGCAGGTAAACCCAGCAAGATTGATCAGATGGTGATTGACCATCTCAAGAAAATTGGTTCATTGTCGTCACTGCCCCGCGGGGCGCTTGCGGCCAGGATCACATTTCGGGTTGGCTACGGTGCGCAATGGGACGGACCATATGGTGGTGCTGTGATCGAATACGCGCGCTGATGATTACTTTGTTTCCATCCAGTTTGTCCCCACTCCAATGTCAACGCGTAAAGGCACAAGCAGAGGCTGATCCATCGACATTGCTGCAATAACTATTTGCTTGGTCTCTTCCAATTCAGATTTCGGCACATCCAGAACCAGTTCATCATGAACCTGCAGTATGAGCTTTGTCTGCAGTTTCCTTTCAATCAACTCTTTATTCAGGCGAATCATTGCCAGCTTGATTAGATCGGCGGCGCTGCCCTGCAACGGAGCATTGCATGCCGCTCTTTCATCAGCTTTGCGTATCGGGTCGTTTCGATCGTTCAGATTGAGGAAGTGGCGACGCCGTCCCCAGAGCGTCTGAACAAAGGAGTTGGTGCGGGCATCAGA
Organism: Candidatus Obscuribacter sp.; assembly: GCA_021772155.1. Classification (GTDB taxonomy): domain Bacteria; phylum Cyanobacteriota; class Vampirovibrionia; order Obscuribacterales; family Obscuribacteraceae; genus JADYXS01. Next base: position 11,382 of record JADYXS010000294.1, read on the forward strand.
GATGACTCCGGACATGAAACTGCGCACTTTCGGGTAGCTAGCGAAATAGCGATTCATGAACTCTTGCGCTTCCTTGGTGGTCACGCCAAGGCTTTGCGCGGTAGCAAATGCGCCTTGCTGATAGATCAAAGCGAAGTTCAAAGTCTTGCCAACGCGGCGATGGTCGCTGGTCACGTCTTCCGGCTTCAAGTCGAAGATGTCCATCGCTGTGCGGGCGTGAATATCCTGGTCGAGGCGGAAAGCCTCTATTAGCTTTTCGTCACCGGACATGTGCGCCAGCAAACGCAGTTCGATTTGCGAATAATCGGCTGAAATCAGCACATGCTCTTGATCTGCCGGAATGAAGCCCTTTCTTATTCGATGGCCAATTTCTGTTCGAATGGGAATGTTCTGCAGATTCGGGTTCGTGCTGGACAGACGACCGGTTGCCGTTGTCGTCTGGTTAAGCTCACCATGGACGCGCCCATCGCGCGGCGAGACTTGCCGCGGCAAGCTTTCAACGTAGGTCGAATTCAGCTTGGATAACTGACGAAACTCCAGGATCTTGCTAACAATGGCGTGTTCCGCAGCAAGCGCTTCCAGAACTGAAGCATCGGTCGAATATCCAGAATCAATTTTTTTCTTTGTGGGCAGCTTCAGTTCTTGGAAAAGAACCTTTTGCAATTGCAGCGGCGAATTGATGTTAAAAGCATGACCTGCATGTTCATATATTTCCGCTTCCAGTCTAACCAATTCTCCTGTCAGCTCAACTGAGAATGACTGGAAATAGGGAACGTCGATGTTGACGCCGTTTTGTTCGATTTTAGCTAAAACTGTAGATAGCGGCAGGTCCATTTCCCACAGCAGTTCTTGCTGCTCGCTGTCCATTTGCTGAATGTAATAGCCGCAAAGAAGGAACGACAATCTAGCAGCGTCGGCCGCATATCTTGCAGCATCAACGATCGGCAATAGATTCCAGGTAACTTGCTTTTTGCCGGTGCCAATCAGATCCGCCACATTCGGCAGGTTGTAGTTAAGAACTCGCTGCGCCTGATCGCGAAGCTTGTGTGATTGATCTGGATTCACTACATAGCTTGCTAGCATCGGATCGAAGGCCAGCGGTCCATAGTTGATGCCCGCCATGGCCAGAGCATTTTGTTCGTGCTTTGCGTTGTATGAAATCTTGCCGATCGCATGATCTTCCAGGAGTGGTTTAAATGCTTGCAGCACAACTTCCCGGGACAATTGCTCGGCGTCACCAGCGTGTCCCACCGGAACATACGCTGTGATCACATTGTTGTCTTTTACGGCGATTTGCGGGCGCAATCCGTCGTTCATGCGTGCGTCATTGTCGTAAGCAATGGCTATGCCGACGATGTCCCCCTCGCAAGATTCATGACTGCCAGTAAGTATCTCAACGGCAAAGACTTGTTGCTTGCTCAGCGTGGTAGTTAACTCCTGGAATTCTTCAAGCGTCCGAACGACACCTGGTTCTGACGCTCCGACTGCTCCGGTGCGCACCGTTGTTCTTGGCTGGGATGGGATTACCAGATCAAGCCGCTGTTGCTCAGCTACTGCCACGCCACCGCGGGTGGTGATGGTAAATGGAGCTGCAGCCGGTGCTGCTGCTGCGGGGGCGTCGGACTTGCGGAACGACATCTTGCTGTTGCTGCGCGCGGGCTTGCCGATAGGCTCAAGCAATGCTGGATCGATCTCAGGCTCAACGCCATCGTTGAACGCTTTCATAATTCGTGGCAACCGGCGCAGGATGGAACTCGATTCCATTTCGCGGAAGAATGCAGCAACATCATTGACCACCGGCAGCGACAATCGGCATTGCTCAAAATCGAAGGCGATCGGAACATCAAGACGAATCGTCGCCAGGCTTTTGCTGTTAAAGGCGCTTACACGTCCTTCTTCCAGTTTCTTTTTCACGGAAGCGGATTTGATATTTTCTAAATTCTCGTAGACGCCTTCCACTGTTTTGTAGTCGGTAAGGAGTTGCACCGCGGTCTTCGGACCGATACCGCGCACGCCGGGAATATTGTCCGAAGTGTCGCCGACAAGCCCCTTATAGTCGATTACTTGTTCTGGCCAAACGCCGAGTTTCTCGAATACTTCTTGCCGACCGAAGGTCTTCAGCCCTTCTTTTGTGGTCGGCATCAGCACATGTATTTGTTCGTCCAAAAGTTGGAAGGCATCTTGATCACCGGTGAGAATGACCACTTCCATGCCTTTCTGCTCAGCCACTTTTGCCACAGTGCCGATCACGTCATCGGCTTCATAACCGGCAATCTCATAAAGCGGAATTCCGAGAATCTTCACCCCTTCTTTAATGATCGGCCATTGTTTAGCCAGATCATCGGGCATTTCGGCTCGATTGGCTTTGTATTCTTTGAACTCTTCATGGCGGAACGTCGGCTCTTTTAAGTCAAAGCAGATAGCCATACAGTGCGGATTGCGCTTCTCAATTAATTCGAACAACGAATTGAAAAACCCGATCACTGCCCAGGTTGGCATTCCGTCGGCGCGACGCAAGCCTGATGTTATGAGCGCAAAGAAGGATCGAAACGCCAGGGAGCTTCCGTCGACTAAAAATATGCTGCTCTTTTCGCTCATGAATTATTATGCCTCGAATGTTCGGCTACTTGATTCTCGCACGGTGTGCGGTTCTTGACCTCTAGTCGTCAACTGGAATAGCTTTTGGTTGAGCCAAAGGTGGAGCTTGCGCCCGCAATGATGCGGCCGGGCCGGAGACCTGTCTGATCGCTTCTTGCAGTACTCGCCCTTCGGATAAAGGCGGTTGCGGAATGTTCAAAATGCTCGACACTGTCGGGGCAATATCGGCTGGGCTTGAATCCTGACCGAATTTTCCGCCTTGCACTGTGCCTCCGCAAAGGATCAGTGGCACCTGTTGATCGTAAGCGTAGGCTGTGCCGTGGGTGGTGCCGGTGGCTGATCCGCTGAAGATATAGTTAGGTTTGGGCATAATGTACAGTTCGCCGCTGCGCCCCCAGAAATATGATTTGCGAATTGAGTCGACATTGGGGCTGTTGGGAATTTGATTCGTAAACAGTTGCGCTGAGGTGTAAACCTCTGCAATACCAGGGACCGAGTGCGCGATGTTCGCTGCCAAGCCAGCTACTTCGCGCTCTTTGTATTTCTGGTGATCTATTGCCCGCAGGTTTAGATAGAGGTTTGGTGGTGTAAATGAGGAAATCCAATTCTCAGATCCGAGCTTGGAATCAAGAGCTGACTCTATAAGGGAACAAAATGCCTTCGGATCGATGCGGCCGGAATCCAGTCCACGAGCCTGACCGCGCTCACGCAGAAACTCCGGAATGGGACAAACACCGTGATCTCCGGTGACGATCACCAGGCAATTATTGAGTCCGATTTTCTTGTCGATGTGAGTGAGCAGACCACCAATGGTCTGGTCGAGCCGGAGCATAACATCTTCTGCTTCCTGGCTCTGAGGTCCGAAGAGGTGCCCGCAATAATCCGGGGTAGAAAAGCTGACCGTCAGCAGATCTGTATCGGTGTGCTGTCCGAGACTTTCCTGGTCAATGGCGGCAGTGGCAAGATCGCTCAGCATTTGATCAGCAAACGGTGTGATAACGAAAGTGCCATAAAAGGCGGCATTTGGTGAGGATGCACCGCCTGTGATGACGTGTGGGAATTGACGTCCATCTCCGGGCAAAGAGCCTTCAAATGGATAGTCATCCTTCGCCGATGCACCATACTCGGTCTCGGGCAACAGTCGGCTCCACGTCTTACCAAAATATTTGTCCGCATAGCGCTGTTCGTTGAAAGTGCTTACCCATGGAGGCAGGCTCTCTCCGAATTGAGAAGAGCTGACGAATGAACCACTTTGCGTGTCAAACCAACAGGCGGAATTAGCCAGTTTGCCGGCAAGGAAGAGTGCGCCACGATCTTTCAGGGAAAGTGAGAAGACTTTGCTGCGACCGTTGGTCGCCATCTTGAGCGAGTCACCAAGCGTGGTGCCAATCATCGTGCGTGCGCTGGCCCCGATACCATTGGCGCCGACAAGCTTTAAGCTCTCATCGGTGACAGCAATGATTTCCTTGTCCTTGCGTCGGTCGAACCAATCATTGGCAATTATCCCCGTTGACCAGGGGTAGGCTCCTGTGGCAATGATCGAGTGACCAACTGCTGTTTGAGTTGTCGCTTGTTTGTATCGGCAATTGGTGAAAACGGCGCCGTGATTCTGTAGATAACGAAATCCGTTTGGCCCGAATTTATCGCCGAACCGGTTCATGTAGTCGTAGCTAAACTGGTCAACAACCAAAACCAGGACCAGGCGCGGTTGGCTGGCCTGCATCAACTGGCA
>JADYXS010000295.1 GCA_021772155.1 Candidatus Obscuribacter sp.
ATTAGTTTTAACTTGGTGTTATGTGATCGGGATCTTTAGGTTGTAGGTATCTCTTTTATTCATTTTCAATTCAGGTAACTATCAAGCACACGTAAGCAATCCACTCACCACAGCCGGTACTCGACCAATCAACAGCGCTTCTTGCACTGGAGGTCAAAACTTGGCTGGGAAATTGCAAATCGTTGTTTGAAAGTTGTGGCATTGAAGCGTCGTTGAACACCAGCTGTTCGCTGACGTTACTCACTAACCAGACGATTCCATCAACACCGAATCGATCTGTTCTGGGCAATCTGGCGTTCCAGCCAGTTCAAATATTTAGTCGAAACAATCCGCGTTTGGGAGCAAGTGTCTCTCGGAACTGAAACGGATTTCTACAAGTTCTCTGTGAGTTCACTGTGTGGGCCCATGGGATTTCGTCGACGCAGTTTGCGGCGGCAAAAAACTTCTTCTTGAAAGGAGAAAGCATGTCTACGTTTGTTACTTTGGTTAATGCCGCAGCAATTGGTATTTCTGCGCTTAGCCTGTTTTTCCTCGCGGTGGTGCTCTGGCGCTTTCGCGGACTCGACCTGGCCGATATCCGGCGCGTTTTCAATTACGCCGGCCAGTTCATCGATGTGTTCGGTCACATGCGCGGTATCACCAACGCTGTGTTCGTCGCCGGTTCGGCTCGCATTCAAGCCGGTTCTGAAGCCTACGAGCGGCTTCGCCGGATTACCTTCAAGTTGGCTCAACGCGCGCTTGAGCTGACCGGTACGCCAATTACCGTTATCACCGGAGACGGACCTGGCGCGATGTTGGCTGCTCATCAAGGTGGGCATGAAGGCGGCGCGGAGTGCGTAGGGCTGGGAATCGACCTGCCATCAGAGAGCAAGGCCGGCGCATTTCCTAACCCGTATTGTGCCCGTCGCAAGTTGATCGAGAATTTCTTCCCGCGCAAGGTCGGACTCATTCGCTGGGCGGACCTTGGCGTGATCATCGGTGAGCAAGGCGTCGGCACTCTGGATGAACTGTTCGAGAAGGCCACCATCGCCCAGTGCGGTCATGACACTCATGTGCCGATTTATCTGGTTGAGCCTGATGCCGCGTTGGACTTGCATACGCTGCTCATGGGCCTGCTCCGTCGCCGGACCATCAGTCCTTCCGACATCCGGATGTTCACCCTGGTCGATTGTCCGAATGTGCCGTTTGAAGCTGTCGGCTTCGTGCACAAGGTCGATGAAAATCGGCAACCGCTGCCGGCAACGAAGTGGACGACCGAGGAAGTGGTCATGCGTCGTATCACCGAAGCCATGATGATCGAAGAGATCGTCGGGCGAATGGCGGTTCAGAATCCGCGACCTGTCGTTCGGGCACTTAGTCCTGTTCAGGCTTAACCCTCTCTTATGAAGGAGCCTGATATGGCTAATGTGTTTCGCAGCAAGCGTCTACCAAGACGCGTCTATTGGTGTAGGCACGCAGTGAGTCTGGCAAATGAAATCTTGCACGCCGCATTGGTGCGCGGAGATTTCACCTTCAGCTTGCCCGTGCCCGATCACCAGGCGCCCATCGTTTCGGAAGGTGAGCGTCAGGCGTCTGACCTGGGTCGTTGGTTCGGCCAGCTTCCGGTTGAGGAGCAGCCCACGGTCATTGTGTTCTCGGAGTATCTTCGCACTGGGCAGACCGGGGCGATTGTGCTTCGCGAGTCGGGGCTTTCTCCGCGGCAGCTTGCGCCAGACGGCCGTCTCAACGAACGGTGCTGGGGCGCCTTTTCCGGTGTTACCGACGCCGGTGTTCTTGGTCTGTTTCCTGAGGAAGCGGCAAAGCGCGCTCGTCAAGGCGAGTGGCGTCATCGTCCGCCGGTTGGCAAAGATGGTCGAGTCGGTGAAAGCCGGCGGGACGTCATCTGCAATCGGCTTCGTCCGTTCATGCACGACGTGTTCGCGCAGACGGAAGGCGAGAATTTGCTGATCATCTCGCATTCGGAAATTGTCCTTTGCGCCCGCAAGGTGCTCGAGGGCATGACCGAAGCACAGGCGCAGGCAATGAACAAGCAGCGCAGTGTGCCGAATTGCTCGGTGACCAGCTCTCTGGCAAAAGGAACACGTCTTGTCCAAGAGCGTGCCTATTTTGTCGCATCGAAACCCGAGGTTCTCTAGTCCGCGCCTTCACCTTAACGGTGTTGGTGGCGGCTGGTGGAGCGCGGGTTTCTTTTCTTTTTCTCGAAACACTATGGCATATAGAAAGCTGGCGCAAGCAATGATGGGATAAGCCCGTGGCGGAAATGAATCCCGTGGCGCAATGAACTCCACAGGAAATGAATGGCGGGACCTTGAGATCAGTGGATGCGCCCTTAGCCTTTTACTTCTTCGTCATCGTCAAAGAATGCGTAGCCTGAGCGTGAATAAACCCCTTTGAGCGTTTGCCATTTGGCCGCAGGTTCGGTACTGGAATCTTCTATGCGCAGGGAGGAACCTACTTCGTCCGGTTCCAATTCTCCGGCGAAGAGCAGGGCTTCCTGGTCCGTTGCGGCCAAAACCCAATAGGTTGTATAGAATTTTGGGAGCACGTCCTCGCCTTCGAAAGGCTCATTCCACTGTCCTTCAACGAGGATGCGAAAAATTTTGTCCCTTTCACCACGTGCGCGTGCATTGATTGATCTGAGCACCTCAAGGGCGCTTTCGTTCGTTTTGTCATACACCAGCGCTCGACATGAGGCATCTTTGGCTGCAGTGAGATCGTTGGGTCCGTGAAGAAATGCCTCCGCCATCCGCGCGTAAATGCGTCCGATATCCAGGCGAGCACTGGCATCTTCGGCATGTTCTGTTTCAATTATGGCTGCAACCCGCGGTGCTTCTTCTATTACGTCGTCGTATCGCTGCAGTCCAATCAAATTGGCCAGCCGCAACGACTCGCGCCGAGGTTGTGTTTCGTTGTCCGTCACTAAAGACAATTCTAAGTTGGATGCGTCATAGAGATCTTGCCGACTGAGGCTGATAGCCGTGTTAAGGTGAATGGATGAAGGGTTGGCGCCGGGGCATTCCAGCGCTTGCCGGTACGAGTTAATCGCTTCATCGTAGTTGTCGTTGTCGGAATAGCAGTTTCCGAGGAGCTGCCAAAGTACCCACACGTCCGGGCATTGAGCAACTCCTTCCTTAAGCACCTTGATTGCACGCTCAAGTTTGTCGCTTTGCAAATAGGCCAGCGCCATTATTTCAAAACCGCCAGAATATTGCATGGCAACTAACTTCTTACCGATCACCAGGGCTTCTTTGCTATCGAAAACATCAAGTTTTTCGTATGCATCTTCCATCAAATCCTGGATTGATCTGGCCATTGCTTTCCCCTCCTGATGGTTATTTGCTGGGAAGCATACGCTTCATGTGGAACAGTGCTTCTCCAATTGTTGCTACGTCCGGGAAGCTCAATCCTTGTTGTTTGGCAATTGCCTGCACGGTTTTGAATATGCTCGATTGCAGCTGATTGAGCGGCAACTGCAGTGTATCATCACCGGTTGGTCGCTCAACTGGTCTGGGTATTGTTTGGGGCCACTCTGATCTCTGGCGCGGCTCTGTTCGCGAAAGCACGTCTGCGAAATGTGCAGCTGTGGCGTCTCTGTTGGTTAAAGACCCAAGATTCCATTTGAGTGACATGGTCTTTGTTAGCGAGTTGTGGTGAAGCGGCATGCTGTAAACCGTGCCTGGTTCTATGAAAGATGAGATCAAGATTGCCGGCACCCGAACTCCAAGACGGTCGAACTGAAAGCCCATCTGCCCAGCCTTTCGGCCATCAGGAGGTGGTACCGGAGGCGGTGGCACATGGTCGTAACATCCACCATGCTCGTCGTAGGTCAGTACCAACAGGGTGTTCTTGAAATTGTTGCCTGTAGGGCTATCGGAGTTTCGAATGGCTTCATAAATTTCATGAATCAGGAGTTCACCTGCAAGTACGCTGGAATGTTGCAGTTTGTCGCCAATGATCGCCGGAGGATGTTGATCGTTGTGGTCTCGGAACATCCTCGGCTCAATAAAAGAGTACTTGGGCAGCGTGCCCTTTGCCGCATCGGAGAAGAATCTGTCCATTCTGTGAAAGTTGGACGACAAATAGTTCTTCAACCGCGCATAGTGAATTACTCCGGTTATCGGAATTACGTCCTCGGTATCGAAGTAGACTTTCCAATTTAGTCCTTTGCTTTGCATTCGCTCGAAGATAGTCTCGGCAGTGTTTGCCAATAACCAATCCCCATATGGCGCATTGAGCACGAGTCCGGAACTTGAGGCTGCGTGAAAAAACGAGCGGTTGGTGTAAGTCTGGCTCGGCACGGAACAAAACCAGTTGTCACAGACAGCGAATTCACGAGCTAAGGTTGAAATGACTGGCACCGCTTGTGGTGCGAAACATTCCATGACGACTTTGTATTCATCGAAGCGAGGGCTCCGTCCGACAGTGTTTTCGAAGTTGTTGATATAGTCGTAGACGAACCCTTCCATTAGAGGAGCAGGGATCCCCTCGGGCAAATTGTATGGTGGTGACATGAATAATGTAGTAGCCGTGCGATTGCTGACTGGAGCCACACAGCCGAATAGTTGAGTATTCACATGGGGATATTCTTCGCCTGGATCAGGACAGGGATTTTGCGGGTTTGCTCCTTGCATAACCGGCACAACGCCTAGGTCGCTGCGATTGGCGAAGCTGGGAATTGGGTTAGACAGCGACTTTCCAGATACTCCGTTGAAGGTCTTTGCCGGATTGTTCTGATACAGATAACCCAGCATGTTGTCGAAGGATCTATTTTCCAACATCAGGACAACTACATAATCGAACTTGGAAAGATTTGCCTTGTATTCTTCGTTCCCACGGTCGGCAAGTGCGGCTTGGTCCCAAAAATCAGCGCCTATCAGCGCGGTGGCACCAGCCAATTGAACGAACTTTCTCCGACTGATTTTTTTTGTCGACATATGACTGGCGGAAATCCCCAAATTAGTGTGTGCGGACCCATATATTTAGTGGGATAAACAGCATATCTTGCAGTGCTATAACCTTCGCAGCCGGCGCCACAATGCAGTACGGCAGGTGTTTGTCCGCGATTGAGTTTACCAAGCTACCAGGAGAACAACATGGTCAACTATTACAATCCAAGAAGTAGCAAGGACGCAGACGATTTCGAGCAGTGGCTCAGGCATGGGCAGGAGCGAGGGTTTTTAGCCGCATATCGCACTCAAGGTTACAGCTGGCAAAGACAAGGACCATTCACCTCCCAGGACCATGACGATGCTGGGGCCCGTCAATTCCAAGAGGATTGGTCCGGAGCAGCTGAGTGGCAGCGCCCTAAATTCACCGGTGACTCTGAGCAAGTGAGGCGTTTAACACATCATGGTCGCGGCTCGCGAAACTATAAGCGTAGCGATCAACGTGTGAGAGAGGACATCATGGAGCGCCTGACCGTGCATCAAATTATTGACGCGACCGATGTTGAAGTGGAGGTCAGGGATGGTCAGGTGATGCTGACAGGAATGGTCAGATCCCGCTGCGAAAAGCGTTTGGTAGAGGATGTCATTGAGAACGTGTACGGCGTAAATAACGTTGGCAATCACTTGAAAGTCCAACAAATTACGAGCGATCAGTCGCGGTCCGATCAGGCGATAAGCGCAGGGCAGGCGGCACCTAAGAGCAGGCAGGGAACTGCTGGCAACTCGTCGGGAAACAATCATAAGACGTAAGTTTCGCGATTGCACTGCAACTAGATACGCCAAGTAATCGCGTTGGCCCGGCACCGCTCGCGCTCCCGGGTGTCATATCAGGCGCAAGCCCAGCCGAATCCGACAACATGCTTGTGTTTTTCGCACTGAGTGATATGGCCGATTCCACAATCACCGAACATGTACGGCAAGCTGCCCTCAGAGGAAATTTGAAAGACTAGCTTCATTGAGCCGCCGCATTCAGGGCAGCTCGGATACTCAATGTTCTGCACCCAGCATGGCCAGCCCCAGAGCTTATCCACACTATCAGGTGAGACGTCTTCAATTTCTTCCTCTTCTTCTTCAGTAAATTCTTCCATCTCGGAGAACTCATCATAAGAAGGCATCTCCTGCTGGAGAGGCTCCCAGCCAGTTATGCGTGTTGGTGCTAAGGCGTCTTTTACCGGGCTCTTCGGCAGGAAATTGTGGATTCCATCTGGTTGAACAACGCGCACCAACATGGCCCGATCATTCCATGCCCAGTTGTCACAAATCTCTTCGCAAGAAGCTTGGGTTTGCGTGTTCGTGCAGTAAAAAAGTTGAAGAATTCCCGGGCCGAATTCATTTTTCAGCTCTGCTGGAAGTTCATCGAGATTCAACTGCATGAAAAGCTGCATTGGTTGATGACATACCTTGCACTCAGGCCATGTCTCTCCGAGTTCCAGGTAAGCCATGCCGGAGAACTTGGACTCCGTAAGATCACCATCGCCCTCTTCTACAATTGGGCGCCATGGTGTTCGCAGGTACCGGGCACTTTTCTCGGCTAATGCCAACTTGCTGTCCTCCGCTCGTTGTTGCTTATTTTATACCCTTCGCAACAGCTCATAGCGAAGAGATGATTCTCATGACAGGTGTGCAGATTGGCAATGCACCTTCTCTGTAACTGACCTGTTTTTTGCAACTGGCATCAGTTGGCGACGCTGGATGATGGCGACCTAACTGGGATTATCACGTACGGACAGATGCATGTAACGATGCGTCGTTTCAAAGCATGGCTAACGAAAAGGTGATTCGACTGGGCACTCAGCCCTACGAGCGTTGCCTTTACAGAGCTGCCGATTTGGACTTTGGTTCTGCCTAATTTGAGATATCACCTCAACCCCATCCCACCCTTGGAGAAAAACCAGCCAACATCAGTCCATTCGCTCCGATTGTTTGAAATAGGTCCGAATGTTTGGATTTGGGTCGATCACGGGTTCGGATGTTAACTGGAGCCTTCCAGTCATCCGACTCGAGCTGCGCAACTAGGTCGTCGATACGAATCAACGTATTTACGAACTCAGTCAAAGACGCAGAACAAATTTTGTTTTGGGATTCTAGTCATGACATCACTTCAGAAAAACAGCACTTCGTCCGACGCAACCGGTGGTCATCTCCTCCTCTTCGCAGTGACCCTTTTCGGGCTGCTCGGGTCTGTCTGCCTCATGGGCGTCAATCCGCTCTTGGGCGCAATTTGTCTTTTCCTGACCCTCGCTTCAGTCGTTGGCATAGCTCACATGTTGCCGACCCCTCCGACATCGCGCGAGCCTGAAATGAGCTGGGAGACACTTGAACGGCAGTTGGCAGAGATGGTGGAGTATCCATCCACCCTCGGTGACAAGAAAAACATGCTGGCGCTTGTGCGTCGCATCGCTAAATCTGGTCAGCAGGTGAAGAACCCGAAGACGATCGGCATGCTGCTCTTGTTGACGCAAACCGCCCCGGCAGGTATTAGCGAGCATGTGGCTGCCCGCCGCGACCGCCGCGCGCACGAGCGTGCCTGCGACGCTATGGTATCGGCGCATGGTTTGGTGGTTGCCCGCAATAAGGTTGAACAAGAGAAGACCCCTGCGGACGACGGAGCGTTGGTAGCTTGTTAGTGTCTAGCGCTTTGGCCGAGCCGCTGAGTTGATCGTTTACAGACTGAGCGCCGTCGGCGCATCAGGTTGAACTCCATGTGGAATTTTTCCACGCGGTGGGGTTCCCCCCTTTTGGTAGACAGCGGTCTGGAGCAAGCTGCTCTAGGCCGCTTTTTTGCCTTTTTGAGCTTTTTCCTCTGGTGTAAGGTAATTCAA
>JADYXS010000296.1 GCA_021772155.1 Candidatus Obscuribacter sp.
CACTAATTGCCGGCGATTGGATCAGCGCGGCACTCAAGGCCAGACCAGCTATTAAATACGTCTTCACGTTGCAATCCTCTTTGTCTCTTGGCAGCACCACCTGCGCAAGCGCAGTCTAGTTTGGCAATTCTAGCGCGGTCACGAGACTTGATGCTAGGCTCAATACCGTTTCCTTAACTAGTAACGAATTTCTGCAGCTGCCCCTGGGAACGCCGGCTTCCAGCCGGCTCCTACTTGCATAAGCCGCCGGGACGGCGGCGCTCCCAGGCAATGTCAGCGGATAGGGAAACGGTATTGATGCTAAGCTGCAAGTCACTGACGGCTGTGAGATACTATCTACAACGCTGCTCACGAGACGAAAACCGTTCTTTGTGAAGGGTTTTATACTTGTCGGAATCACAGACAACTTATATACGACCGACGGCTCAGCCACGCCGCGAGGCTTCTGAAAGTCGTTTCATCCAAGCCTGCAAAAGGCAGAAACCGGATCGCACGCCAATCTGGTTGATGCGTCAGGCCGGGCGTTTCATGCCGGAATTTCGGGATATCCGCTCTCGCGTCAGCTTTCTTGAGCTGTGCAAAAACTCAGAGCTGGCTTGCGAAGTGACCGTGATGGCCGTTGATATGCTCGATGTGGACGCGGCAATCATTTTTGCCGATATTTTGCTCCCCATCGATGCGCTCGGGCTTGGACTGGAATATGTCAAAGGCGAAGGTCCCCTGATTCACAATCCGATCAGGCTGGCAACGGATGTTGCCGCCTTGAAGCCGATAGACGTCGGCCAGTCGCTCGGTTATGTCTACAAGTCGATTGAGCTGACAGCCAGAGCTTTGCCGAAGCATATTCCTCTGATCGGATTCGCCGGAGCACCATTTACACTTGCTTCTTACATGATTGAAGCCGGCGGTTCGAAAACTTTCGACAAGACGAAGTCCTTCATGTACAGCGAGCCGGAAGCATGGCATTTGCTGATGAAGAAAATCGTCGATATCAGTGCCCAATATTTGAACTTTCAGGTTGATGCTGGAGCTGATGCATTGCAGCTGTTCGATAGTTGGGTTGGTTGCTTAAGTCCGACTGACTACGAACGATTTGTGTTGCCTCACACGAAAGCTTTAATTGAGTTAGTTTCAGGTCGTGTTCCGGTAATTCATTTCGGCACCGGGACAGCCACCTTACTCAAGCTAATGGCCCAAGCTGGGGGCGATGTAATTGGGCTCGACTGGCGAGTGAATCTTGCCGAGGCCTGGCTCAATCTAGGCTTCGACAAAGCAGTGCAAGGCAATCTAGATCCGACTGTTTTGTTGGGTACGCGCGAAGAACTCAAGTTACAGGTTGCTCGAATCATGAAGGAAGCCGCTTCCAGGCCAGGACACATATTCAATCTTGGTCACGGCGTACTTCCAATGACTTCACCGGATCAGGTGAAATTTTTGGTAGAGACGGTGCGGAATTCTGAGGCAGCTCAATGAACTCCAAACTAACTCAAGGCACCAGCAACGATACCGCAGTTCTTCTGCTTGGTTTTGGCGGTCCGGAGCGATTTGAAGATGTTCCATCATTTATCCAAAACGTTGTTGTCGGACGGAATGTGCCTCAATCTCGAATTGATTCGGTAATCGATCAATACAAACAGATTGGCGGAAGGTCGCCCTTTAACGAACTGACATCAAAACAGGCGCAGGCTTTACAGACCCAGCTTGCAACCACAGAGCACCCGCTGCCGGTTTATACGGGGATGCTCTACTGGGCTCCTTACATCAAAGACGTGGTAAAAGAGATCACCACATGTGGTGCCCAGCGAATCATTGTCATAGTCATGGCCGTCCACCGGACAGAAGCAAGCTACGAACGATACATCAAGGCGCTCACTGAGGCTCTCGATGAGATAGAAAGCAATCATGGGCGGCGTCCAACTGTTGAAATAGTTGGGCAATGGCATCTTCATCCACTTTACATTGAAGCCTGCGCGGACAGGGTAGTTTCTACGCTAGAGAAGATGACAGACCGAGAATTGGAATCATTGCGCCTGATTTTTACTGCTCATTCTGTGCCGCAGGAAATGTCGGATAAATCTCGATACCAAGATCAGATGCAGGCGACAGCATCGGCAGTGGCAAATCGTGTGCGTGGACGGACCGGTGGCAATATACCATGGGCGGTTGCTTATCAAAGTCGCAGCGGTCAGCCGAATGAACCATGGATCGAGCCGGATCTGCACCACGAACTTGCAGTCTGTAAGAAACTGGGAAAAACGAACGTCGTTCTTTCCCCGATTGGATTTGTTTGCGACCATGTTGAAGTATTGTTCGATTTGGACATACTTGCCGCACGGACAGCCAGCGAATTGGGAATGAGGATGCTGCGAGCCGGAACTGTGGGAGACCACCCCAGTTTCATTCGATTGCTATCAGAGGTTACTACGATCAAAGCTGAATCTTTCTATGCTAAGCCAGAAAGATAACGAGCACAGCGATCTCGACACGGCGCCAAGGCAACGTCGCCTTGCAGTAATTGGCGGCGGCATTTCCGGATTGGCAGCGGCCTATAAACTCCACTGCGAAACCGCTGACATGCAGCCACCACCGGAGATCGTGCTATTCGAGGGAAGCCCGCGTGTGGGCGGTTGTATAAGCACCTATAGCCTGGATGACACCATACTGGAGCTGGGTCCTGATTCCTTTATTACGGAAAAGCCTGCTGGCCTAGAGCTTTGTCGAAAGCTAGGCATTGAAGATCGCCTGGTTGAAACCGACAAGGCTCATCGTCGTACTTTCATAGCGCACAACGGTCAGCTCCATCCGCTCCCTGAAGGCTTCCTGATGATGGCGCCAACTCAGATTTTTCCAATGCTCAATTCTCGGCTATTTTCCTGGGAAGCAAAAATGCGCATGTTGAAAGAGCCCTTTGTGCCAGCGGCACCGCAAGGCTCTGATGAAAGCCTTTCCCAATTTGTTGAAAGGCGCCTTGGCAAGGAAGTACTCGACCGAGTTGTACAGCCATTAGTAGGTGGGATCTACACCGCAAACCCCGATCGACTGAGTATGAAGGCTGCGCTGCCGCGCATGGTTCAGCTGGAGCAGAAGTACGGCAGTCTGGTCAAAGGGCTTGTGGCCACAGGAAAGGCCCGGAACGAGAGCGGTGCTCGTTATGGCATGTTCGTGACATTCGACGAAGGTATCAGTGTTCTGGTCAATGCCATTGTGGCAAAGCTTCCGGCGGAAACGGTCCGCACCCATGCGATAGTCAGTAAGGTACGCAGAAAGGATGATAGTTGGGAACTGGAATTCTTCGACGGCAAGAAGTTAGGGGTAGACGGCGTCGTGATTGCGACATCCTCATTTCATGCAGCAGATATGCTGTCCGAACTCGATAGTGACTTGAGCCAGGCCTTAGCTTCGATCGAATATGCCTCTTCGGCAGTTCTCAACCTTATATATAGAAGGTCAGATATTCCACACCTGCTCGACGGGTTCGGATTCGTCGTTCCAAGAACCGAGCGCCGAACAATTCTGGCCTGCAGTTTCACGAGCGTCAAATGGCCCGGACGGACCCCGCCGGAAAAAGCGCTGTTGCGGGTTTTTGTCGGCGGCGCCTTACAGCCTGATATCTTCGACCTGGCTGACGAACACATTGAATGCCTGATGTGGGAAGACCTCAAGACCTATCTGGGAATCCAGCACCTACCTTTGCTTTCGGTAATTAGCCGCTTCCCGCGTGGGATGCCCCAGTACAACGTCGGTCACACAGACACCGTCAGCAAGATAGACGATTGTGTAGGAAAGTATCTCGGTCTGGAACTTGCCGGAAATGCCTATAGCGGGGTTGGCATCCCGGATTGCATTGCCAGTGGCGAGAAAGCGGCAAGCGCCATTCTTGACCAGGCTATCCGAGTAGCAAAAACTGGTTAAGAAGGGAATAGTTCCATGGCAAGGCTTGTGCCTGGAAGCATTCACCTTTAGGATCAAAGTGTTCCAACAGGCATCCCATTGATGGTCATCGTGTCACCTCCTGCCACCACCATAAAACGAAGCAAATCATTCGCTCGAATATACGGCGGGCCTCTTATTGCCTGCATTGACATGGGAACGAACTCGTTTCATATGATAGTTTGCCAAGCCATCGAAGATCGCGACCACTTTGAAGTTATCAAACGAGAGAAGGAAGCCGTTCCGTTCTTCCGAAGAGCATTAACGGCACACACAATTGATGATGCTGCACTGGCATCTGCAATTCGTATCTTAAAAGACATGAAGAACAAAGCCGCCCAATGTGGTGCAAAGACAATTCTGGCGGTGGCAACATCGGCAGTGCGAGAAGCAGCGAACGGAGAAGAAGTCCTTAAGCGGGTTCGCGAAGAATTAGAGATTGACGCAAGAATGATCTCCGGGCGAGAAGAAGCTCGCTTGATCTACCTCGGGGTGCTGTGGAGCATGCCGGAAATCAGCGGTAACTTTGGCATCGTAGACATCGGCGGAGGCAGCACCGAGATCATCCTGGCCGATCGCAACCACACGCGCTTTACTGAATCCTACAAGTTGGGCGCGGCCCGCTTGTCGCAAAGGTTCTTCAAAAAAGAACGCCCGACGCCCCAAGAAATTCGGGAGTTGCACGACGAAATCAGAGGAGTACTTCGTCCGGCTGCAGCCCGCCTTACCGAATCAGGTGGCTTTGACCAACTGATAGGTACATCAGGCACAGTGCAAGCGCTGGCAAAGCTAGATCGCCTGCGGCACAAACGTAAAGGCAATGAACTCCACGGATATACGATGTTCCTGGCGGACGTCGAAGAACTTGTCGAACATCTCGAACAAGCATTCCTGCGCGGCGAAAGAATCAAAGACATCAGCGCTGACCGCAACCGAACTATACTCGCCGGTGCAATTGTGCTGCTTGAAACTCTGCGCTCCTTCGGAGCCACTGAAGTGACAGTGTGCACTGCCGCTTTGAGAGAAGGCGTAATCGTAGACCGATTCTTGCAGACTGGATGGCTGAAAGGTGGACTGGAAAGCCATAAAGATCCGCGCTCTGACAGTGTTCATGAGCTTCTGGAAAAATACGCCGCCAGCGTTGAACACGCCGAGCAGGTAGCCAGGCTGGTCGGCGAGATCTTCCTCAAAACGCGCGGCACCTTGCATGCCTACCCCGAGGACACAGGACACTTACTGTGGTCCGCAGCCATGCTACACGATGTGGGTATGTTCATCGGGCGAAATGGCCACCACAAGCATTCCTATTACCTGATCAAAAACGGCGGCTTGCTGGGGCATTCCGAAGAAGAAGTAGCACTGATTGCTAGCATCGCTCGCTATCACCGCGGATCAGATCCTAAAGATTCGCACGAAGCCATTGCTACTATTCCCGTTGCAGACCGGCGCATGATAATTGAGATGGCAGCGATACTGCGGCTGGCTGAAGCATTGGATCGCAGTCACAGGCAGGTTGTCCAACGGTTGGAGTTTGAATTCGAACCAGAAACAAAGTCAAAGGAAGGACGCGGCACTATGTCGCTGCTGATCTACATCCGCCCGGGAGAGAACTGGGAGCCGGAGACCTGGGCATTGAAAGAGAAGAAGACGATGTTCGAACGCGTATTTCAAATGCGCCTCAACTTCGAAGTCCGCGTAGACACGAAGATCTCACGGTAGTGGCAGCATCTTATGCTGCCGCCCGCATGGCAGGAATGGCAGCATAAGATGCTGCCACTACAGGCTTTTCAGTGGACTATTTGCGTGCTAACCGCGTTTGAGTGGCTTCAGCCATAGCTCTTACGTTAGCCAACCTTCGTTGCAGTTTCTTTCCAGTGGCCCCTTCAACCATCATGCGCGGAATCGGAAGTCCAATGTCGCAGTAGCTGGAAAGTTCAAGGTAAGTCTCGTTGGCATGCGCGCCGGGACTAAGAACCCAGCTTCCTTCGAAGGCTTTGAACTTATCTGAGCTGATCATGCTGTAGTCGATGCGCTGTAGCGGAACTTCGATGTTCTTCATCACGCACGTTGCTGTTCCGAACACTGGCAGAACAGAAAACTTCTGCTCCAGAGTTAGGTGATTCGTGGCTGGATCATGAGAAAGCACTTTGCTGTACTCCAGCTCCGGATCCTTGCTACGCTCCTCGTGCACAGTTTCCCATACAACGTGCGGAGCAGCTTCAATTCTGATTCTAGCTTTGACCCATCGATGGCCATTGTCCTTCTGTTCTGTAGAAAGTACGGCTTCCTTTTGAGTCGCTTTACGGCATTCGGTCTTGTTTCCATCTGCAGCAGTTGCAGTCGTGCATGGTGACAAAAATGATGTCACAACGAGAGCCAGTGCGATGCTTGTCAAATTGACGCCCGGTTTCTTCAAGAATTATCTCCCTAGGATCAGTTCCACTCGGCTACCAAGATCCGCATTGTAACTGCCTACTATCCATCATATGCCACCACAGGGAATTTGCACAGGCCCTGCGGGCGTGGAAAGCAACATTGATTACCAGCGGATTTCCATGTTGTTCAGCGCGGTACGAAAGTCTCGCCCGCAATGCTGGTTAAACCCCAATCGGGATAAACCGCGGAACAAGGCGCCGCCAATGCATTTCCTCGCCGTACTCACGATAGTCAGGTCCGAGCGATTCAAGCAGAAGCTGCTCCTCGTACTTAGCGCGCCTGAGCCAGAGTGGCGCAACCACTGCCAAAGTAATTAAAGCCGCCGCCAGAGAAACTGCAGCCAAAGATGTACCGAGACAGCATTGGATGATGCCCGAATAGGCAGGGTGCATGACGTACTTAAGTAGACCGTTCTTGCGAACTTTGTGCCCTTCAAGTACTTCTGCATCAGTGGAAAACATCTCACCCAAGGAGTACCAACCGCCGATCATGAAAACCAGACCGGACATGAAGATCGCGACCCCAACCCATGAGACAACTGACGATATCGATTCTGGCAGGCTTGCCGCCAACGTAAGAATCGGTTGGAGCTCAGTTGGGACAAGGAAGTTATTCGCTGCAAAAAAAGCTGAGACGATTATCACTACATTTGCCAGTGTGGCCATCTGCGGCGCCCGTTGAATCATGTAATTCTGCTCGTAAAAGACGCCCTTCCCTCGGCGCTTAAATCCTTTAAGCAACACGGGTGCAGCCAGGATAATCCCGGTTATTAGCAGTCCCATAGTAGCTAACGTCGGTGCATTGAACATTGGTTCACCTCAAATCTTGAACAGGTCGTCTTTTATGTTGGCATCGAGCTTCAGGGCAGTCCAAACAGTGTGCGCAAACAGGCGTCCTCCCTGATAGTCAAACCACTCAAGCGGTAGAAGTGTTTGCGGATCAATATAAGTCCGCTTGTACAACTCGCTCGATTGCGGTTTGACAATTTCGAGGATATAGACCTTTCTAGTCTGACCTTCAACTGAGACAGGATGTTCCGTTACTTTCGCCGTGCAACCTTGTTGCAAAAAAGTCTTTACCACTGAGGACATTCCAGCAAAATCTGAATCCACCAGTGGGTACCCGTTTGCTCCAAGTAGCATGTCGGAGTTGGGAGCAATAGTAACGGTAAAGGCACTGAGGGCACCACCAAGGTGTCCGCGAACCTTACCGTTGCTTCCAAGCACAGCAACCGATCCCCGTTTGTAATCGCCGGTCATTTCTACGCGAATCTGTCGGGGTTGTTTGAACCAGAACGAACCTTGCTGATTAATGACCTTGGAGCCTTTGAAGACCGTGGTCACATAGTCGCAGGTATAGCCTTTCAATGCATTGGCTGCATCAGCCATGTCGCTGATGAAGTTGGTGGCATCTACGGAGCGCTCCACAGACATCTGAATCGGTGCAGACATCGCGCTCAACAATTGCTTTGCGGCTGGATTCGATTTGGTGTTCGCTGCAGACGCTTCGACCGGGGGACCGACCAGAAGTGCCAAAGCAATAGCAAGTACGAAGGGCTGCGAATGATTGTGGAGCATGAACGCTTTCTTTCTAGAGGTGCGCAAGCCAACGTGAGGATAACGAAGGAAGAGCCATTTTTAGGGGAGCCTTTAATTACCAAGAGGCAAACAGGGCGCTTGGAATCGCATTATGCCACGCGAGCTAGTGCCGCATCCTTAGACACTTCTCCTTGTTGCCAAGAATAGCTTTGAATCCCTCAGGGAACAGGACAAATCGGTCAGTAAAAATTCGTTTAGCTCAGCGAAGTGGCAGGCGATTTTTGATCTTCGGTCGGACATTTCCAGAGTTTGAGCAGGTCGTTGAGAAGCATCTCGGCCGCATAAGGAATCTCATCCCCACAAGAATCTTCGATGTCGCCAAGCATGCGCTTCATCCAGATGGCATGGCGCGTGTGCGTCTTAGCATGGAGGCGAAGCCATTCCAGGCCTTCGTCCATCTGCTCCTTGGTCTTGGCTCCCGAGCGCTCAAAATACTTTTCATAGCCTGGAAGGGCCGCCCGTGAGTAAAGCGTGGCAGAAAACTCGGCAGCAACAATGGCGTAAACACCATCACGATAAGTGGATTCTCGGCACATGCGCCTCATTGTGTCGCAAAGCTCGGCAGAATCAACGGTTGGTTGCACCCGGCCAAGCTCTTCATCGGTCACTCCGGCGAAGTTGCACTGTTGCACAAACAATCTTTGATAATGTCGTTCATCATCTGAAAGTTGTCCAAGTAAGTTCTTAGCAGCTGTCATGTGCTCCGGAACGGCATCTCGGACGAAGGCGATATTGGTTGGCAGGTCGCGGATGAAAGGCCAGAGATCGAGGCAAATGGACCGGCCAGTGTCGTGAATTTTGCTTTCGTCTGCAAGATTGACGAACCAGGGGCTGGTCGAGCATCCCCATTGGATTCTGTCGAGCAAGATCGGCATCCATCCCGGTAATTGAGCCATACGATTCAAAAGTCCTTTTTAGCGCGGTTGCGTTCCGATAAGGTTAACATCCCTCGTGCCAAGCCCGGCCAGCTTTCTCAGCATTGTTAATCTGCCGTTGCACTTACTGACAAGGCAGCAAATCCTTAACTGTTATGCCTTCACGGGTGGACAAGAGGTTGCTAGACTACAAGCTTATTGTCAGCTCACCCAACTGACAAGCGGTACCGGTGCCGAGGGAGAAAGTCAGGCGTGCAGAATTTGCACAGGCAAATCAGCGACAAGCCTCCAAGCCAAAGGGTTCCACCGCATGGGCCAGAAACTGCTGAGCTTGAATGGTGGAAGTCGTCAGATCAGATCCCGCATCTGGTCCGCATTTGGACGGCCTCTCCGGAATCGGCAGTAATTTTATACCTGCATGGAATCGAGGGACACGGGCGCTGGTTCGAAGAAACCGCCCTTGAACTTAACAAACGAGGCATTACGGTTTACGCACCCGACAGGCGCGGAGCCGGCTCCAGTCGGGAGCGCCGCGGTCACGCCGCCTCCTGGAAGCGACTGGTCGATGACAGTGATGACATGCTGACACTGATTGGCGACAGGCATCCAGGTAAGCGCTTTTTCATTTTCGGTAATTGCTGGGGAGCCAAGTTGGCCGTGAGCCTGGCAGGTCGAGCGCACAATGCCGATTCGGCCGGACTGATTCTGACCTCGCCGGGAATTTCGGTCCAGGTAGATGTGCCGCCGATTGCCAAGCTCGGCATCGGCCTGAGTTGCCTGATTGGAGGGACGGCCAGTTTTGATATACCATTGACCCCTGAGCATTTTACAGACGTGCCTGAGTACCTCGAATACATAAAAAATGACCCGCTTCGTCTGAAGCAAGCCACGGCGGCATTCTTTGTCGAAAGCCTGAAACTCACCAGGGACTGTAAACTCGCCTCCAAGCGCCTGCACATGCCCGTACTTGTATTGCAATCTGGGCGCGATGCCATCGTCAATGTGGAAAAAATTAAAGAGTGGTTCAACGGTCTGACGGCGACAGATAAAACTATGAGCTTCTTTACAGAAGCAGCTCATAGCATTGACTTCGATTACCAGGCGGAAAAATACCAAAACGCACTAAGCGACTGGATATTGGCGCATGCCAACAGGGCAATTACAGGGGACGCTCCGGAGAATGCACGTAACAGTAATCAAGAGATGGATACACAAGCTGAACTGCGATGATAGAACGGTCTTAGGTTGAGATGAAAATAAAAGCCGTAGAAACGTTCCTAATTACGTTGCCATTTCGCTTTGCGTTCGGGCACAGCCTTGCTACGCGCGCTGATTCAACCAATGTCATTGTCCGCGTAACTCTCACCGATGGCACGCAGGGATTCGGAGAAGGTGTACCACGCGACTATGTCACCGGCGAGAATGCCCAGCTGGCACAAAGCAATATCGATCAGCTATACGCGCCTTATCTTGTAGCGATGGATGTCAGCGACCATCGGCTCCTGATTGAAAAGCTCGAAGACATCTTTTTGACACTCGGGCTTGATAAGCGCCCGCAAGGCGCGTCATGGTGCGCCACAGAACTTGCTGTGCTGGACGCTGCGTCAAAAGCTCAAAAAAAGCGAGTCGTCGATTGGTTCGGTCCGATTCAAAATGAGCGGATTCGCTATGGTGGCGTGATACCATTCGGCGG
>JADYXS010000035.1 GCA_021772155.1 Candidatus Obscuribacter sp.
ATAGGTGTCCGGGATTGGGAATAACTTCAAAATCCGGTAAACGTATGGGCGGTGAGGGGAGATTAAATGGGGTCGGAAATTGAGCCGATAAAGGAGGTCAAAAAACCGGACGACAAGGAGCAAGAGCCTGTCCGACCAAATGAGGATGTCGGTAAGCCGATTGCAACGAAGGCGGACGATTCTGTTTTGACCCAGTCGCTCGCCGTAGCCAAGCAAGAAGCGGTAGACGCCTGTGAATCGTCTGTCCATGGTGACAGGCTCTGCGCACTGGTGAAAAAACTGGGCACAAGCTTCAAATCCGGGCGAATCGAAGCCGAGTCAGAACTGGCAATGGAGCTCGGAAAGTCTCCGAACGCAGTGACTCGTTTTCTAAAGGCCGGCGAACTAGCCAAAGATCTCAATATTCAGCAGGCCTGTAGCCGATTGCTGACAAAGCGGCAGATAGTGTCTGATTCCCAGGCTCCCGCTACGGCGCCCGTGCCGGATGTTGGCGTTGCTGTCGAACAACCTAAACTTCTTGAACCTAAAGGAGTTGATCCGGCCTTCGCCCCCGGATTGCCCATTTCTCTCCGTGGTCGGGCTCTTCATGCTGCCTCTGAGATAAAAGCGCAGGGCAAGCTATCCCCGGCAACGCAAGCGGCATTATTGCAGGCCGACAAGATGGGGAAACTGAGTGAATTTTGCACCACTGTCAATACCAAACTGGTTGACAGCGGTGTGCAGCAGACGCGGATCCTCGACATCACAGCTCCAGGTACGCAAGAGGGAAGGCGAACGATAGTGCTTGAAGTCGGCGCTGAGCGCAGCGCTCCTTTCAACTTGGTACGACCAACGACAATGCCGGAAGCGCTTGTCGTCCCACTGCAAGAGCGGATCACTGCCGCCATTGGCGAATGCAAGATCGACGGACCGGGCAAAGAACTGTTTGGTGCGCTCAATGCGGCCGCTTTCCAGGGCAATCTCAATGAATTCCGCGAAGCGTTCAACAATCAAGCGGTTCGGGAGCGACTGCCCTACAGGCTAAAGAACAATGCCGCTGGCAGCAGCGATGGTCGACAGATCATCGATGTCGAACAAGACGGTAAGGTGACCCGGAAGATGGGCATCGACCTACCGCTCAAAGCACCTAACACTGTGGTCATTCCGGAAGATGTCCTGGCTGGTCGAGTGACACCGGAAATGGTGCCATTCCTAAAGAAGCTTGCGACGGTTTCAGAACGAAGTAAACATAGAGCAACTGCAATCGACGATCTCGAGCAAAAAGGAACCGCTAAAGAACTGAACAATGCGTTTCGAACGCTTGACGCCACCGCAGCGGTGCATGAAACTGCCGACCCAGTCGAGGCTTCGCGCCGAATGAAAGCGCTCGTCAAGCTCAGTGATGAAGGAAATCAACTAGCAACATCGATTGTGGAGCAGCTGAGCGGCAATCTTGGTGGTACTGAAAGGCGCAAAGAGTTGCTGGAGAAGTTAAACACTGGTGGCAGCGAAGCGCTTGATGCATTGGCTCAATTGAAAAAAAATCTGCCAGATGCTGAAAGCAAAATGGACGTGCTGCGCCTGAAAGCGATCACGCAGGATTTAGACTCGACTTCTTCGGCCGGGACGTTAGATGAAGCCTTGCTCTATCTCGAAAATGAGAAAAAGTATGGCAACAAACTTGCGCCTAAGGCCATCGAGATAGTGAGGACTGATCGTGCTGCACTCGACCTAAAGGATCCGGACAAGTGGGAAACAGCCATTGAGACCATAGCTGAGCTGGCTAAAATCAATCCGCATGCCCGCAACTTGCTAGCTGCAATTGTTGCTAGCCGAGACACTTCCGGTCAATGGCAAAAGTTGCCGACGGTCAGAAACGAAAACGAATACGCTACGCGCGAGTTGCCAGATATGGGTGCTTTGACGCCTGCCCAGCGCGACGCAATGATACTTAAAGCGGTTCATGGGCTTAAGGCAGTCAGCGACAGTGCGACCGGCATTCGCAGTTCGGATGCTGCAGCGTTAGCGATAGCGCTGCGCGCCTCTGTGGACAAGGGAGAAACCGACACCCCTCTGGTGCTAGCTGTTAATGAAACCTTCGCCAATATACAAAGGAAGGTTAATCCAGCCACCCACTGGCGGTTGGCTATGGACCAAGCGATTAAGACCGAGGCCGCCCTCAATGGTATTTTTGCTGCCACACAAACCTGGGATAAAAGTGGCACGAAGGGATCGGCAGAGTTGGCGGTGCTATATACCAAGCTTGCTGCCAGTGACAACAACAGGCATGCGCGCGGCGGTAAGACAGAATCTGGAGTGATCGTTAGCAATATTGGGGAAGGGTTCAAGCACCATATCGAAGAATTGAAAGAGGATGCGCTTCGCGGGAACCCGGATGCTATCTATATTCTTGGTGCAGTTGCAGGTGGTGTTGGTCGTGGCAACGAACATGCAAACCGAACGGAAAAGGATGCCCGCGGATATTGGGTGCCAGGGAATTCACTCTCCGTGGATGCCAGTCAGGCTTTGATCAAGGCATCGCTAGCCAATCCTGATGTGCGGGCGCTTGCCATGGACATTCTCAGCTCCGACCGCTTCGGTGAAGTAAAGGACCGGGGCCTCAGGCTTTGCACGCTCGGCACCATTGCCGCCGGCAACTCAAAGGATATTCCGCCGAAAGTTCACGAAGCACTAAGGGCCGGTCTGAGCGACAAAGAGAGCCACCAGAGTGCAGTTCTCGGAATGCTGGCACTGGGCCCATCGTTAGATGCCGAGGACTTGCGCTTTCTGGCACTGTGTGTACAGGCTGATACGGCGCCGCTATTGCAAACTGGTGCGCACAAATTTGGTCGCGGGCAGGGGGAGCAGCTCTGTGATGAACTGGCAAGACGCGCTGTAAAACCTGAAGCTACGTATGATGATCGAATCTACGCAGTGCGGGCTCTGGCTGCACTAGGCACCTACCATTCAACGACCAATAGTCTGGATGTTTTGAAGAGTTTCGGCGGTGCCAAGGGTGCTGAGCTAATCAACACATTGCAAGGCTTTCCTGGTGGCATGGAGCAAAAAGACAAAGACGGATTCACTCCCGCAGAACGTTTTCAGAACGAAGCAGCGCTAGCCCTTTTGGATATTACAGAGCGAACTACCGACCCCTCCGCACAGAAAGCGGCGTTTAACGCGTTTGCCACGAGCAATTGGGGCAAGGCATTTGACCGACGGATGCGCATGGACGAACAATACATTTCCGGTCGGCTTCACAACCTGATGAAAAATAATCCGGAGAGTGTGGCTATCCAGCACGGTGTGCCGAAACTTTTGCACTCGACGTATGCAAGTGGTGCCAGTCCGAAGCCTCCGCTCGGGGAAAAGTGCGATGCTGCTCGTGTTGCGGCGGGCTTCAAAGATTGTGGAGTTAAATCACCAGACGAAGTCCTTCTCAGATCTTCTCAACTGGCAATTGTCAGATATGGAAAAGACAAGGTTGGACAAACGCTGGATAAGATGGCGTTGTTCAATGCTTTACCCGCGGACACTCAGCGGATACTAAGCAGTTTTTCCGGCACCCTCCCTGAAGGAGCTACCTTGCCTCTAAGCGGGCGTGCTGTTGAAGCGGCAGTTTTTAACCGACTTCCCGTTGCTGAAAGAATAAAGCTGTTCGGCTCAGCGGCCTATATGCCGGAGAAAGCGAACTCCTTCGTTCCAGATCTTTCCCAAGTAATGCTCACTGCTGATCAAGTTGGCAAACTAAGCGACGAGCAGAAGAAGGCGCTGGGCTTGCCTGAGCCGCCCCTGCCTCGTGGATCGGCAGTCAGTTTACGTGGTGCCACGATCGATGCAAAAACATTTAATGGGCTGGCACCAGAAGTGAAACTTGCCATTACCGGCTCCGACGGAAATCTGGAACCGGGGCGCGAATTAAAGGATCTATCTCTGTTGTCGATTGACGCGGCCTCATTCAACGGTTTAGATGCGCCTCTTAAGAAAGCTGTCAGCGCCAGCAGTGGAGTTCTAGATCCCACTCTGGTGCTTCGCCAGCTGGCTGATGGCACCATCGGTGATGCCTCCTCGCTCACCAACATCCTTGACCAACCGTTGGAACAATTGGTCAACGAACATCGCGGTGCGGCCCAGGCGAAAGCTAAGGAGGAGCTAGCGTCTTTGAATGCCCTGGTGGAGTGCCGGAAGAGCGCCGTCAAGGATATGGCTAAGGCTGCCGACGACGGCTCTGGTTGGTTTAGTAAGCTCTACAACTCTGTGTCGGGAGACTTCACTGAGCATCAGAAGAGGTTTCTCACGAAGCAGTCCGCGCATATTCATAATATTCAGGGCCTGGAAGTTGCCATTCATAAGCAACAGCGAGAGGTTCAACTTGCCCAGGCCCGCGTGAGCCTGTTCGATATTGCTGAGGCAAATATGAACTTCGTCCGCGCTCGACGCGAAGACAAAATTCGCGAAGCTGATCTGATCGCTGTGGCCACATTCGGCAAATTTGGACGTGAAATTTTTGGGCTTGCGCCAGACATTGCCGCGGAGTTTCGAAAGAATGGACAGGGGATTGATGCCAATCCGTTCGTCAGGCTGTATCGGACCGGAGATACGCAATTCGCTAGTTTGCCGATTAACTTTGAAATCGGCAAGCCACCCATTAATGGCACGTTGCCGGAGCTCAACAAGGCTGCCGCGCGCGGGCTCGAAATGCTCGCTGGAGTAAAGCTCAAAGCTGAACGTGGCAACACTGGAGAGCCAGTGTTGTTTTCTGACGCTGCAATTGTGCGTCAGGAAGCATTCGCTGGAATTGCTGCCAGTCCTACGATGAGCAAATTCAACCGACTGGTGGGGGACATCCACACGAACTTGCAGACGTTGGATGAGCAAGTGCGGATCATGCAGAACGGCGGCGATCGTTATGAAGATTTTTTGAAGGATGCCAATTTGCGTGGCACCGCGATCCAGAAGGCGTTTGATGAACTAACTGGAGATGAGAAAAAGTATCTCTACGAAACGCGAGCGAGCTGGCGCAAAGCACTCCAAGACGGCAGCATCAAAGATCCTGAAGCGCGGGATGAATTGCAACGTCGCTGTGAGGGCTTGGAAAAGGGTCTTCAGTTATTTGATCGGGATGCTTGGGCGCAGTTCAATCCAGGCAAGCAAAAGACCCGTGTTGAGCTAGACAGGCAGTTAAAAGAAGAAATCCCGAAAATCGGTGGTGCAGATAAGCAGCCTCCAGATGATGCCCGCTACCGGTTCCTGGTAGAAAATAGATTTCGGGAAGGTCACCGTGAAATGACTGCCAGTGAAATCAACCATCAGTACTGGCGGTTGCGACGTGACGAAGCCACTAAACAGCTCATTGCGTTGAACGGAGAGGCCAATCAACGCGCAGGTATCGACAAGGTTTTGACGTATATGGCTTCTCCGGAAGCTCGCGATCCCTCGACCTTCCGCCGGTGGCTCAAGCACGACGGGCTTGAGCTAATGGC
>JADYXS010000297.1 GCA_021772155.1 Candidatus Obscuribacter sp.
AATCATGTCGGCCGCTGTTGGTTGCTTACTCACAAGCTGCGCAGCGTCCCCGGCCGACTGTGCCAGATGAACCCCGGCACCGGGCTGAGCGATATTTACGACCAGTAACCCGACAAGAAGAGCCAGTGTCGTGACCACTTCGAAATATATTATCGATCTCAATCCCAGTCGCCCAACTGCATGCATACTGCCGGCGCCGGCAATACCGACAACCAGAGTCGAAAAGACCAGCGGAGCGATGATCGTTTTGACAAGATGTAGAAAAACGTCAGCTCCAGGGGCCAGCGCCACCCCGACGCTTGGAGCGAAGTGGCCAACTGCCACACCGCCGACTAAACCGATGAAGATTTGAGTAGTCAATCCGGGCGCGCGCAATTCAATACCCTCATAAAACATCACTGCGGCGAAATTTTAACATCTAAGAGCGGTCGACCTGTGCAGAATTTGCTCTCACATTCGGCTATTGACGCTCGTTCACAGCAAGTAGTCGGAAGAAATTTAAATGCCGGGCAAGACAGAATGATTATTGGCGCCTGTTCCAGCCGTGATCACGGGCATATTCCTCGAACTGGAGAATTTGCTGCGGTGTTAGCTGGCGCCTGATTTCAAGTCTCATCAAAGTGTAACGAGAGCTGATCTCGCTCGACAAATGCGACAGCTCGACCTGCCTAGTCATAATGGTTTCAGCAGCGCTGCCCGACGTCATGCTGCTTAGAAATTCCTGACGCTTTTGCTTATATTCGTCTCGCAACGGCTGAATCTTCGTTCTATAACTCTCAACAATCTGGGAAATCTTAGTGCGCTGCGTTGGATTGGCTTTGATCTTGTCGAGAATCGGCTGCAAATGAGAACCGTAAGGCTTACTCACGTCGAGCGCTTTGCCGACAAGAACCGTGCTCGAAACGGTCACCTGCCCCCTGACCTTCATCCGAGCCCCACTGTCATTTACAATGCTCGAGATTGGCTCAGGAGCTGCTATAGCCGCCGTTACAATTAACGAATTTGCAGAGAGGGAAGCTGCAATCAAGAGAAAACGGCATGGACTGTGCATGATGTACCTGGAACATGAGTCGCCGAAGATCTATTATGCCTTGTTTGGCGTTCTTCCGCGACCCCTGCGACTTTTGGCCAATTCACAGCCGTCAAAAATGGGCATAACGCCCGAGGAGCTTGTCAAGACACCTGCTGCATGGTTCAATCACAAACGAAGACTAGGGCCTACTAACGTTGCGTCAAAATCCAAACAAGTCCGGCAGACAGACGGGACCAAATCAAATCCATTCGCTGAAAGAAGCTAATAAGCTGCTTGAATCGATGCAGGCTTCTCGTCGTATTGCAACGCGCTTGCTCACCTTCGCCAGTTTTGTGGTTGGCTCAGCTGGAATCTGGTTTGGGGCTTGCATTGCTGTGGACCTGAGCAAAGTTCCGAATTTGTCCTTTTTGGAAAAATATCAGCCGGTCGGATTTATACAAATCTACGATCGCAATGACAAACTGATTTGCAAAATCGAAGATATAGAGAAACGGAACATCATTCCGCTTTCTCAGATCACTCCCCATCTTCAGCGAGCGGTGCTGGCAGCCGAAGACCATCACTTCTACGAGCATCACGGATTGGATTTCGTTGGTATCGCACGCGCCACTATGGTCAACATCATGGCGCGACATGCAAAGCAAGGCGGTTCAACTATCACCCAACAGCTGGCGAAAAATCTCTTTTTCGAAAGCGAGAAGCGCAGCCTCAGTACCAAGGTCGCCGAAGCGATCATAGCTAACCAGCTGGAGACTCGCTTTACTAAAGAGAAGATCCTCGAACTGTATTTAAATGAAGTTTATTTCGGAAATGGTGCCTACGGTATTGAGCAAGCAGCAAACCTTTACTTCAATAAACCGGCGGCAGAACTGACAATAGGCGAGTCTGCATATATAGCGGGTCTGATACGCTGGCCCTCGCGCGGAGGCGTGCCTCAATACAGCAGAGAAAACAAGTCTCGACAAACGGATGTTGTGGACAAGATGCTGGAATATGGCTTCATTACTGCCTATCAGGCACAAGAGGCCAAGGAGCAGCATCTAGTCTTTAAGTCTCGTCCACAAAAGAAAGTGGCTCACACGGCAATCACCAGATATCCCTACTACATATCCTATGTTTTGGATCTGGTCAAAGGAATGTACACCGAAGGCGAGATGCAGCGGCATGGACTGCGCGTCTATACAAACCTGGATCAAGCAGCACAGGAATCAGCTGAGCGGGCACTGGATTATGGCATCAGACATGCTCCTGCCGGCTGCACACAAGGTGCGCTTGTTTCGATAAACGTCAAAGATGGTGCAGTTCTGGCCCTTGTCGGTGGGGTCGGAGACTACATGAAACATCAATGGAACTGCGCCACGAGCCCCCATACAACGGGTTCTGCATTCAAGCCCTTCGTATATCTGGCGAACTTCAATCGCGGGATTCTTTCCCCTGCAAGTCACATCGAAGACACACCGATTGTGATACCACAGAAAAATGAACCGGATTACAAGCCCAAAAATTTTGATGGCAAATATATGGGCGACATCACGGTTTCAGAAGCTTTAGCTTACTCACGCAACACCTGCGCAATCCGCGCGGCATTGTTAGTTGGCTTAGACACCGTAATAGACACAGCACACTCTGCCGGGATCAAACAGCGCATCGCCCCGCAAGTCTCGCTAGCTCTTGGCTGTTCTGCTGCCTCTCCGTTAGAAATGGCCGGTGCATACGGAACCCTTGCCCGTGGAGGCGTCTACATTAAACCAGCTGTCTTGCGGCGCATCGAGGACAAACACGGCAACGCTTTGCAAGCATTTTATTTCTACCCGGAACGAGTTTTCCAAGAGCGCCCCGTTGCTCAGCTAGTGGACGTGTTGCAGGAAGTGGTGTCGCAAGGGACTGGCACACAAGCTAAGCTGGGTAATCGACCGGTTGCGGGCAAAACAGGCACATCCGACCAGGCAAAGGATCTTTGGTTCGTGGGGTTTACTCCCGATCTGGTAACGGCAGTTTGGGGAGGGAATTCTGAGAACAAGCCGATTCCTGGCAGCCACGTTACGGGCGGCACAGTGATGGCACGAATCTGGGCGAACTACAATCGCGCTTACTATGCCCGTCACGATGTTCCTGCAAGTTGGTTTGTGGCATGC
>JADYXS010000298.1 GCA_021772155.1 Candidatus Obscuribacter sp.
CCTAAAGTTCTACAGCTATGAATTGGTTATATTAGACTGGGACCTGCCCAATGTACCAGGTATAGAAATCTGCAAGCGCTTCAGAGCCACCGGCGGCCTGACACCAGTCCTAATGCTCACCGGAAAGTCCGAAATAGCCGAAAAAGAACAGGGCTTAGACGCTGGCGCAGACGATTATTTGACTAAGCCTTTCCACATGAGAGAACTGTCGGCACGACTAAGAGCACTCTTACGTAGACCAACGAACGTTTCAGACAACATCTTGAAAGTGCGGAAATTTAGCCTGGACACAGTGACCAAGAAGTTCACTAGCGACGGAGTAGAGATTGTACTTTCGCCCAAAGAATTCGCGTTGATGCAATTTTTCATGAGGCATCCTGATGAAGTTTTCAGTCAGGATGCACTACTGGAGAAGGTTTGGAGTTCAGAGTCTGATGCTTCGGTTTTTTCTGTGTACACTGCAGTAAAGACGCTGCGCAAGAAGATTGCTACCGCTGATGAGAAGCAGGTTCTCACTACCGTTCATGGGTTAGGCTATCGACTTGAGTCTCGATAGGCAGGCGGAACCAAAAGGTGCTTCCTTGTCCTTCCTCGCTGGTAACACCGATTGTTCCACCGTGGGCCTCGACGAATTTCTTGCAGATAGATAAGCCAAGTCCTGTGCCGCGGCCCCTTGCTGAGTCTTCGCCCTTGACTTGCACATAGCGCTCAAAAATCGTCTCTACAAACTCTTTCGGAACGCCGCGTCCCATATCGGTTACACGGTATTCGGCTTGGTCTCCAATTTTATCGGACGACAAAGTAATGTTGGATTGCTCTGGTGAAAACTTGATCGCATTCGATAACAGGTTAATCAAAACCTGCGCGATTCGATCATCATCGAGACTCATCACTAACTCTGTTTCTACGATCTCGATGGTGATTTCTTTTTTCTTGGCCATATCTTCAACAGCCTCTCGAGCGCGTTCCAACAACTCCTCTACGACTACCGTTTTTGGAAATACTTCCAACTTTCCTGATTCCAGCTTCTCAATGTCAAGCATGTCATTGATCAAAGAAACCAGCCGCCCGACGTTCCGCTCCGCTAGAACTACAACGCCCATCGCTTTCTCCGGTAATTGTCCAAGCGCTCCAACAGACAGCAGTGTCAAAGAACCCTGAACGGATGTCAATGGAGATCGAAGGTCGTGAGTAACAATGGCAAGCAGTTCCTTTTTGTATTCAGCAGCCTCGTCCAGCGATTTGGCCATGTCGTGGAAGACGTGGTCAAGGTGTGCGATTTCGTCATTTCCTTCAACTGCAGGCAATAGTTCCTTGTGCGAAGAAAGTCGCTCTGTGTTCTGCACGAGAACCAACAGTCGTCGCGTGGTGCTTCGATTGAAAAGCACTGCAAGAACCACAGCTAACAAGATGCTGAATGTGACGCCGGCGATCAGCAATTGACTGATCAAAAATCGTGCCTGCTCTTCGGTTTGGGCTCCAGGATCGGCTTCCTGCTGCTCGTTAATCAACTGCCGCAGTGTCGCGAAAGCATCAAGAGCACTGTCGATCGACCCGGAAGGCGCAGACAGGCCTCCCGAACCTACGGTTCTTGCATGTTTCAGCGCTTTCAATGCTCTATCAGAAGCCACTTCTAACTGAGTGAGAAATGATTTTTGCTTGGAGCTATCCTGCGACATTACCTTTAACGTCCGCAGCTGATTCACAACGGTCTCGGTCGTTGAATCAAACCGACTCAAAAGCGCGGCCTCACGAGTAGTCTGATACAGGTGAAGCGTCATTCCCGCCTCAAGCATGTTCTTCATAAGGCTGTTGCACTCATTTGAGACATCTTTATAATGTCGCTCGCGCCAAACTGCCTCTTCCGCCCGTTTTTGCAGACCAGCCAAGGTTCCAACAAACACCAGCATAAACAGGATCGGCACTGTAACTAGAATGAGGACTTTGTGCGACAACTTGAGATCGAATCGCAACGCTTTGAGTTGGCTACTTTTCATGACTCCAATTCTATAATGGAGAGCCCAAAGAAGCGGTACTCCTTTTGATATGAACATGGTTTCGGTCATCGAAGGACAGTCGTTTCAAGGCAAGTAAAAAGCTGACGTACGCCCAACTGTAGCTATGTTCGAGCCTTTTAGACGGATAACACACGGGAATTTGCGTGCCCAAATGTTGACACTATGTTTCCCTAACCTGCTCTTACTGAATGGGATGCATTGATTGTTTCTAAAGAGGATAACTGGAATGTGGGAAAAAAACGATGGATTTGAGCGTGCATCATCTTTAAATGATCCCGCTGCGTTAATGGGTTCTTTGGCACTAGTTGATTCGGAATCATTCAGAGCAGCAATCAATCTGCGTGGAAACGCAGATAAATTAGACCTGAATAAATTGGAATTCGTAGGTCTTCCAGACCCAAAGAAATCAGCTACTTCTGGCGATGATACAGCAAACACCGCATATGAGATCCAGAGACCAAGCGCTTCTAAGACAATCATCACAGACGCCAACTTGAATACGAGGCGCCTTGAACACAATGAAAACGGCGGAGTCTACAAGGCGGATTTCTTTGACAAGAGCGGTAAGGAAATTGGTGCCATAGGCGGAGGGCAATTCGAATTTAGGAACGAAAACAAAGATCACATCCGAGAAGCTCTAAAATCCGATCTCGATAGAGCCGCTGGTCACCGGTTAACTAACGAAGAGAAAGATCAACTGAGCAGCGTGAAGGATAAAGTTGATAGTCGAAAGCAGCCACCGTTTAGTGACCAAGAGCAAACTGTGTTGAAGAAAATTTGCGAGGGTTCGCCTGAATTGCTGAAGCGGATTCTTGAGTCCGCATCGATCGAGCAAACTACTTGGGACAAATGGCCGCTGCGCAGCGCAAAAGTAGACGGCGACGGAAACATAAAGATGATTATCGACCCGCCTGGTCAATCAGTTCAAGAATTGACGATTCGTCTAGATGGCAGTTGGATCAGACACGGCCTCGATAACAAGCTGTTAGCGGCAAAGGATGCGATCGGCAACACACTTGAGTGCAAATGGGACTCCGACGGTAACATGTCCGAAATCTCGATGGTGAACAACAAAGGCGAGACTTTGACTCTCAAACATCCGGATTTAGGAACGAGGATTCAAGATCGTGCATTGTCGAAAGAGCGCCTGTTTACGTTGCCATTCTTGCTTCTTGCGCCAGTCCGGGGATGGAACGACGCCAAGGTCGTTTTCAATCCGCCTAAGGACGAATACAACCCAAGTGTCAACGGGCAACCAAAGGCCTCAACTTTCATTGTCGGAGCGGCAGCTTCACTCAGTGCGGGTCCGGCGGGTGTGTCAATTGGCGGCGCTTTGCCAATGATTGAGAAAGTCAAAGCGTACGCATACCAAGATGGTACATTCTCGGTTGTCTATCCTTCCGGGATATTGAAAGTTATCGGAATGGACAACTCCAACCGCATCACAATGCACCCGGACGGCACTCAAACAATCGATACCGTGGACTCCTCTGGAAACGTGGACTCATCTGTCAGTCCGGTTCGACTGAATAAAAGTGGAATTGATACCCGCAAAGCCAATTCGCTTCGCGTGCAATGAGGCAAAATTTCGCAACCAGATTCTGCGCAATTAGCACCAAGTTCAGGCTCGAAATAGGTTAACGAATGCGGCGGTGGGCTACTCTGGTTCCGACTGAGGGCCCGCCTCTGCTGCTTCGATTCGATAACCGACGCCATAGAGGGCTTTTACCGTAAAGCTGCTACCATGCTGTTCCAACTTCTTGCGAATTCGTTTCACGCAAGAGCGAATAGCCAGAATTGAAGCGTCGGACTCAGAGGACCAGACTTTGTTCAAGATGGCTTCCTGACTGAAGACCTGATCGGGATTCTTCAGCAGAAATTCCATAAGCATGAATTCCTTCGGCAACAAAGGCACCTCAACTCCGGCTACCAGAAATCGATGTTCTTTAGTCTCAAGGGACAGATCTCCGAAAGTGAGCAGGTTTGATTTGTAACCTGGAGCACGCCGGAGCAAGGCTCGAATTCGTGCCATTAGCTCTCGTGAGTCAAACGGTTTTGTCAAATAATCGTCGGCTCCAGCGTCGAATCCTGACTCCTTATCCACGATTGTGGATTTTCCCGTGAGCATAAGCACGGAGCTGGTGCCTCCCGCTGCCCTGTACTTCTTGCAGACTTCAACGCCGCTCATGTTGGGCAGCTCCCAGTCCAGGATGACGAGGTCATACTCATAGAGCCTTAACCTGTCCGAGCCCTCTTGTCCATCGTGAACAACTTCTGTCACGAACTGTTCGAACCCGAGCATATCGGATACGACTCGACAGAGATTCTTGTCATCTTCTACAAGCAGGACTTTGGCCACAGCTGCACTTCTTTCTGCGAGAAAGGCTCTGGAAAACCGTTTGATTCTAACAGAACTGCTTCTGCCGGCACGACCAAGCGAAGTTGTCGACCCCAAAGTGCCTATCTTGTGGCATAGTTTCCTTTGGTGTTGCTGTTCGTCTAAGGACCTGCAACTATCCAATGGTCCCAACCTGGTTTTGCAGTGAGATTCGACGTCAAATTATCACAACAAGGCTTCATCCTGATCGCTGTTCCACTTGCGTTTGAGCTGTTGTTTGTCGGGACTCTATTTTATATTTTGGATCAAGCAGAGCAAACGCTTATTAGAGAACGACATTCAAAGCAAATAGTGGCTGAATTTAAAAGCATGACCACTCAGTCCTTTGATCTGGCTTTGAAGTTCAACGAGTTTGTGAGCAAGAACGACTCTAGTGCCAAGGATGTCGTCAAAGAGAAGCTCGAAGATTTGGAAACTCATATGCACCGCCTCCAAGAGCTGGTCGCCGGTGATGCCGAACAAGAATCTCGCTTGCAAAAAATTCTGCCCTTTGAAGAGAATCTTATCAATTCGCTGCGGAATATGATTGCACTGCATGATGCCGATCGGAACAAATACCTTCAACAGTCCGGAATGATTGCAACAGTGCTGACCCGTGATGTCTCAAGTGTGGTGGATCAGACAAATGATTTCATGGAAGCGGAAAGAAGCTCAATCCAAGAAAATGAGCTTGCGAAACTGAAGTCCATGGTGCTGATCAAAGAATGGCTCATATTCGGACTATGCACTAATATCGTGCTTGCCTCGTGGTTGGTTTTCAGCTTCAATCGCCGCACTAACCGGCGACTGAAAGTTCTTGTGGACAACACTGTCCGAATGACGCGCAATTTGCCGCTCAATGAGCGCCTTTCGGGTGGTGATGAGCTGGCAGCTATTGATGCGTCGTTTCACGGAATGGCCACAAGTTTGACAGAAGCGACCAGGCTCAAACAACAAGTTGTGGCTATGATAAGTCACGATCTGCGAACGCCACTGACTTCGTTGCAGATGCTGCTATCCCTCTTTTCGCAAGGGTACTACGACGCTGGCCCAATCATCAAAGAACGGTCGCTGTCAGCCGAACTTGATATTGCGCGCCTCGTCGCTTTGATCAATGATCTGATTGAAATTGATAAATTCGAATCTGGTGCAATCAAACTAAAACTTGAGCTAACGCCTCTGGCGAAAGTTTTCGACGTCGGGCGAAATTCCGTCTCTACATTAGCCAGTGAAAGCTCTGTCACGATAAGGATAGACGACACAGCCCTGGAGATTTTAGCCGATCAAGACAGATTGACACGCGTCATCGTCAATCTGCTTTCCAATGCAATCAAGTTCTCACCGCCGAGTGGTCAGGTGGAAATTGCGGCAGTGAAGCAAGGCGATGAGACGGTCATGGTGCGCGTGCGGGATCAAGGACGTGGTGTCCCGCAGGAAAAGATGGCATCAATCTTTGACCGGTTTTCTCAGGTAGAACAAGACGATGAAGATAAAAAAGGTGGTAGCGGACTTGGACTGACCATCTGCAAACAAATAGTCGAAGCGCACGGCGGCACTATCGGAGTGGAATCCAACGTCGGTGAAGGCAGCACGTTCTGGTTCAAGTTGCCATTGCATTAGCGCTTTTAACAGATGAGGAACCACCTCAACCGTGTTGCGTCCCAACAGGCGCATAGCAGG
>JADYXS010000299.1 GCA_021772155.1 Candidatus Obscuribacter sp.
ATCGTGTACACCCGCTTTACCACACCTACCGGAGCATCAACAACCGTCAGGCCGCAATTCACGTAGGAGGCGCACGCCGAATGAACTGTCGTGTGCTTCTGCGCGAGGCACTTCACCCAACGCTGCAATTCCGCCATCGCTTCCATGAAGTATTTGTTGTGAGCAGGGACAAGCGATTTGGCTTCACCCGGAAATGGCCAGATTTCCGACCTGATCGACTTCTTGAAGCTGACAAACGTAATGCTCACTTTGGAACCTTGATCGATGTAACCGGACGAAACGAAGTTTCTCCACCAACAGGAGGCGTAGTCCCCGCTGGTCGCTGTGCTGCGTTAGAAACCTCCGCAGGCTCCACATGGCTTTTTAGGGATCGGGCTTGCAGGGCGCTCTCTAGCGCGTTGCTGCGCGGCTTCCACTCCTCTCGCCACTGCGGATTCAAGTCCTCTTTTTTTTTAGATTGTAGCTCCAAATACTGCTCGCCAGTAATCTCGACCACGCCGCCACGCTTCGCACGAATGTTAATCTCCATCTCGCGGATAATCTGACCGTCATTAGTGGCCATCGCGCCATCGTCTTGTCCAACGCGCTCGAAGCCGTCAAACGAGCTTCCATCGCTTAAAAGAACCTTCTGCTTGAAAACGAATTTACTGAAGTATCGCATTAGTCGGAACAGTAGGCTTGGGAAGCGGAGCTTGGCAAGACGGAACAGTGTAGTTGGCTTTTAATAAGTTCTGAGCCGCCGATTCCATGTGGAAATAATTAAGCAAAAAAGCCCGCCGTTAAGCGGGCTTGAAATTGACGAGCTACTTTACTGTAAAATCAGTACAAGTCCGTGTATGGGGTGGTCTTCGCAGTGATCACCGGCTTGGACAAACTGAAGCCTTCCACCCATGCGTGCGAACTGGGGCATTCCACGATCACGGTGCCGGTCGAAGAACGAAGCGTCTGCTCAACCGAAGTGTGCTTCATCACGCAGCGCATGGTGCTATCGAGCCGTGCGAGTGCCGCGAGGTCCGCGCTCTTGCTGGTCTGGCGGGTGGTGCCCATGTCAGCCCAATAGATGTCGCCGCCGTTCGGGCCGGGTTTGCCGATGTCAAGAGCCAGCAGGAGGTTGCCGCGATTTGGCGACCCTGCTTCGGTCATCTGGTCGAGGAAGTCATCAAACCAATCGTTAGAGACGAGGTTGATCTTGATGCCGGACGGGTATTGGAACGTGTAGGAATCGAACAGCATCCCGGCTTCACCGACCTGATTGAAGTCGAAGTTCCAGCGAGCCTGGGTGCCCCACACGCCAGCGGCGTATTCGACATACGCCTGCTGGAACAAGGCGCGAAAGGCGCTGGTCGTGTACCAGTCAATGTCAGTGATCTTCTTGCCTTTAAGACCAGTGGAGCGAGTCCGCATGAGGGTATAGTTCAGGTCAAGCCACTCGTACATCTTGAGCGGATTACCAACCAGATCGAACACGCGGTCACACAGGCGAAGCTGCTCCTTGACGCCGATGAACTCAGCGCGACGACCAACGAGCTTGGAGCCAAGGCCGAGCTTGATTCCGTTGCCTTCAGCCGTGTAAATCGGTTCAAGGTTCTGCCACAGGCTGGTCGTCTGATTTGAGCTAGACGGCTTATTAAAGAAGAACGAATTGACGAACTCGCTCTGATCCCGCTGCTCGTCCTGACGATTGCGCTCTGCAAGATCAAGATCGCCGAACTCGCGGAACGCGGGATTCGTCTGCATGAGTTTCTGAAATACCTCCTTGTAGAAGTCGTCCACGCAACGGCTGGAGCGGAAGGTCTGGAACCAGAACGGCACGCGCTTACGCTGATCGATGGTGGGGCGGTTGTTGCACCACACTTCGTAGTCGTTGACGTTGTTTACGCCGG
This sequence comes from Candidatus Obscuribacter sp., assembly GCA_021772155.1. GTDB lineage: Bacteria > Cyanobacteriota > Vampirovibrionia > Obscuribacterales > Obscuribacteraceae > JADYXS01. The sequence continues at coordinate 1,884 of JADYXS010000299.1, forward strand.
GAATGAGAACTGCATTGGATGCGGCAACGGGAGTAGCGTCAAAGGCTTCCTGACCGGAAATGTTCTGGTTCCTGATCGCAACGTCGATGCCGTAATCAGTGTTGATCGCTCCTAGAACCTGCCATTGTCCGTGTTGCGATACGCCGCCAGCGCCAGTGCTGAAGATGTGGATGGTCATGCGCGGCACAAAGAAGCTCGCGTCATACGGCATTGAGAACTCAGCGCGGGTTTGAACGCGGATGAACCGAACGCCCGTTGCGTTGAATGCAATCGTAGTGCTGCCGTTCTCAGCCTTGATCGTGTTAGGGTTGAAGTTAATCGTGCCAAGCGCCGTGGTGGTGGCCGCAGCAGAACCCGGCGTGCCGACCGAATCAGAGATTGTGCCGCCTGCGACGATCTTCCAGTAACCATCAATCGCGACGCCGACCTGAGAACCGAATACGAACGGTTGAAGAAGCGATTCTGTCTTGACCCCTTTGATGCCGGTCATCGCCCCGCGCCAGACCGTGTGATCCGCGTTGGCCATGATCCAGTCGTACATGACGTTGCGCTGGACACCGCACGCCTTCATTTCAATGGCGTGCATGAACCATGAGTCCAGATCGGCGAATAATCCGGCTGGAGCGAACAAGGCTTCCAGATCAGTCTTGCTTAGATAGGAGATCGAAGCCCGCGTGACGGTTCCGCAGGTATCGTAACTGGAACTTACTACAGGCGAGCACTGACTAACAAACCGATCCGATATATTTACATTGTCGAGAGGCATTAGTTTTACAGTCACTTGCCTGCTTAAATGCAGGATCAAATGATCTGTAAAACTCTCTTATCCCCAAAGCCTCGTCGCCACAGTTTCTTTTGAAATTCCGTCTTTTTGCGGTGCTTTTAGTGAAGTGTCCACTACCTCGGACGAAGATGATACTGACGGTGCCTTGGTTTGAGTCCTAGATACAGGCTTTTCATCCTCTTTAGATGCGGCGGCATCTTGAGTCTTATCCGGCACTGAGGCTTTAGGTGTTTTTCCTGTAAATCTGGCTATTTTGGCCTTTGCGCGTCCAGAATAGTCGGCAATCAATGCGGATTTCACGTCCGCGTAGTTCAAAGTGTAGTAGTTGTTCGACAGCTTTTCGAGTGCTGCGGCCTTCTGCGAATCGGTTCCTTTGGAGTTAAGGATCGTGGACTCCTGATCTGAAAGTTGAGCGTAAGTGGCGAATCGTTTTCCTGAACGGGCTGTTTGTTCGGGTGGTAGCTGCGCGATTTCGCTTTCCAGAACGGCGGTGAATTCAGCCAGCATCTTGTGCGGTAGAATGTGAACACCCTGAGTAGTCTTAACGGACAGGTTAGGGTTGTGTTTATACTGACCTCCAAGCCCTTCAAATCTCGAAAGTTCTGCAACCATGATACTGAGAGGTTCAGCGACCTCCAACAGCACGTCACGCGAAACTTCATCCAGCTTTTCGGCGTCAACCGCTCCGTCCTTGCTTACGGCATCCTTGAATCCTGACTCGGAAACCAGATCGGCAATCGCATTGTAGATGGCTTTCTCCGTCTTCGGAACCTGATCGTGGGTGCGGCGCTCG
>JADYXS010000300.1 GCA_021772155.1 Candidatus Obscuribacter sp.
CAATGCGGATTCTGGGTTTAACTTGGTCGAAACGTGAAAGATGTTTTTAAAGGTTCGCTCAAGCATTACTCGCCCATTCAAGTACCAAAACCAATAAAATTGATACTGGCAATTGAAGAAAAGTATGGTCTAAGTTCTCGGGACTTAGGTAAAATATAGACTCACAACTTTTAAAACCATGGCTACATAGAAGGCTTAAACGCCTGCAGCGCTTCGGAGCAGCGATTTAAGCCTGTGTTGAAGCAAGCTTCGAGTGGGTTGTATGCAAGATTTCGATCTATCCACTTTCAATCTTTGCGATTGAATTTTACAGTACCCCTTTGCAGAATACAAAGTGGTTTTTTTGTTTGATGGCCGTCAAGACTCATTACTCTTTCTGATCTCCAGGGGTTGGTTAAGCCGTGCCTTTTCCATCCCTTTAGAAAAGAAAGCCGATGGAAAATGCACTTTTCTCACGGAGACCGACCGTTGTAGCTTGCACGAGGAACACGGCGCGTGGGCAAAACCCGGCATGTGCCAACTGTTCCCCTATTCCTTTACTGCCACTCCTAGCGGTATCTACGCGTATGTTAGCTTCGCAAGTTCCGGCGCATTGCTCAATCAAGGAACATTGTTATCCGAGCAGCGGGACAAAATGCAACAGCAATTTGAGCTATTCCGTGTCCTTTTTCCTCACGTCGATAACGATTGGTCAACAGCCCAAATCATTGATGGTGTCAGTCTTAACTGGGATACGTATCTGCAGATCGAAGCTCGGCTCCTTTCCATTATCGAAAACCACAGCGACTTACTTACGGCATTGATGGAATGTAGTGAACTAGTACTGGCTTATCTGCCGGCCAATTCCAATGTGGAACGGCTTCCGCCGGTGGAAGCAAGCGTCAAGACTGTTGATCAGCTTATTCTCAAACAACTTTCCGAACTGTATTGGCCAGCCGATGTCTTTTCAGAAAATTCGTTTGACATCAACGCCCGTGAATTGATGTCATCCTTCGTGCAACCACCTGCGGTGGTGACCATCTGCGCCGGACTGCGCACCAAGAATTTTCTCGAGACGCAACTTGATCCCCTGCCGACAGACATTGAGCAATTGCTTCGCCGATTCGTCTACAGTCGGGTTTTCGCCAAGCTCTACTTCTCGCGCAGTTACGCGCATCTGAGCTTGTTGTCGGGCATCAACCATCTGTTCATTTTAGTGGCTCTGATACGCCTGCAAGCGAAGGCGAAAAAACGAGCCGCCGGAACGCTCGATTTCTGGGACGTCGCTGAGATAATCAGAACCATGGAACGTCGATTGACACAGATGAGTTTTTCTCGTGAAGGATGCACGATTCTGGAGATCGTCTTGTCGAGTCCTTCGCGTTTGGGACGAATTCGGCAACTCCTAAGCTGATGCCGACAGGTGGCTAAAGGCGCTCACCTGTCGACAATACCCATCGTTTATGTTCGTCGAGCCATCTTTCTGGCCCGAATTACTGACTCAGTACTGCGGTCAGCCGTGGCAGCTGGTGACCCGACCGGCAACAACTCCGTCTTCAGGTTGCCGGCCCCACAAATTGGCGATACTGGTTTAGAATTAAATTAAGAATATCCACAAGTGGGTCTAATATTCGTGGAAGCCCTTCATACGCAAATTACATATGAACTCCTGTCCAAAATGCTCAACTTTGCTAGAACCGTGGGAAGTCACCTGCCATAGTTGCGGCGTGGCGATTCTGTCTGAAATCCCTCCGCACGTGTCGGACGTGGCGCCAGCGAAGACTGAACTTGAAGAGGCTTATAGAAGCTGGCTCGATACGGGGAAACAGGCACTTTCAACCGGAGATTTCGAGGAAGCGTGCAATTGCCTTCGTGAAGCTGTGAAGCGAAGCCGCCCATTGGACGATCCTGCAACTAAGGAAATGACCGCCAGAGAAGCACTGGCTGAAGGTCTTGAAAAACTCAACAAGATTCAGGAAGCAGCGGATCAATACCGCATAATCGCTCAAGAACAGACAACCAGTGAGCTTAAGGAATTCTGGCTAAAACGGTCGCAAGACCTGGTCGCATCCGGCTCCTCGCTGCCCTACGAACTGCTGTTCCAAAAAGAGGAATTCCGAGCCGTTCGCGACGAAGAACAACGGATCGTTCCACTCTATTGTGCCGGTTGCCGCCGGTTGATGGCCGAGGCGGAAGTCTATGGCTTCCGGCGCGGTATTTCGCAGAACATTCATTGTTGGTGCGGTGCTGCCGGGCGCCCGGTAGCTAAGCAGGACGTGAAACATTCGCGAGCCCTACAAGAAGCGAAGTCCGCTCCCGGCGGGCAGCGGGCTCGAGCAATTGCAGTTGCATCCAAAGATCTGCCTGGGGGCAAACGAAAGACAACTGCAGTAGCGCTAGCGTTCTTCACCGGTTGGCTCGGCGGTCACAAGTTTTACTTGGGCGAATCAACCGCTGGATTCATATATTTACTTTGGTTTTGGACCTTCATCCCACTGCTCATTTCTTGGTACGAGGCAATTGTGCTGCTTGAGATGAGTATCACCTCGTTCAACATGACATACAACATCGAAATGGTGCTTACGTTGGTTGAGCCGCCGGACGATCGTTCTCAACCGAAAATGGATGTCTTCTCTATGGAAATATCACCAGAAAGTGCTGTGGAAGCTGCTGGACAATCAGACTAAGGACTAAATTATGTCACTTGCAGAAAAAACGTGCATCCCTTGTAGTGGTGCCACTCCGAAACTTAGCGGTGAACAAATCAAAACTCTCTGCGCGGAACTAAGCGGCTGGACTGTGGACGACGAAAAACTTGTCAAATCGATCAAGACTAAGGATTTCGCCAAAGCCCTTCAGGCAGCCAATAGCGTCGGCTCTCTGGCCGAGGAACAGGGTCATCATCCTGATTTGGTCGTGCGCTGGGGAGAACTAAAAATCGAATTGTCGACGCACGCAATCGGCGGGCTCTCAGAAGCGGACTTCATTCTGGCAGCCAAAATCGATAAGTTGCCGCTGACCTAAACTGACCAGACCGCGGGATAGCAGCATAGGTCGCCCACGGGCGCGTCGCGACGCGCCCTTCTGATGCACCACTGGCGGTGGTAACGGAGAGCGGAATTTTGCCTTTTTGAGCTAGAGGACAATCCTGATTAAGCTGCCCAGCACCCAGGCCAGGGTAATCCAAGATGCCAGAACACTATCTGCCCAGACTCGTCTTTGCCGATACGCGCCAACAGGTCTACGTTGCATGGCTCAACTTTATTTTTGATGCCAATCTCAAGATAATCAATTACTTGAAACTCATCCGCCCGCTTTATCAACCAGGCTTTCAAGGCAAAGACATGAGCGTCTTTCATTGACACCTGACCAACCAGAACTCCCGCCAAGACGAGCAACAAATGGTCAAGCGGGCTATGCTCGCAAATGCCGAAGTCTTTGTCTATCGGAATCGGATGACACAAAATCTGTATTCCTCTCAGCTGATGTGAGTTTCACCCGGCAAGCCCGCATCTGAATTTCTTCTGCGCAGGGCTGCTGGCGAGCGAAACACGGCTCGAAAATGCTGACGAATACGTTACCACTCAGTTCCATTAGCTCTTATGCTCTGGTTAGGCACCACCGGACAGCCTCTGTCGTAGCCGTCCCTGCCTTCACTCGGGTCTTGCGACGCTGGAACGGGATAGGCGGCGAAGCCTGCAGCCAGCACGGGCAGCGCAAGAGACGCCTTCTAGGGTGTGATCGCGCCACCTTTGAGCCCAGTACATCAAAGACGACCGCTCAGCATCATTTTGATTTCAGCGATTTTGCCTAAACAGGCGTAGCGGACGCGTCACAAACGCTGTTTCCGCCCTTTTGCTTGGCTGCACTGCAGG